>JAEURV010000019.1 GCA_016788465.1 Nitrospira sp. | reverse complement strand
GAGCGACTTGATTGAATTCTCCGACGCCTCCTATGGGCGCCCCACGATCTGGCTGGTGGTGGCCGTCGTGAGTGCGTTGGTTGTTCTCAGTCGGTGGTCGAGTCCCAGTGAGCAGGAAAAACGATAGGTCTACCCTGTCTATCTGGTCTTTCTGGTGAGTCTGATTTGCCTATATCGGACTCTTGACGAAATGGTCTATAGTCCGGATAGACTATGCCAGTAAGAGTGAACCTATGTGTCTCTAAACAAGCCCGACAGACCACACAGACGAGATCGACTCCATCATCATGACAATCAGTGAAGCCAAAGACTCCGTCCACTATCCGGTCCTGAGAAATCTCCAGTTCTCGCCCATCAAGCAAGGGGAGGATCAGCTGGTTGTGCTCTGGGACCCGAGCGGGCTGAGTCAAGAAAAGCTGGTGCTGCCTCTCAACTTCTTTTTTATCGTGCAGCATTTTGATGGAGAACATTCCATCCAGGAGATCGGTGCGTTGTACTTAAAACGGTTCGGCGAGTTTCTGCTCCCGAGCAAGGTTGAACAGTTGGTTTCGGACTTGGACGAAAAGCTGTTTTTGGAAGGCCCAAAGACGGAGACAGCGCGCCAACAGGCTCTGGTCGAGTATCGACAACGGCCGTTCCGTCCGGCGGTTTTTGCCGGACGAAGTTATGAAGCCGATGGGGCTAAGCTGCGGAAGCAGATCGACGGATTCTTCACCTCAAGTGAGGGGCCGGATTTTAAGCCATCTGAGAATAAAGGCAAGGTGATCAGGGGGCTCGTGGTGCCCACCTATGATCTCAAACAAGCAGGGCCGGTCTATGCCTGGGGATACAAGGAGTTACAAGAAGCTCAGCAGCCGGATGTCTATGTGATCATCGGGACCGCCCATGCCGGTCTTGAGCACCTGTTCGCCGTGACGGACAAAGATTTTGAGACGCCTCTCGGTGTGATCCCAACGGATCAGCACATAGTGAAGCACCTGAAGACGTTGGTACCAGAGTGCGTCGATGAAGAGATCGCACATCAGTCCGAACATGCCATTGAGTTCCAGCTGCCCTTTCTTCAGACCACTGTCGGCAAGCCCTTCACGATGGTTCCGATTCTCTCCTCGTTTTCAGCATCCAGTTTGAAAGATGCAACCGTTCAGCATTCCGTGGAGCAATTTCTCACGGCCCTCCGGGATACCATTACCGAGTCTGGAAAGACGGTCTGTGTGATCGCGGCAGGAGAATTGGCTCATCTTGGCCTGCGCTATGGAGATAAGGCGCCACCCACCGACTTTTCGTTTCATCGCTCCATGCAACGGGACCTGGAGATGCTGAAGCATGCGGAAGAAATCAGGCCAGCGGAGTTCGCAGCGTACATCCAGAGAGAAAACGATCAGCGCCGTATCTCCGGGTTCTCACCGATCTACTCGCTATTGCGCTTGATCCAAGCGGAGAAGGGCCAGGTCCTCCGCTACGACCGCGGCATCACCGACCAGTACAATTCCACAGTCACCTACGCCAGCATGGCGTTCTTCTGAAAAATTCGATTCTACGTTCGGCATTGACACCTTGCTGGAATCTCGGAGCGAGGCTCAGTATGCTCATCCCGAACGGATGGCTTCCCTAATCTACGATACGGGTGCTCCGGTTTCCAGCAGGCATTGGGACCATCAAGTGCGAAAAATTGGATAGCCATCCTTAAAGGAATGCTTTTTGCTCAACTTCCGCGGAGATTCTTCATCGTGGAATCGACCCAGTGAATCTTGACGAACATGGAGAGCAGGAGTACGTTAGGGATCCTTTTGAGAAGCTTGAGGAGGAAAAGCAACGAGAGTTCTCGTGATCTGCGATGGACCATCGGACGATCCACATAGCACTACTGCATAGTAACCAACTGTACCGAGAAAGCCTCGGGTGCTGCTTGGCTCAACTGCCGTCATTTGTTCTCACGGGGTCGGCGCCCAGCATAGAAGAGCTTGTCGCAGTCCTTGATTCGGAACGAACAGACATTCTGATCGTGGAGTTTGGTGTATTGCGTCGTGGCGGGATAGCGAATGCGGAAAAGATTTGCACGCTGTCCTCAGAACTCAAGACATTGGTGATTGATGTACCGGAGAGTGACGACGAGATTCTCTATTGCATTGAGATGGGTGGAGCTTCAGGTTATCTACTGAACCGTGCATCGATCGAGGATCTGGTGAACAATGCCAGGGCGATTATTCGAGGCGAAACACTTTGTTCGCCGAGGATCGCGCACCTCTCCTTTTGCCGCATGTCTCGGCTCGCTCACCGGAGAGAAGAGTTTCGCAATGCCAACGGGGTGTATCTCACCAGACGAGAAACGGAGATTGTGCGGCTGATTGAAGATGGGTTGAGCAATAAGGAAATTGCTACTCGGCTCCATATCGAAGTGTCCACCGTCAAGAACCATGTCCACAACATTCTTGATAAGCTGCAGTTACACAGTAGACATTCCGCGGTGAGCTACATCAAGGAGCAAGGCCTCACTGCGCCACGGTTCTGATCATTCCTCCCCTCGGATCAACGTCCACTTCCAACTCCTGCTCGGCTCGTGCGTGACACGTCGGTCTTTCGGTTTTGTTGGGATCTAGATGGGCCTAGATCCAATTTATCGCTCATTCTAGATCCAAACTAGATCCCAAGGTCCATTGGCCAGGGAAATACTCCACTTTACTGTGGCCTCCAGAGAGAAGCAGGAGGAATCATTGTGGATAGAATCCGAGTACTTCTCGGGAATCACCCGCTGATGGTTCCCGATGCGCTCCGCCAGATGATCACTGAGCAAGAGGACATGGAAGTGGTAGGGGATTGCCGCGGTCCGATGAAGATTCTTCAAGAAACCGGAAAGGTCAACGCCGACATCGTCATTTTGGCCCAAGAAAGTTTCGAAGAGATCGGCCTGTGTAGTCAGCTATTGGCCGTGTATCCAGATCTTACCATTGTGAGCGTCGATCCTACTCTAGACATCGCGTTTACCCACCAGCTCTGTTCATGCCGAAAGCGAGTAGTGACCAGTGACCAGTTAGACATCGTCCGGACGATGCGAACAGCGGCCAGACAGCCATGCAACAGGACGCAACCATCATGAGGATCAGCGCATGCTAACGAAGGAGGACGAACCATGCCAGTGTCGGTTAGCTACCCAGGTGTCTATATCCAGGAAGTTCCAAGTGGAGTCAGAACGATCACGGGTGTGTCCACCTCCATCGCGGCATTTTTCGGCCGGGCGCAAAAAGGGGCGATCAACAAGGCTGTCCGGTGTTTGAGCTATTCGGATTTCTTGCGTGAGTTTGGAGGTGGACATTCGTCAAGCGAGTTAGGCGCAAACGTGAACCAGTTTTTTGGAAACGGAGGGACGGACTGTTATGTCGTCAGGCTTGCGCACAATGCGAAAAAAGCCGACATTGCTCTCAAAAATCTAGCCGGCGCGGCTGCGCTGACCGTTATGGCAAAAGACGCTGGTGTCTGGGGTAACAACGTCAGATTGGCGATCGATTACAACACCTCGAATCCCGAGGAGACTTTCAATCTTTATCTCACGCAAGAGGAAGGGGGTGTCGTCGTCAACAGCGAGACCTTTCTTAACCTATCCATGAATCCGGTAGCGCCCCGGTATGTCGTTAATTTTGTGACTCAAAGTTCAAAATTGGTTGATGTTCAACTGGCGGCTGGTTTTGACATCAATTCTTCGGCGCAAGCGGGCTATAGTGAGGGACGCCGCGTAATGGGCTCCACATTGACAATTATTCGAGATGAGTTAAACGGTCTGATCTATACCCCACCCTTGGCCACGGCGAGTCGAAAGTTTGAGATCAGCGTGAATGAAGGGCCACCTGTAACGGTTGACCTTCGCGCAAATAATCCTGCCCCGTTGACGGCGACGACAAAAGCTCCACTTGAGGCTGAAATACTGGCTCGTATCACGCCGAGTCTTCCCGCCGGTGTATCGGTTACCTGCAGCCTGGACGAAATAGACGCTGGTTCGGGACACAGAGTTCTTCGAATTACCTCGGCGACAGGCAACAACCTCAGCGTCAAGATACGACGCGCAAGCAGCAATGACTTGGCCGCTGCGCTGATGCTCGGGATTGACCAAGGTGGAGTGGAAGTCACACGGTTTGCCAATCATCGCCCCGTTCCAACGTCGACGTATTTTTCAGGAAACGTGAACGTCTTGGCGAAACTGCTTCAGACGGATGCCACGCACGACATCACGAAGATTACATTTGCCGGCGCCCCTGCCCCCAACGCGGTTGACTTCAATGTTCCACCGCCTAATGTGCTGCAAACCACCGGCGCTGCGGATCGGTGGTTCAAAGATGCGCTCTCGTCAGTGGTCACAAACCATTCCGATGGGGTGCGGGAAAAGCTTCAGATCATGGCGAAGACCATAAATGACAAACCCGACGCCCCGGTGACAGCCGAGGTGTGGGGATATCGGATCGCCTTCAAGCCCAAGGTGGGGATGTTGAATACGACCTATACGGTCTCAACTGCAACCGAAAACTTGGCCGGATCATTCACGTCCAACGTCAGGCAGTATGCCTTGGGCAACATCGGGACCGGCTCATTTCAAAATGGTGCGGGACAGATTGGACAGGATGATGACGGGACACCACTGACCGTTGCCGACTACACGGGAAGTGCGTTGGACCATACAGGCTTCTATGCGCTCGATCGCGTCGATCTGTTTAATCTCATGATTATTCCTCAGGATAGCGACATCGACGAAAGTGAATATCAGCAACTCATCGGACCAGCCACGACCTATTGTGAAAGCCGCCGAGCGTTCTTGCTGATCGACGCACCGGTGAGTTGGACCAACGGAGACAAAATGGTCGCCGATGCGGCAAAGGTCAATGGGCTCCGCGCCGGCATCGTCAAGCAAAACTCGGCGATGTTCTATCCCAGGGTCACATACAGTGACGCCGGTATTATTAAGCGGATCGGTCCGTCCGGCGGGATTGCTGGCCTCATGGCGCGGACTGATTCGCAGCGAGGCGTGTGGAAGGCTCCGGCGGGAACCGAGGCAGATCTTCGTGGAGTCCTTGATGTTGAGTTGAATATGACGGACGGAGAAAATGGAGTGCTGAATAAGCTCGGAGTGAATTGCATCCGCAAATTCCCCAACGGAATCGTCAATTGGGGTGCACGCACACTGGATGGAAGCGATGACTTTGGGTCGGAGTGGAAATATATTCCAATCCGCAGATTAGCGCTGTTCCTCGAAGAGTCGCTTTTTCGCGGTACGAAATGGGTTGTGTTCGAGCCAAACGATGAGCCGCTGTGGGCTAAGATCCGCATGAACATTACTGCGTTCATGATGGGACTGTTCAGGCAGGGCGCCTTCCAGGGCTCGACGCCGGATAAGGCGTTTTTCGTCAAATGCGATGGCGAAACAACGACGGCTAACGATCGCAATCTCGGCATTGTCAATATTCAAGTCGGTTTTGCACCACTCAAACCAGCCGAGTTCGTCATCATCAGCATTCAACAGATACCGGATCTGTAACCGATAATAGGAGCGTGACATGGCAAAAGGATTCGTCAAGAACGCAAAGAGGTTCGATCCGTACAAGAACTTTAAGTTCCGACTCGTCTGGGACGGCAAACCGGTTATGGGGATTAGTAAGGTCAGTGCACTCAAGCGGACGACTGAGGTGGTCAAACATCGCGACGGCGGCGACAACAGTACCGATCACAAGTCCCCCGGTCGTACCAGCTACGACGCCATCACGGTGGAACGTGGACTGACACACGATCCGGAATTTGAAGCGTGGGCGAATAAAGTGCATCCGTATTCAGGCGATAGTGCAATGGATCTGGCCGCCTATAAAAAAGACCTCACGCTCGAAATGATGAACGAAAAAGGCCACGTGGTGTACAGATATTTCTTGTACGACTGCTGGGTCAGCGAATACACGGCCATTCCCGAGTTGAATGCCAATGCCAATGCCGTGGCTATTGAATCGATGAAAATCGAACTCGAAGGTTGGGACCGAGACAAGGATACCAAAGAACCGAATGAGGCCGACGACGTTCCACAAGGTTAAGGAGTAAGGCAGGACATGAATGCTCAGGTCGAGGCAGGGGCGGTGATCCCGTTGCCACCGGTTACTATGTCATCCGCTGGGACATGGTGCACCGATGGTGTCGGGTTCAGGAGATTCGGGAAATTCGAGACTGATCTCGCTGTGGATTTTGCCGTGCCGAACCGGGCAGCTCTGACGACACGTGTGCTTGAGTTGTGTGTCGTTGATCCTGAGAGTCTGCTTCCCCCGAGGCATTTTACCGAGCTTTCAATCGGGCAGCGGATCGAATGCCTTCTGCTGCTCGCAGTCGGAGGGTGGGAGAAGGCTTTAAGTTTAGTGTTTGAGTGTCAGGGCTGTGGAGAGGATCTTGAACTCGATCTCACCGTCAAGGAACTAGCTGAAGCTCAGCGTGAGGCGGACCACATTGAAACGGTCGGCCTCGACCTGGAGGGGAGGCGCATTGAATTTCGAAAGCCCACGGGCCGCGACCAAGAAGTCTGGGCAGGGACCGTATTCCGAGACGAACTGGATGCGGCCGAAAGAATGGTCAGTTCTCTGGCTATCACGCCGGAGTTCCCATCCACTCTCGGAAGGACCTCGATTCGTGAGATTGAAAGGATATTTGAAGACGCCGACCCACTCGTGAATTTTAGTTGTCGGGTGAGGTGCGGAGAATGCGATCGGCTCAATGACTATCGGGTCGATCTGATGGAGACGGCGCTCGCGATGTTGAGCCGAATGCAAACCCAGTTGATCCATGCGATTCATAGAATGGCGACACATTATCACTGGAGTGAGGCGGACGTACTTGCTGTTCCCGAATGGCGACGACAGCAGTACCTGCAGCTGATTGGGGCCACGAAGAAATGACGGGATATTTTGCAAATATCGCCAGACAGAGCGGCCTCCGATTTGTGGAATCGAGACCGTTACGAGCTGGAACAGCGACCCACGGCGCGCGCCCTCGCTCGCCACAGGCTTCGCCTATTGATATGGAAGAGGTTGTCGAGGTCCCATCAACTCTGGATACGAACCATGCCATGTCGTCGAAAACCGAGGATCCTCCGACGCGAATATCCGAAGACGCACGTCTGGCGGCGAAAAAGCGAACCGATGGCTTGGCGATGTCTGATCGCCCCCAACCTAGGGTCGTCTCTCCGGAGATTCATGATCCGATCCACGGGGGAGTTCCCGTAGGTGGGTTGAGCGGAAACACGTCGTCAAAGGGCGAGAGTCAGACGATCGATCCCACGCCAACGCGGCATCCCGGAGAAGAGGATTCTGTCGGTGAACAGTCCGAGACGATCCATGAACTAAGGCCAAACGAATTTGCCACTGCAGTCTCGTCTGCGGAGCAGCAGGCCAAAAACTATTTCAGAAGGACAGCCGAAATCCTCAATGGCGGTGCGGTGGAACGTACCGATGTGCCAACCATTCTTGTGCAGGACATCCAGGAATGGATCGCGGCGGAACCGATGGTATCCGGAAAGTCTGAGGGAGGGGAGGACGGGAAGCACGCCTCGTCGCTGGGATTGCAGCGTGAAGTTGTGCCGCCATGGGAGCCCGAACCCGGTGTGGTCCGTATCGCCGGTACAGATGGGCCGGAGTATCGGACTCGCGAGCGGACCATAAAAACGATTCCTGACATTCAGGAACAGGTGCTGGATCTTTCCATAGGAACGATCAACGTGGTGATAGAGGACGACGGAAAACCGCCTCAGCCGGCTCCTGCACGGCGGAGTGACTCCGGCCAAGACAAGAGAGAATCAAAGCGTTCACCATCACGGCTGAGCCGGAATTATCTCTAGAGAATCATGGCGCTCGCAGACACAACCAATGCCATCGGCGCGGTCACGGAAATGTTGCAGCTGCGGCTTCAGGCCTTGAGCGGCTCGACCCTCGTGACCATCGGCAAACCTGAAGATTCGGATGACGCAACGCCCCATCTGAACCTCTTCCTGTATCAAATCGAGTTTGATCCTTTCTTAAAGAACACGCCGCTCAACGACGGTGAGAAGCCGCCGTTGTGGATGGTGTTGAAGTACTTGCTGACGGCCTACTCAGCCCAAGATGTGAGCGACACGATTATTGCGCATCAGAGACTCGGTGGAGCGATCAAGGCGCTCAACAGGAACGACTTGATCGATATCGGAGTGAACACCGCGATCAGCAAGGCGCTCAGCCCGAACCCTCAAGAATTGCATGTCACGTTTGATGAGAGCAACTCGGATCTCTTGGCCAAGCTCATGCAGGGAACCGATGAAAAATACAGGCTCTCGATTTGCTTTCAAGTGCGCCCGGTTATGATTGCGGCGGCTGAACCTGGTGACTACTCGCTGTTGGTCGGTATCGATTACACGCAGCCTCCCACGACGCTGGCCGATCCATATGTCGGCATCGATACTATCCCATCCATGGGGGCACACATTGATGGCCTTGATCCCGTTGGCTTCGAAGTAGGTGAGGAAGTCACGATAAGAGGTACCGACCTGCACGTGGCGAATCTTTCAGTCATGCTTGGAACGGTCGAGTTGCCCGTCACGATGCAACGGCCAGATCAGCTCAAGTTCACCGTCGATGCCGCGAGGATCGGTGCCGGCGGGATATCTGCCGGAAGCCATGCCGTCACGGTCGTGCAAACCCTTCCCGGGACGGGAAAAAAGAGAAAGAGCAACGCGGTCATCGGCAATCTGGTGCCCACGCTGCAATCTGTGGTTGCCGTACCCCCCGGTGCCGTGACGGTCAACAGCGGGCCGCCTCGGACGGCTTTTGCCACGATTGATCTGACAGGCCTGCTGTTGGGTACGCATGGTGATGATGTGATCGCGGCATTCTACCGAAATGGCAGCGTCGCTCGGATGTTTGATGTATTTACGATTCCACCAGGTCCGCCGCCACCGCAGACCCAGCGCCGTCTCACAATGGCCGGCAGCGATGCCATTCCGGCAGGCGATTACCACTTGGTGGTGATCGTCAACGGACAGCAAGCTCCGCAAAGCCCGGTGATTCACATGGATAGTCCATGAACGTGGAATCGGCACGAACAGAGCCTATTGTGTTCACGCCAAATTTGCGGGCTCGCGACGAGTTGGCGAATTATTGGATGCGCCAAGCCACGCTCCGGCTGCGCCGTGAAATAGCCTGGGTATGGCACGAACGCGGCGCCAGTTCACCTCAACAATTTGGCGAATTGCCGCCGATGATCGACCGTGCGTCGGTTTCGCTCGATCTCTCGCGTCACTGGGACGAAAAGCAGAGATTTTATGGCAGTCATGTCGCGGCGAAATACTTGACCGAACAACTAATGATTCCGCCCCCGAGAATTGATCAATCGGTTCGCGGGTCTTTTGGCTGGGTCCTTCAGGAACTCTCGCTTGATGATGTCTCGGCCTTGACGCTGTCCATGGGGCTTGCTTCGGCGTTTGACGCGAGTTTCGGAGCCGTGATCGCCTCGTGCCTGAATGACCCATCTCGGATCTACCCAAACCTCATGCTGATCCAACGAGTGTGGGATGTCCCGGAAGAGGCTCACACGCTTTCCGATCCCATGCACCCGCTTTTTGCGATGGGGTTACTCCGTCGTGTCTCGTCCGTTCAGCGGTCCTATGCCGACACGCTTTGGGAGCAACCTCTCTCGGTGCCATGGATGGTGGCACGTGTGCTGATTGATGGAGCCGAACATGGAGCAGAAATCGGTTCGACAAGTTTGAGGCTGGTCGATCCGATGAAAGCGAGGCACGGTGAACTTGCGAAAGCCGAATCGTTGATCGCCTATCGTGTGCGTGCAGAAATGCCGCAGGGTCTGCGTGTCGTGCCATTGCTTGGACATCGCCGGTCAGCCTACCGCCAGACTGCGATCGAGATTGCTCTGGTGACAGAGCAGAAAATCTGGGAATACAAAGGCGATCCGACCTTGCTCGGCCACGAAGACTATTTTGCGATGCTGATGTGTTTTGCCTGGCTGACAGGGAACAGTCTTTTGATTCGCCATGAATTGTTTGATGGAACGGAAGCTCGGCGCGCGCGTAACGAAGGACTGCCGCTCGTGGCGGTTCCTATCATATTGTTCCTGTCGATCGCCGATCGGAAGCAGGTCGCGCATCTCGATCCCGCGCTGTTGGTACCATTTGTGAAAGTTCCTGCGCTTGGGTATGAAGGCCGTCTTGCGGCCTGGATCGAAGGTTTTGGAGAGGATGCCCAAACATATGAATCGATTCTGAAGGAGATGGCTCGCCGGTTTCGGTATGAGAAGGAGACGATCCACGATATCTGTGTCGAGCTAAAGGCGCAGCCTGAACCGCTGAAGGAAGATGATTTTATCGAGGCGTGCCGTGCCGAACTGAGCGTGGACATGGGTGAATTGGCGGCCGCTGTCGAGCCTCGCTTTACCGACGAGCAACTCATTCTCCCGAATAAGCAGGCGATTCAGTTTGAAGAGCAGTTGGCTGCGATGCAGGCCTTGACCAAGGTGCATTACGACTGGGGGACTGCCCGTGCGTGGAACGAAGGCGGTATTACCGTCCTGTTTTCAGGACCCCCGGGAACCGGAAAGACCATGGCGGCGGAGATCTTGGCCCATCGGCTCAAACTTCCGATGTACCGCATTGATCTTTCACAAGTGGTGAATAAGTACATCGGGGAGACAGAAAAAAACCTGAAGCGAATCTTTGACGCCGCAGATGTCTCAGACATGTTGTTGTTCTTCGACGAGGCCGATGCGCTTTTTGGCAAACGCATCGAAGCCAATGATGCCCGCGATCGCTATGCCAATCTGGAAGTCAGTTATCTCTTGGAACGGATGGAGCGCTTCAAAGGGCTGGCGGTGTTAGCGACGAACCGAAAGAACGACTTGGATCAAGCCTTTTTGCGCCGTATCCGCCATATCATCGAGTTTCCGGTTCCGGACGAGATCCAGCGAGCTGCCATTTGGCAACAGGTGATCCCCGCCTCCGTAGCGGACAATTCACACATTGATATTGCCTTCCTGGCACGGCAGTTCCCACTTTCCGGGGGGCACATCCGTTCCATCGTGTTCAACGCCTGCCTGCAATCGGCGCACGCCGGGAACGGACATCATGAACTATTTATGAAAGATGTGCTCGTCGCCGTCAAACGCGAATACGACAAGATGGGCCGGTCTTTGAGTTTCGAACAGCTGGGGCCATATGTACAAGACATCGTCAAGCTCGAGTAACCCATGAACAGGCAAAAGATTCATATTTCCAACGTACATGTGCGGCTTCCCTCAAGCGCACGCCGCCTGATGGGTGATCCGAAGAGGTTTGCCTCGGATATCGGGCAGGAAATTGTAAAACATGTGGCTGCAGCAAGTCAGGGACATTCAGGAATGATCAGGATCGATCGTCTGTCTTCTGGGAAGGTCAGCATGGGTGGGAATCCGGGTGTGATCCCGACACAGGTTGGAAAGCAAGTTACCTCAAGCGTCATGCAGGTTCTCGATGGAGGCAAACGGTAATTCTATGGGCTTCCTGATGCGCGGAGCGCTGATTGAATATGGGTCTGATTTTATGGGCCCGATCCCGAATGTCGTCATCTTTCAGTTCAATCCTGAAACCCTCACCAGAACTGTGCAGATTCCTTCTCACCCCGCATCAGCTACGGCGCGTGAGACGACGCAGGCTGGAGAGCCGTCGATTGAACGGATCACCTTGAAGGCCAGTTTTAGCGCCGCTGATGAGTTCGGCGAGAACAAGGCCTTGGCACGCCTGTTTGGCGTGGGTACGCGGCTGGCTGCCTTGGAAAAGATGGTCTATCCGTCCAACGATCTGCTTGCGGCGATTGGCGCGGCACTTGGAGGAGCGGCGGGAGCGCTCGGAGGCGGTGGAGGCGGCGCCCCGCGTCAGCCGATTCCACGCGAAAAATATCCACGAATCCTTTTTATCTGGGGAGTCTACAGGGTATTGCCCGTGATCATCGAATCCATGAGCATTACCGAACAGCAGTACGATTTTCTTCTCAATCCTGTTCAGGCCGAGGTGTCCATCACGCTGGCGGTCAATGCCAATGATCGCTGTTCCGACGACGAAGTCGCGAAGGGCGCCATGCTCTATACCAATATGGCGAAGGATGCGCAGGCGATGGCGAATTTGGCGAATACCGCGGATCAAATAGTGGAATTGATACCGTTCTAGCCGGGGGGGGAACGCATGTTTGATGAAAATTCGAGGTATATCAAAGGCGTCACTGTCGAGGTGGAAACGGCACAAGGGGTTAAAGTTCTTGCCGTAAAATTGCGCCGGCCGCCGTATGTGCCAGGAAAATTTACCGAGACAAAGGGAACCGATCGGCTCGATATGATGGCTCACCGCCGATACAAAGACGGAACAAAGTTTTGGCACGTGGCGGATGCCAACTCCGAGCTCGAGGCTAACCGATTGGTTGAACGCGAACGGAATGAAAATCCGCTCGTACGGGAAGAAACGCGATTCATATTCGTTCCGGAAAGCTGATCTATGGTCAAAGAATTCAAGGTTTACTATGGCAATGTTCCAGCCAGCCAGGAGCAGCTCAATGCGATCGAAGAGATCGTGGTGGAGCAGGAAATCGGTCGTGCCTGGCAGGCGAGGATCACCATCCCGATTTGCATCGCCGAGGACGGTTCTTGGGATGGTGAGAATAATCCTGAATACGCTGAACTTGCACGCGTACGTGTCGAGGCGCGGGTCGGGGAAGGCGATTTTGTGCCGCTCATCGATGGCCGCATTGTCGACCAGGATCCCGGGATGAGTGCTGAACCTGGCGCCAGCACGTTAACTCTGACTGTCCACGACGATACGACCTTGCTCCACCGAGAGGCCGGTTCGGAGGATTTTCCACCGGGACAGTCGGATAGCGACATCGCGCGGTCGCTCCTGACCGATGCCGCGCTCGGCGGAACAGTTGAAGTGGATGAGACCGGTGCGGCGACAGATCCCAACGCCGTTGTACAGCGACATGGCACGCCGATGCAGCTCCTCCGATCGCTGATGCAGCGACATGCAGAGTTTTATGCGTATGTGGTGCCGGGAAGCGTGCCTGGTACGAGCGATTGCTTTTTTAAGAAGTTGCCGGAGACCCCTGATCCGTCGCTGCCCATTCTGGTGCTGACAGGGCCCGGCAGGAACATCGATGGATTTCATGTTCAGCGGGTATCGAACAGCGCGGCTCTGTATGAAGGTGCCTGGTTGAGTATGGACGACAAGAGTGTCTCAACCGGGAGTGCACGTTCTTCGGACACCGCCGTGTCTGAAGGTGAAACCGCAACGGCTGCCGAAAGCTCCGAGATACGGACCAGGCGACTTCCGCATGGAATCGGTGACCACCTGAGTCCGTCTGAAGCGGCGGAGGGTCTGGCGCGACAATCAAGCTATACCATCCGCGCCGAAGGGACGGTCCTACCGCAGTGCTTCCGGGGGATACTCTTGCCATACCGGATGATCCGCGCCAATGTTTCTAACAGCCGCTACAGCGCGAAGTATGTGATCTTCAAGGTTACGCATACGCTTGGGATATCAGAATATACGCAAAGTTTTTCTTTGCGTGGAAACGCCGTGACGCCGGAAACTTCGGCGAATGCGTTGTCGCCGGCAGCTGCCGTGGCAATGGGTGCGGCCGCCGTAAGTTTTAACATTCAAGCGGATATCTTTTGATGGACCCGCTCGAGTTTGAAGATCAATTGGTCGATCTTTCCGAATGGCGGAACGAGCATTTGTTCGGAAAGTACCGAGGAATCGTGGAATCGGTCGAAGACGGTGACAATCTTGGAATGATCGCGGTCAAAGTCCCCGATGTGTTTGGCGCCGACCACGTGCTCGAACACGTCCGGCCCTGCAGCCCGTTTGCCGGGAGCAAGCATGGATTTGTTGCCGTCCCGGAAGAAGGCGACGGCGTCTGGGTTGAATTCGAGGCAGGCCGCGCATCACTTCCGATCTGGACGGGATTTTGGTGGGCGTCTGGTGAGATGCCTGAGCCAAAAGGCAAGTTGATCCGAAGTTTCATCACGACCAAAGGTCATAAGCTGTTGCTCGACGACGATGCCAATGAGGTGAAGCTGCTTCATGCGGATGGGGCGGAACTCACCATGAGCGACACCGACGTTATCCTCAAGATCGGTGATTCCAGCGTCACGTTGACCTCCAACGAGATTACACTTCAAGTGGGGAGTTCGCCGATGTCGCCACAGATAAAGATCGAATCGACACAGATCACCATCCAGGCGAGCACCATGGGCTCCGTCAAGCTGACGTCGGGCGGCGTGGATATCGGGAATGGAGCCATGAAGATAGGCGCATAGCATATGCCCGGGTACCTTCTCACGACCATGAGCCAAGTCATGTGTACGCATGGTGGTACAGCAGTGCTCACCACGGCTAATACGATGAGCAAGGTCGATGGCGCGCCCGCACTGCTCGAAACGGATATTCATTCGGTCGCGGGGTGCCCGTTCACCCTGCCGTCGGGCAAGCCGCAGCCATGTATTCGAATCGAATGGACGATGGGTGCGACGATGTGCAAGAGCAATGGAATCGGAGTGCTGACTCAGTCGAGCATCGGCAGGTGTATCAGTGCCGAAGGGGCTGTTCAGGGCTTGGCAATTATTGTTCAGACACAGGCCAAGGCGAAGGCGACGTAAAGCATGAAGCCGGTCAACGGGGCACATCTGTCATTTCCTTTTCGCGTCGGGACCGATGGACGGATGGCCACTGTTCATTCGCTCGAAGAGCATGTCCGTGACGAGATCGTCCAACTTGTGTTGACCAATCACGGAGAACGGCCGTTCGTAGTCGATTTCGGTGGCGGCGTCAGACGGTTAGTGTTCGAGGCGGCTGACGATGCGACGGCGGCCATGGCCAAGGCGCAGATCACACAAGCGATCAATCGGTGGTTAGGGCATCGCGTGACTCTGGAATACATTCAGGTCGAGGTACAGAATTCGACAATTTCGGTCGACATCAGGTACCGGCTAGCGGGGACGGATGATACGCGTGTGCTGCGTTTCAAGCGCGAGGGAGGCTGAGCGGCGTATGTATGAAGAAGCAGCCATACCTCTAAGGGAATCGGCTCGGAGCGAACCGCTACGTGAGCGAGCGCGCTTGATGACCGATTCGCCGGGACCAACCGCTCCGAATGGGATCAAGCTGTTGCGTGTCGTCGAAGTAGACAATGCATTGGATACCGCCGTTCTTGAGCTCTCCTTCTACAATCTGAATGTCTTGGCCGCCATTGTCCTGGAATACACCGGCAACAACAATCTCGCCAAGACGCTCTTCCCAATCTCGGGCGGTATCCGAGTGCGGGCAGGAAGCGCGCTCGGACAAGTGCAGGTTGATTCAACCGGAAGTCCTCCCAACGTCGCGATCACGCAGCCTGACCCCACGAAACCGCTGCTGCGCCTCGTCGTTAAACCGGTTGGAGACTACTCCACCTACACACTTGGGATCAGCACCATCGGAATTCCCAACGCCGTGATCGATCCGCTCTTTGCCGAGATACGGTTCAAGTTTCGTCCAGGGTGTTTCAATAACAACTGCGCCCCTGAGTGGGAATCAGGCCGTCCGCCCTTGCCGGAACCAGGCATCGATTATCTCGCGAAGGACTACGGTTCATTTCGCCGGACGATGATCACAGCGATGTCGCGTCGTGTGCCCGGATGGGAGCCGACCAGCGAGGCTGATCTCGATATGGTACTGGCGGAGCTCTTCTCAGTCGCAGCCGATGAGCTCAGCGACTATCAGGATCGCGTGATGAATGAAGCGTACCTGGCTTCTGCCAGAAAGCGGGTCTCACTTGCGCGGCATGCCAGGCTGATGGACTACCACATCCATCAAGGCAGTCAAGCTTCGACCTGGCTTGTGCTGGAAATTGGGCACGATACGGGACAGAAGGTGTTCCAACTCGCGCAAGGACTCAAGGCATGGGCCGGTGAAAGCACGATCGATGACACCACACTGAAAAAGAAAGAAGCGGCGGGTTCGGCGGTATTTCTCTCTCGTCACGAGGGCACGCAAACCGTCCATCAATATCTCAATCATATCGGCCTCTATACCTGGAGCGATACCATTACGAGGTTGAAAGCCGGCAGTACCCGTGCTGATCTCAAGCTCTACAGCAAGCTGTACCTGGCCGATCCCGCTCCACCGATCGAGATCGCGACGCAGGCCGCCGCCGACGAGGTCCGTGACTTGATCCGCAACCAGCGCATCCGCCATCTGCTCATTCAGGAACATCTGAACCCGCAAACCGGAAAGGCGTCTGGAAGAAATCCCGCCAAACGTCAGCTTCTCTCACTGGTACCGGAAGCAGCCGAGTCGATCGAGGATCCTATTACAAACGAGTGGATGGTTCGTGTTCAGTGGGAAAAGAACGATGCACTCCAGTTCGACTATTGCTTTACCGTGGACTGTCCTGCCGACAATCCTGGAACCGCGATCGGTGCGGTAAAGAACGTCTCACTCTTTCACGGCAATGTGGTCGAGATGTTTCATGGACGTGAGGGGCGGACGATTTTTAAAGATGAGGGACAGTTGCTGGACATCAGCGACCCCAATAAACCGCTCCAGTTTCATTATGAGCGCACGCGTTGGGGCACGCTCTGCCGCCTCCCGGGAGTTCCGCTTGCCTATAAACAGACAAGACTCGGCGGTGATGTGCCACCGGCATCAACGCTGGCGGTGACAGTGACGCCCCCCGGCGACCCATGGGACGAGGTCCCGAACCTGATCCATAGCGATGATTCTTCCGAGAACGGTGATCACTTTGTGGTCGAAACCGATGAGCATCGTCACAGCGTGATCCGTTTTGGAAACGGCACGAATGGCAGGGAGTTGCCCGATGGGGCTTTGGTGACCTGTATTTATCAGTACGGAATGCCGCTCGATGGCAACGTCGGTGCCGATACGATCGTGAGTGTTTCGGAAGACAGTCTCAACGTCGTTCCGCCGTTTCCGTTCGTTCTTCGCGCATGTTGGAATCCGTTCGATGTGGTGAACGGGTGTGAGAGGGAACCAGTCGCCGAAATCATCCGGCGCGTTCCTGAAGCCTATAGCCAACGTCAACTTCGCGCGGTCACGCTGGCCGACTATGTCTCGCGGGCCGAAGAAATCGAAGGAGTGTCCCGTGCCGCAGCCCGCTATGCGTGGACGGGAAGCTGGCGTACCGTGCGGGTCACGATCGATCCCGTCGGGACCACCGAGCTTTCGTATGCACTCCGAAGGACCGTGGCGGATTATCTGAACGCCGTCAGGCTGATCGGTGAAGACCTTGAGATACGCCCGCCAGAGTTCGTTCCGCTGGAGATCAACGTCGTGCTGTGTGCAAAACCGGATGTGTGGCCGGAGGATCTTCAGTTTGTGCTTGAACAGGAATTCTCTGCCGGATGGACTCCCGATGGACGCAAAGGGTTTTTCCATCCCGATGAATGGACGTTCGGGCAGCCGCTCTATGCGAGCCAGATCATCGGGCGTGCCATGAGGGTTCAAGGAGTTGAGCATGTTGTTGCACAAAAAACCGGCGCGCCACCAGCTGAAAACACCATCAGCGTGTCGATCAAGCGATGGAATTCCCCCGTTGCCGCGACAGACGCCCTGACCCAGGTCAACTATAACGAGATCATACAGGTGATGGGAAACCCCGATCACCTGGAGCAAGGGTTTATCCGGTTCGAGGTCAAGGGAGGCAGGCAGTGAGCGACCGCGATTGCGCGAATGATTGCACGGTTCCTCTGCGGTTCCCGCGTCGGCCTGGAACAGAGCTGCCGAGTGGGCAAGAAGCGGAATGCCCGTGCTGCCGCCCAGGTGCAGGACTCGTCAGTCAAGACAACCGTCCATCGCTCTCCCGGTTCAATTACCGGATCGGGACCTATGAAGCGATTCGCGAATTCCTCTTTCACCAGATCGACAAGACTCTGAATCTCCAAACATGGACCCATCGCGCGCCTGACGATCCTGCCGTGGCGCTCCTCGAAGGTGCATCGATCCTTGGGGATATCCTGACCTTCTATCAAGAGACGTATGCCAATGAGGCATTTCTCCGAACGGCGCAATGGCAGGAGAGTGTTGGTGCGCTTGTCCGGCTATTGGGCTACCGGCTTTCGCCCGCCGTGGGTGGGAAGGCGGTGTTCGCCTTCGAGCTAAAAAAAAATGATCCTGTCGTGATCCCGGTTGGGTTTCCACTGAAAGCCACACTCGAAGCACTGCCGAAACCTGTTGACTTCGAAACGACCCAAGAAATCACAGCCTATCCATGGTTGAGCCGGTTTCATCTGTACAAGCCGCTCGAAGATGGGGACATCACGCCAACGACAACCGAGTTCTACATTGCGTATCCAGAGCAGCTCGTAGCCCGGACGGATCTGAAAGTTGGCGATCGGCTGATCGTCGGGGAAACGCCGGCGGCCTATTTCCCAGGGTCTTTCCCTTTGGCCAATGCCGAGGTGATGTTCATCGACTCGATTCGAGAAGAACACGGGCGCACCTACTACAAAATCAAGGGGAGGCTGAGTCGCACCTCAAATATCGGCAGTCTATCGGGCTACCGTATCGGACGGACCTTTCACCATTTCGGATACAACAGCCCATCGCAGATCGTGAATAAGACAGCGGCGGTCACATCCACCGCCACGGTAAGTGGAGGGACCACATCCACGTCATCGACTATTCCGTATCAAACTGTCCCGCTTGCCCGGCCTGTGGATACGCCGTTCAATGCCTTCCAAGGCTCAACCATGAGTGCCAGTCTCAGTGATAGGGATTTTCCGATCGATTCGGAGGTGACCGATCTCCCAAACAATGTTCCAATCGTCATCCAGGCGGCGTTCACGTATCCATTCATGGCGTACATCCTCGGCCAACCATTCCCGATGAGCACGGTCATCAGGATGATCACCGATGTTCGAACCGTGACTATGACCTGGGGTGGAATCAGCGGGACCGTGAGCCAACTAAGACTCAACGATGAACTCGGGAGTTCGGTTGGGACGAATGCGATGATGCAGATTGCCGACGCACTTTTCCATGAAGTCACGAGCCCGCTCCTCAGTTTCGTACGCGCCAAGCAAGAAACGATCCTGCCATCCGGCAACACCCTCTATTTCTATGGCACGTCTGAACAGACGGACACACTAAAAGATCGCCGGATCATGCTTGGCAATCCAGGTGCGGAGCCTCAGGTAGTCACCGTGACCGACATCGAGTCGACTTCAGCGACCGGTACTGAGGCGATTCCGCAGTTGCATGCCGTAACACTCTCGGAATCCGTCCGGTATGCCGACTTCCCGAATACCAAGCCGCTTGTCACGGTGTACGGCAACCTCGTTGACGCGAATGAGGGTAAAACGCTTCCCGAAGTGCCGATCGGCAGTGGTGATGAGACGGTGACATTCCAGAACTTCAAACTCCCCAAAGCTCCGCTGACCTATCACCTCGTACCGGGCAACACGCCTGCCGAAACGCCGGAACTTGCAATCTGCGTGAATGGACGCGAGTGGACGCGAGCGGACAGCCTTTGGGGATATGGCAAAGATGAGGAAATCTATATCGTCCGTGAAGACGCCGAAGGCAACAGTTGGGTGCAATTTGGAGACGGCAAAGCCGGGGCAAGGCTGCCCAGTGGCGTGAATAATGTCACCGCGGTGTTCCGCACCGGCAGCGGAGCCTACGGCCCGCTTAAGGCGGATACGAAAGTCCAGGCGTCGGCCAAGGTCAAAAATCTGGACAAGGTCGGGATGCCCATGGTCGCCACCGGTGGATCATCATCGGAATCGGGAGAACATGCTCGTCGAGCGGCACCCGGCAAAGTGCAGAGCCTGGGGCGTATTGTCAGCATCAAGGATGTGGAATCCGAAGCGGCAGCCATTCCAGGAGTCGCGTCCGCGTCCGCTGCGTGGCAGGTAGCCGATCATATACCGGCTGTGGCTGTCACGGTTTTGATGGAAACCGGACGCAGTGCCGAAATTGCCGACGTGCGCGCAACGCTGAGCGCCTACAACGGTCAGCGCGGAGCCGCGCGTCACGCGATCGATGTCGTCTTAGGCAAGCGGATGTACGTGACGGCTGCCGTTCGCTATGCGCTCAAACCGACCTATCGCGCCGATCTCGTCGAACCGTTGATCCGCCGTGCATTGGGGGTCAATCGTGGGAAAGCCACTTCGGAGGAAGATCAGACCGGACTCTTCAGCCTCGGGCGCAGACGTTTCGGCGGGCACGAATATGCGTCGTCAATCGAAGGGACCGTGCAGAATGTCGAGGGTGTGCTCTGGGCTCGGGCAGTTGGTTTCACGGCACTTATGGATACGGATGATCCGGCGGCCATCGAATTGCCGTCGCTGACGATTCTTGACCCGATCGTGGTCTGTGACAGTCGCCATATCCTGAGCCTGTTCGATACGCATTTGACGGTGACTCCGGTTGCCGAGGGAGGCAGTTGAGGTGGCTACGAAAAAACGCGTCGCGCTATACCGGCGACTTCCTGAAATCTATCGTATCAAGGACGGTGACCTTTCGAAGCTCTATCTGACCGGCGGCCAACCAATGCCCGCCTATCAGCTTCGTGATTATCTCGCACCAGTCGAGGACATGTTTTCTGCGATCCACGAAAACATCGAATCGCTCTATCATGATCTCTTCATCGAAACCTGTGATCCCTGGGTCATTCCGTACATCGGTGACCTGTTGGGAACCACCCATCTGTCCGGCGATCCTTGGACGCTCCGTGCCGATGTGGCCGATACGATCGCACTCCGGAGGCGCAAGGGAACGTTGGGCGCCATCGAGCTGCTCAGTTATATCCTCACCAAATGGGGAGTTCATTCGGTGGAATTGCTCGAAAAGATGGTGTGGAATCAGCACCTCAATCATCAGCGACCTGATGAAGGTGGCGCGCCTCCTTATTCGCTGCCGACCGTTCGCCCTTCGACTCCCATTCGAGGAGGGACCGTCTCCTTACGAGATCCGTCATTACTCGCGCAGCTGAATACGCCATTTGATCCCTTTGCGCATGTGGGGGAGGTTAAGCCACCAGAGATCGGGCAGGTGAGCTACAACCTACCCAATCTGGCGATTTACCTGTGGCGACTCAAAGATTACCGTCTTGGCGTGACGAAGCCGTTGGCGCACAAGGTGACCCCGTCGCTCGGCGCCCCTCGCGTCGTCCGTGTGAATCTGTGTGATATTCCGGTCAATGCACTTTCGATGCCCTACGTCAAGCCGATCAATACGCCGGCCGGCAGGCCTGTGGCGCTCTTCAATACGAACCGGATCGGCCTTTTTGCCGAAGGGAGAACCGGCACGGCTGCGCTCAACCTGTCTGCGATCGCACCGCGTATATCCAAGGCCGATCAGGTACCGGGGCCTATCCCTATGACACGCATTTCCGATTATGACATCGCCAAACAGTATGACGATTCGCTTGCCTCCCCAAGTCCGGCGCCGCTCCAATTGTTTGCCGACGCGTCATTTACCGCTCCACAGGAATATGTCTCTGTCGAGTCCTATGACCCAGCCTTCAATGTGGCGGTTCCCGAGGACGATTTAAAGTCGTACCAACTGTCCGATGTCGGCTTGCAACTGCATCTTCCCGACCCGACGTTTCCTGGGGAAGTGTGGCCCCATACGGCTCTGCCAAGATTTTGGACCCTGCGTGGTGAGAATCTCTGTGCCTGGGAGCATGGCCTCAATCCGCCGCTGGCCGACCGTGAGATCGCCATTGATCCGGTCCACGGCCGACTCTGTGTCGGTGTTTCGGATGATACGAGGGCGGATGCGCTCGTCCAGGATTTGTTGGTGACCTATACCTATGGAGCCGTCGGACCGGTGGGTGCGCACCCGATCTCCTATCCTCAGCTGCCGAAGGAATTCGATCCGGTACAACCGTTGGTCTATTACAAGGACGTGGTGCTGCGCAATCCGGCCAAGCAGCTCCAGGCGGTGCTGAAAACAGCTCTCGAAGATGCACGCGCCGCGGCGGCCGGCGGGACTCCCAAGGCCGCGATCGTCATCGAGATCAAAGACAGCCGTACCCACTCGCTGGACCTCGATCTTCTGAACGCGACGGATCTCAATAGTGAATTGGGACGAAGTATTCTGTTGTCTTGCCCGTTGATCATACGGGCGGCCGATGGAGAGCGACCCGTGATTGAATTGGCTCGACCGCTCGCGTTCCGGCCGGCCAAAGTCGTCGGTGTCGATGCCGCAGAACAGGCGACGCTTGATGCACAAATGGGGGCGTTGTTTGTCAGGCTGGAAGGGCTCTATCTCGCGCGCGGGATGAATTTTGCGGCCGGACAGCCGTTGATTGCGCGCGCCGCTCTGAACAAGCTCGAAGTCCTGAGTTGCACGCTCGATCCGGGTGGATTCCGCCATTTTAATGGCAATCGCGCGCCGCTGCTTCCGGGAATGAATCTCAAGGAGCCCTATGGATTTGCTGCAGCCGCGGAAGAACTGGCGTTCAAACAGACGCCGGAAATCATTCTCCAGCGATCGATCTCCGGAGCCGTCTTCACTGATGGGGGATACAGCCTCTGTCTTGTCGATTCGATTATCGAATCCATCCCAGTGACAATCGGATTGAACGCGTTCCCTTTTGCGATCACGAACGCCACCAGTCCGGCTACCGGCTATGCCGGGGCCACGACCATTCGAAACGTGACGATCCTTGGTCGAGTCCGGGCCTTCAGTGCGGAAGGTGCGGGTGGTATTGTGACGGGCGTCGTCGAAGTGTTTGACCAGCAGCGCGGGTGTTTGAAGTATTGCTATTTTGCGGACGATACCGGAAGTCCACCGCCGCCCAATGAGGTCAAACACCGCCTGCCGCCTCATTTCGCCTGTGTCTTCGGCTCGGACGCACGGCTCATTTTTACCAGTGAATACTTTGGCGATCCTGCCTATTGCCAGCTCTCGCTCGAATGCGACCGCCGCATTCTCGAAGAGGGTGTCGACAACGACCAAATGGGCGCGTTTAATTTTGTGTTGGAGGCGCACAAGTGGCGCAACTTGAAGATACGATTTCGTGAGTTTATGCCGGTCGGGATCAGGCCGCTGTTGATCCCCGTCAGTTAAAGGAGGCATGAATGAGAGGCGATTTTTCCGCATGGAATAAAGACACATCGCACAATTTTCGTGGCACGCTCCATCAGCAAGGCCGTGTCTTGCTTGATCGGGATTGGAACGCGCAAACCGACATCATGGGCGAATGGCAGCAGCGTGCCGCGCGTGATGCATTCGGGGCTGGAGTTGCGGCGGTTCCGGCTGATGAACCGCTCAGTTTTAAGATTACCAAAGCCGAAATCGCGGGCGGTCAAGTCAAAGTCTCTCTGAACAAGGGACGGGTGTGGGCGGATGGACTCCTCGTCGAGCTACCAAAAGACAAAGAGCCTCCCGTGCTCCCGTCCGGAGTCGACGCGATCCGCACGGCGAGCTATCTTGGCCCGCCGATCCAAGCGGCTCCGCTGCCAGGCGCTGTTCCTGCTACCGGTGATCGCGACGCGGTGATTCTGGAAACGTGGCTCGAGGAACTGAGCCCGTTTCAGGATCCTGCTCTGCTGATCGAACCGGCTCTTGGAGGCGTGGATACGACGGAGCGTGTCCAGACTGCGTTTCGATTTCGGCTCTACCGGATGGCCGTGAATGATACGTGTGATTCGGTCATCGCCGCGCTGAAAGACGATTTTGGAAATAAGGGTAAGCTCATCGTCGAACTCAAACCTACGGTGGCAATCGATGGCGATTGTCCGGTGGTCGAGGAAGGCGGCTATACAGGGTTTGAGCATCGTCTCTATCGCATTGAAATTGCCGATACGGATAAACCCGCGGCCCAGGCCTACTTTAAGTGGTCGCAGGCGAATGGCGGGCTGGTCGGGACAGGCGATTTTGACGCGATCAACAAGACCGTCACGCTCTTTGGAAATAAAAATGCGATCGTATATTCAGGATCGCACGATTTCTATCTGGAAGCGCTCGATTATGATCCGCTCCTCGGTTGTTGGAAAGTCGTGTATGGCGCAAAAGTCGCGCTTGCCAACGATCATACCCTCACCCTGCCGGACCCGTTAGTTACTCCGGGCGATATTTATAAGGGAGTGATTCCATCCGCTCCGGCGACAGGCAAGCGATTTTTCCGCCTCTGGAATGGCATTGAGCGCGTTGATGACTTTAAGACGAAGAAGAACCTTCCGGATAATCTGGGGATTCAAGTCACCTTTGAGTCTGAAGCCGTTGGCAACTATACCCCGTCTGATTTCTGGACGTTCGAGGCACGGGCGGCTGGGATCGGCAATCCGCTGGTTCTGGTTGGGATTCCCGGTCCGATGTCTGGCGATCCGATCACGCCGGTTCCGCCGCAGGGCATCTTCTATCACCGGGTACCTCTCGCGGAAATACACTGGACCGGCAATAGTGTCACAGGCGGCGACATAGAAGACTGCCGCCACCCGTTTCAGCCCCTGACCAAGCTTCGTGGCTGCTGCACTTACCGTGTCGGCGACGGTATCCATTCACATGGCGATTTCGTCAAAGTGCAAGCGGCCATCGACGCGCTCCCTGCGAAAGGCGGCACGGTCTGCGTGTTGAACGGTATTTATGACGAACGTATCGTCATCGATGAACGAGTCGGAATTCGTATCCATGGTTGTGGCCCTGACACCCGCATTCGTGCCATATCTGATGACGGAGCCCCACAGCCTGCGTTCATGATCACAAGCTCGGACACCATCACGATTGAAGACCTCGCGATCGAATCCGGTCCGCGCAGTGCCGTACAAATCGATAATGCCTGTCGCGTCGCGGTTCGTCGTTGCCTGGTGCAGATGAGAGACGTGCCGACGATCTGGCCGGCGATTCATTCGCGAGGAGACGAGATCCTGATCGATTCCAATATCATCGAAGTCCTGCCGCGCGGAGGTGTCGTACCGGCACCAACCATTCCGCCGAAAGTGGGTAGCGCAGGATCGCCGGCGAGCGTGAACACCCCGCCGAGTCCGATCACAGTGGGTGCCGCCACACGCGGTGGCATCCAACTCGCCGGCGGTTCGGATCGTGTCCGCATCGTCGATAACCTGATTCAAGGCGGCATTTGGAACGGCATTACCCTAGGCAGCTTGGCCAAAGCGGGCGGTGATGGCGGGGACATACCTGATGATCCGGAACAGCCCGATCCCTGTGACCCATGCAAACCTGTCGATACGACCGACGAGGACAATCCGGACGGGAGTCCGCCAAAATTTGTCTCGGCAGGGGATTTGTATGATATCGAAATTGCACGAAATCGCATCACCGATATGGGAACCAATGGCATCGGCGTCGTCCGGTTTTTTGACATCGTGAATCGCGGCGATCTCATCGGCGTGCATAATTTGCACATTCTCGACAACGTCATCACGCGCTGCATGCGCCGTGACATTGCGCCGGTGCGTAAAGCGATGGAATGGTTGGTTGCGTATGGCGGCATCGTGCTCGCCAAAGTCAGTGACTTGCGTATTCTTCGCAATGAAATCATCAACAACGGCCGCCATCATCTCTTTCCCATTTGCGGGGTCTATGCCATCCTCGTGCAAGGTTTGCAACTTGATGACAACCGCATCATCAATAATGGCAGCCGCAGTCTGGAGCCGGTCAGTAACGCACAAGTCGGCATACGTGGCGGAGTTCATATTTGGTTGATTCTTCCCTCACTGGATACCACGACCGAGACGAACTTATTCTCGTCTCGGAAACGCAGTGCCTTGTCTACAGACGGTCCGACCACGGCGATGCTGCGCGATAATATGATTGTTGCTCCGGTTGGGCGTGCGATCACCTGTTTTGCACTGGGCTCCGTGATGGTCGGCCGCAATCGCTTGGTCACTGAAGGAACGACCGGGAAAGGTCTGGATCTACTCGCAACGACCGTTCTTATTGGAAATCTTGGCATCAGCAATGAATGGACGCTGGGTTTGCTTTTGGTGCTGGCCCTGATACAAACCGGAAAACCGCCTGATGCCTTGAAGGGCAAGGAATGTGAGTGGGCTCGGAACCTCGGACTGATTAATGTCTCGACAAAACCACCCTCGCTCTGGCCGCCGCTGATGCGCAAATGGAACAGCGGGAAAACGCTGTTTACGGAGAATCAGGTCACGTTCGATGTGGGAGAAGACCCGTTTGCATTCGCCCTCAGTTCAATAGCCGTAGTTTCGCTTGATGATCTCGGGTTCACCGATAACCAGTGTGAAGTCAACTCGACGAATGTCTTCGTCTTGACTGGCGTCATGCTTGGGGGCGGGAGCGTGCGGGTTGCCGACAATCGTTTTTCTGAGACATGGCTCCGTGCATTGTTGTCCGGCTGGTCGATCGGTGGCATGAACACCACGACAGATAATCAGGCTACCCACTGCTTGCGGGCTCAGGCGTTCTTGCCGAATATGCGCATATTTAAGGATAACCTGTCTCTCGTCGAAGCATTCTGCCCCGGCGTATGCGGCCGTGAGCAGGGGTGAATGTCGGCCTGATGGCTTCATCAGACTCGTAACCGGAGATCTACCATGAACGATCACTCCCAAAAGAATCAGCGCCCGGAATTTCTTACCGGAGAACCAACGGCGGAGACGATACGAAAACAATTTCTCGAAGTTCCCATGGCTGCGGCACGACAGCCTGCCATGAACGTTGGACTTGAGGTGCTTGCTTTTATGGCCGCGCTCCCAGATGCCTTTGTTGCATCTGAAGAGCGGGAGCTTAGCCGATTGTCAAGGGGCACGGCGCGAGACAATGATCCACGGGTGGAACGACTGAAGGCCTCGATCGCACGTGCCATGGAATTGCGCACGACCAGTCGGCAAGGAAAAGCACGCATTGACCGTATGGTCGGCTCATTCTCTGGAGAGAATCTCGTATTTCATGGTTTTGTTTCGGATCATGCGTTTGCTCCCCAACATGGACTGACGGTACGACTTATTGCCGCTCGTGATGGTGCCAAAGGCGAGCCCCTGGCATCCACCACCACAAATCCTGATGGCTATTTCAGTATTCCTTTTGAACGGGAGTCCGACAAAAAGCGAAAAGGACAACCTGCAGAACAGAATGTGAAGAGTTCAGATCGGATGACTGAAAGACTGTCCCGCAAGGCGGCTGCTTCGGCGGCAACAGCCGGCGATGGCAATGAAGTTCTGGCGCGTGTCCAAATCCTCGATGCCAAGGCAGTCGTCATTCATGAAGATGCGATACCGCTGGTCGTCAATGCGGGCACCGTGTATCGGGAGTATGTGATCGAAAGCGCAGACGGCAAGACCGACCGGGCACGCTATGCCGGTAATCCAGCGACACGCGAAGTACACGATACGGAACAATTGACCAAGCGTTGCAAGTTCGAGGCGATTAAGCCCAACACCGTGGTCTATTTCGGCAGCGTCGCGGATGCCGAAATAGCCGGCTATGATTATTGCGCCTACTGCTTCGGCAAGGCAAAGTCGAAGCGGTAGCGGTCGGATGCGAACGAAACCGCCGAAGGTGGAGTCCAAGCGAAATGAACGCGGCTGTTTCGATGCAAATCCCCGCCAATCGTGCGGCTTATCATGGTGCTCGACCGCGCATCGGGGGCGCCCCTGGTCCTATTCGGCTTGCACTGCCTCTTCGTGAAATTCCTCTCTCTCGAATAGTTTCCTGTGCCTGCGGCGGTACCTGTCCGCGCTGTCGTGCAGCGCCGGATTATGTGAATGATCGCCGGTCGGTCGGTATCTTGCACCAGTCAGCCAATGGGGAGACCGGCTGCGATGTCTCAGTAGGTACGCCATCGACGACGATGCACGACCCTTCTCCTTGTTATCGAAGTTGCGTCGAACGCCACGAAAACGTGCATGCGACGGACATGGCACCGTGCTGTAAGAAAGCCAATGCGACGTACAAACAGGCGAAGACCGACAATGACAAGACGAAAATTCAAGATACATTCAATCGGTGGATCAAATCCAACGAAGATTGGTTTGAATGCCGCGCCTATGCGGAAAGTGCACGTTGCGCGCAGGAGTTTCTCGATGCCCACTGCGGAACGAAATCCCTGGCGGATGAATCGGAGTCCGCAGGTGATGACGAGACCGGTCGAGACCCTCTGGTTTCCGTCATTCCAACGCCTTTGACCTTAGGACCAGAACTGGATCAGGACCACGTAGTTCTGGAAGAAGGTGAGTCCGATGACCCCCCGGCATCGGAGACGTGCTGTCCGCAGATGAGAACCTAT
This sequence comes from Nitrospira sp., assembly GCA_016788465.1. Taxonomy (GTDB): domain Bacteria; phylum Nitrospirota; class Nitrospiria; order Nitrospirales; family Nitrospiraceae; genus Nitrospira_D. The sequence goes on along the minus strand of JAEURV010000019.1, from coordinate 34,855 downwards.
CGTCGCGTATCAGCTGGACGCCGCGATACGGTTTGCGAACGCGCCAACAAAGTGTTGACGGCTTGCCCATGGTGAGGGGAGATTTGAATACCCTGTTGCGTGTCGTCCCTTGCCGGTGCTGTGAAGCGTCGTGGATGAGCGTTCCAGGGGATTACTGGCTGAAGCCAGCCTTGAGTCAATCCCACGCTGAGGATCATTGGCTATGAGCACAACTTTTCATGCGCGTGACAATGCGCCGTGGCGATTCGCCCGCCGTTCGTCGGAGCAGACCTCAACAACGGTGCAATGGGCTACGCCGTCTAGCCAACACCTGTTGCCGAAACCACCGCATACATGTGTGTGCGGTGGTGGGTGTCCGCGCTGCCTCGGCGAGCGTGTCATGCAACAGCATGCGGGGAACCGCATAAGCATGCCGACGTTGCTGAGAGAGAATCTGGAGGAGGCATCGGGTTTGGACTTGTCGGATGTGCAGGTATATCGAGACTCTCCTCAACCGGCATGGCTTGATGCCGAAGCGGTCACGCACGGGCGACAGATTCATCTCGGTCCTGGCGCGGAGTCGCATCTTGCACACGAGGCCTGGCACGTCGTCCAGCAGAGGCAAGGTCGAGTGGTCCCACGCGGAGCATTGCATGGGATCGATATCAACGACGATGTCGCATTGGAGGCGGAAGCCGACCGCATGGGCGAGCGGTTGTCGTCCCCAGCGCATCACGCCGTGAAGCCGCACAGACAGGCGAATGGGGCGAGATACAGCGGGGCCACGCAACCGGTGCAGCGAAAGGTCAGAACCGGCGGTGGTTCAACGAAGGTACAGGAATCCGACTATCTGCAGGGAGGATCAAAGAGCAGCGTGGGCACCAAGTATTCGGTCGCGTCGCTCATCGGTGACAGTGTGAAACGCGTGTTCCTGTCAACGACCGAGCTTGAGGACTATGCCAATGGCAAGGCCGACTATATCGGTGATGTGAAGACGGCTTCTGCCGGGACTTTCTGGTATCGGTTGCCGCCGACAAAGCTGACCGTGCTCGGCGAGGTCCATGAGAATCCCAAAGGCAATGTGGAAGACGTCATCCTGGGCTTGCAGACGGCTCGTTTTAAGTATGAGCCGTTCAATGAGCTGGCCGACGTATTGCCGTTCAAGCAGAAAGACATCGGCACGAGCACCAAAACTCGACTCGACCAAGTACACAAGGGGAAGGATATCCGCGTGTCGGGCCTCGTTGACCGGGGCAAATTCAATCCCGACCTGGAGAACATTGTCATCAAGGCGCTCACCGGTACTGCGATCACTCGCAATGAATACATTCCTGCAAACCCCACTGGGATGAGCGCGGCCGATAAAACGAAGTGGGGTAAGCGTGCCAAGACGACCGACTATTCCTATGGCGAGCGTGTTGCGTTATACCTCTCATTTGCCATTCATATTGCTGCGGATATCGCGCAGTATGCCTTCGGCCCAGAGGTGCTCATCGAGTCGGACTATTTCCAGAGCGCGCGCCGGCTCATGGAATACTACCAAAAGCAAAAGTCAACGCTGGATGCGTTTAGCGCAGCCAAAGACAGTGACGATTTGATCGGCATCTACGAACTGACCTCGCCAGGCAAGTTTGCCAACCTCACGGTCATCGAAGATTTCACCAAGGTGTTCCATGAGTTCGGCTCTCGTTATATTGAAGCGCTGGGGAGCCAGCTTGGAAATAAAAAGCTTGAAGCAGAAGGCGCTGCGCTCGCCGGGAACCTCAAGGCCGGTCTCAATGATTTGAGCCCGGCTCGTGAGGAGATCATGTGGCAACAGATCCAGATGGCGCTCGCTAAGAAATACCTGATCGTTGGTATGGGCGACGCTCATCGGAGAAATCTGAGCAGCCGCTTAACGAAGGCAAGTATTGACCATCGAGAAGTGGAGCAATCCCTGGTGGAGCAGAAGACCGACATCGCCAAGAATTGGGTGCCGTGATGGGTCACAGGGAGGACCATCGCAAGGCCGTTGAGCTGTACGAGCAGGCACGGGCGTTGGAAGCACAGGGTGACTATGTTCAAGCGAAAGTACGCTACGAAGAATCGCTCGCACTGTGCGAGGATCAAACGGTGCGTCGCGATTATCTCAAGCTGTTGGCAAGGGTTGGACCGAAGTGAGGAGTAGGCGGGCGACTCTGTTATGAATCAAGCAGCCCTTGCACAGCAACCCATGCGAGTGCATCATCCGCAATCGACCGGATTCAGTTCCGTCGTTTCTGCGCCGAATGCATCAAGCCCATCCATCGGCATAACGCTTCAGAGGCAGTCCTCGTGCGCCTGTGGCGGGGGGTGCCCAGCCTGTCTGGCGAAATCGGGTGATCTCAAGATTTCCCAACCCAACGATCCAGCTGAAATCGAAGCCGATCGGATGACAGACGAAGTGATGCGGATGCCGGTTCATGAGTCAGAGACTTTGGCTATTTCCGCTGTTCCCCCAAATCTCAGACGTAAATATGCGACCTGCAATGGTGACAAAGTAGCGATTCATCGAAAAACATTACCATCCAATGAAGGAATCCCATCTCAAGCTCCGGAACATGTGCACCATGCCACCAGTTCAGGCGGACGCTTACTCGACCGTGAAACCAGGAATTTCTTCGAGCCACGTCTTGGGTACGACCTCTCCGGAGTCCGAGTTCATATTGACGGAACAGCAGCCGAGTCCGCCCGCGCAGTCGGCGCAAAAGCCTACACACTCGGCAACAACATCGTCTTTGGCAATGGGGAATACAGGCCTGAGAGCAAAACGGGGAGGCATCTCCTGGCTCATGAGCTGGTTCATGTGGCACAACAATCAATGGAAATGTCCCACGCGCTGTATCTAACGCCTGCGAGCAAGGTTAGCTGTGCCACTCACCTGCCGTTGGTAATTCGCAGCACGGGTACCACCGTTGCCGATCCGGTTGGCGTTATTACGGCTGCTGAAGACAGAGCCAATGAAATGTTTGATGCAGTCATCGAGGAATTGGATTTTACCCGCCAGCGAATAGTAGCCGGGGCGCCTGTCGGCTGGCCGACTATTTCCGATGCGCTTGCCGAAGGCCTCGTACTCATGGGGTTAGATCCTGATGATCCGTGGGGATGGACTGCCCCCGACGGAACCGGTCGCCGATCCGTGCCGCTTCTCCTCAGACGGTTGCGGCTGATCAGACGGACGATGGGCGCGGGAAGCTTTTTCTTTTTCTGTGATGGGACGGGAATGAGAACATTAGGTGGGTGCGCGGTAACGTCCGGTGATATTTGTACGGGTGCGGTGTTGACTACTTGTGCGGGGGAATTTCTGACGGCCATGTGTCCAGAATTTTGGGACCTTTCCGCCGAGAATCAGGCGGCCAGAATTGTCCATGAATCGGCTCATAATTTTGCATCCTTTATCGGTCATACGGGCAGGTTTACCAATGCAGAATGTTTTGCCCGCTTGGTCCAAGTGTATTCCGGTGTTCCATCCGGCGAGCAGCGGATTGATCTTTGCCCTGATCCGTAGGGTTTGACGGATAACATTATGACAGCGACTCTGAAAGCACCGGTTTCAGTCTCAGAGAGTTCGCGGCGAAAATCCCAGACCGAGGATCTTGCCAAGAACCGCATGCCTAGCTTGTCGGTTTTCTCACCTCAGGCCAGCCTGGTGTATCCCAAAACCTCCTGCCCCTGCGGCGGCGGCTGCCCGACTTGCCAAGCAAAGTCCAGCGATCTCAAGATTTCCCAGCCCAACGACCCCGCCGAGATTGAAGCTGATCGGATGGCTGATCAGGTCATGCGGATGCCAGTGGGGGAGGTGAAGCCTGTACAAAATGCTGTGCATGCGGGTAGGACCATTCACCGCGGTTGTGATAACGGCAACGACGAGAGTGAAGCCGTTCAACGAAAAGCACTTCCATCCCACAGGAGTACGCTCTCTCAAATTCCTGCACATGTGCAAAATGCAATCAGCTCTGGCGGACACCCTCTCGATCACCAGACGCGCAGCTTTTTTGAGCCGAGGTTGGGTTATGACCTAAGCTCCGTCAGAATCCATACAGATTCCATTGCTGGACAATCAGCGCAAGCCATCCATGCAAGAGCATATACCCTCAACAGCAACATCGTCTTCGGCCGTGGCGAATACAAACCGGAATCAGAAACAGGTAGACATTTAATCGCCCACGAACTCACACACACTATTCAGCAAATTGGTTATATAAACCGACAAGACGATATGGATGCCGGAACATCAGAACATCGTGATGCAGATATTCCAGTTGCGGGAGTTCCGATACCTGGAGATGCCGAAAATCCAATACCTGAACCGCGCATACCGCGTATATGCGGTCCCGACATCACCAGCTCGCTTACCACTATGCTTGGAACGGTCGAGCCATGGTTCAGGGGACTGTCTGGTTTCCAACAGTCTAGGAGCTGTGCGGCGCTCGGCCCTGCTGGGTTCGTTTGGCTAGTGAATCCGATCATGGCCTGGGATACCAGGGAGCTGTTCCTGCCAAATACCGGATGGCTTGATGCCTATTTTATGAGCAGGTCATGTGGGTCGCCACGGGATTCTGGATGTGTTACTGACCCCACACGACACCTGTGCGAGACGGCTGGAACCTGCGGTAATTCCGTGGTTGTGGGTGGGAAGTGCATGCTGGCAGGCACGGCCAATTACGCTCTCTTCGGGAAGATGTGCCGGCTTTGCCACGACTACACCGGGCGATGGAATCGGTGGGACATGCGGGCCATCATCGGGGCGTGGAAGGTTTTAGACTGGGATGATTCGACTCCGCCAAAGGAGGTGGCGTCGGCCGCCTACGACGGGACGTTTCCAACGCTGCCAGCAGCAGCGGAGAACCGAGGAACCTGCACTGACCGTTGCGGCCTGACCCATGGCGGTGTCTTCGACTTCATTTGGGAGCCGTATAGGCCTCGGTGATGCAGGACGCATTTGTGCCCGATCAACCTGGCCTTCGTGCCGGACAGGTCCGGGCGGAGAGCTGGAACGGTGAAAGGCGTTGGGGGCTCAAACTGATCTAGGTTTCTATACGTATAGATTAACACAGCGAACGTGATTGAACGTGAAGATACCAATGTTTGCCAGACAATCGTCTGATACTCATGCCAGTAATTTAGAAATTTAGGGTCAGGTCTTGTAACTCGCGTCACCAAATTGTGAGTCCGACCGTAGGTTTCTTTGTCGTACCGCACCAGACCAGCAGACTGACTTTTGGGAGTAAGATAAGGCCGGGGGCGAGTTGAGAAAACAGACTCTGACTCCTACATTTTGCGTTAGGCAGCATTAATGTGATCAAGGCTAGTGATGCCAGTATTTTCCACCCAGTCGCCTGAGACTCAGGCCAGGAGTCGGCAGGTATCGCACTCTCCAGCGGTAGATAGCTCACTTGCCTCCGTTTCACTTGCTGGACACCCGATAATCCAACGCAAAACTTCCTGCGCCTGCGGTGGCGGGTGCCCAGCATGCCAGGCGAAAAGCAATTTAAACATTTCTCAGCCCAACGACCCAGCTGAGATCGAGGCCGACCAAATCGCAGATCGAGTCATGCGCATGTCGGTGAAAGATGCAAGCCCAACCCCGCATTCCTCGAATGCGTCGGGCACAGTCCATCGCAAATGCGGTGGGTGCGAAGACGAAGAAGAGCTAACCGAAATCCCAGTCATGCGCAAAGAGGCGTTCGCTTCAGCAGCTCCGGCATCACCGCCGGGCACTCCACCTTTAATCAACAACGTCATAAACTCCGGCGGACGGCCGTTGGATTTAGGGACACGCCGCTTCTTTGAACCGCGCATTGGCTGCGACCTAAGTTCAGTCCGTATCTTTAGTGATTCCGCCGCCGGACAATCGGCTGAGTCGATACAGGCCCGCGCTTACACACTCGGGAACAACATTATTTTCGGTCATGGAGAATACAGCCCGGGGAGTGAACGCGGAAAACATCTGTTGGCGCACGAGCTGGCCCACGTTGCACAACAAAGCCAGGGAAGCAGCGCCGTCGGATTACAGCGGCAGGCGGCTCCAGGTGGTGGTTCGACAACGGCGACGGCTACCACTCCAACCTTTGGAGCCAGCTGTTCAGGTGGGGCGACCGATCCCTGTCAGCAAAGCCGATGCACGACGCCTATCACCGATATCAATGCTGATCTCTCGCAAGCAATTGCCTATGTGGATAGCGCGATAGCTGCCTTGGGTACCACTCCACTCGCTGCCGGTACCCGAAGAGCTCTGGACTGGTATTTCAATAGTCAGACGGATGAAACGGTTGCCACTGTTCTCGCTCGGCTCACCTGCACGAGAAATGAACTCCAAGACACCCTGAGCAACGGCAGATTCGGTTGCCATCCGGGAGACTCTGCTTTGGCCTATGTGTGTGTGTCACAGATGAGTCCTTGTCAATCGAGTCGTACCAACGTGTGTCTCACCAACAAGTATTTTAGTAAATCTGATCGCGTCCGCACCGAAGTGTTAATACACGAATGCGCGCATCGGGCCGGATTATCGACCGGCAGTGATCCGCATTTGTATGATTTCCACTGGGCGTTCATGTTCCTGGATACGGAGGATTCACTCATGAACGCCGATTCCTATGCGTTGTTTGCAACGTCCGTCACCGAAGGGGTCAGAACGACACTGTACGGGTTTCCCTATCTTGTCGGTTTATCCGGTGGCGCCGCGCTTCCCAGTGTTGGTGAATCAACATGGCAAGCCAGACTGTATTTGGGAACAGAGTTCCAACACCCGATTCTCGGGCTGGTTAATCCGACCGTCGGTGTCGGGCTGTCGCTGATCGGTGAAACGACCACAGGTGGTCCATCGCCGGTTACGTCCCCAACTTCGTTTCTTGCCTCGCTGGTAGGCGGATTTCGCCTGACGGATGCGCGGCCTGGAGCAGCTGGTGGTGGGTATGCCTCTTTTTTTGGTGGACCTGCAATCGTGATCCCATCCTTTCAGGCGGGAAGGAGCAATGATGTGCGGCTTGGTGCGGAGGCCGGCGTGGGTATTGGTTATCGCTGGCGCTGGCTCGACGTGTCGGCCGGTATCAATTATGCCTACGATCCGACCAGGGAAGCAGGGATGGAGCATTTACTGTTGCCAAATGTGTCAATCACGTTTGCACCATTTGGATTTGGCCAGTTGCCCTCCAGTCATTGAGTTCGGACAATCTGGCAAAAGGATCACGCGATGTTTGCTAGGATGGATACAACTAGCCACAAGCACGGCGCAGTCAGGAGCGCCAGGCTGTCACCTGAATGCCGGACTGTCCTGTCAGGGGACCTCTCATTCTCAGCCCCTGTGATTCATCGCAACTCGTCCTGTGCTTGCGGCGGCGGCTGTCCATCGTGCCGGGCGAAGTCGAACGAGCTGAACGTGTCCCAGCCCGACGACCCTGCGGAGAGCGAAGCCGATCAGATTGCAGATCGTATCATGCGCATGTCAGTGGATGAGGTCCTGTCAGACTCGAATTTGCCGCATTCGGTCGCCAGGCTCTACCGCACATCCGACGTTGAGGAGGAAGGTGCAGCTTTCTCTGATAACATTCAATGCCAAGTGGCTGTTACCCCAACGACTCCGACGGTATCTTCCGACGGCACTCCGCCATTGATCCAGAACGTCATGAATTCCGGCGGACAGCCGCTTGATCGGCAGACCCGCAGCTTCTTTGAACCGAGATTCGGGTGCGACCTCAGCTCCGTCCGCATCCATGCCGATGGAACAGCCGGAGAATCTGCTCGGACGATTAGTGCCCGCGCCTACGCACTCGACAACCACATCGTTTTCGGCGACGGAGAGTATAGGCCTGAGACTAGTGCTGGGAAATTGCTCCTAGCTCATGAACTTGCACATATTGTGCAGGACCGTCGTGCGACAAGAGATGGCGGAGCGGCGTTGGCTATTCGGCGTCAGAAGAAAGCTCGCCACGACAAGAGTGCGCCAAAAGGCAAGGAGTTTACTGTTGAGTTGGACCATGGACACGAAGGACGATATCGGATTTACTTTCAAGAGCCGCACTCGCGAGACGAAGTACTGGCTCTCCTCTTTGTTGATGGTGTCCTTCCGGATGGGTATGCATTGGAAGATAACGGGATCGACCTACTGGGATGGGGATGGAAGCTCAGAATAACTGGTAATAGTATTAGCCTCGACACCTTTTCACAGCTTACGTCAACATTTCAACAGCAACTCCGCGTAGGCGTGTTGGCCTTGACTCCGGACGAGTCTGCTGACCACCGTCGGCGTGTTGAAGCATTCAAGGATAGTCGGCCAGCGTTCCTAGGCGGAAAATCGGTTCGTGAGGCATTTGCTGAGTGCCCCGACAAGGCAAGCGGGGAGACGGGATGTTGGGGAAAGAGAGCGGGAGTTCTCTATTACATCGGCTTTCAGGCAGGCGACAGAGGGCGTGTCTTACAGTGGAGGGATTTACCGCAATCTTCGACAATCGTGCGGGATATCGAGTATTGGCTTCGCCGGGGCGATTCCCTTCACGATGCAGAGACAAAGGTACGGCAACAATGGGCCGAGTTAAAAGTGAAACTTATTCTGGGATTCGTAAATTCACTTTCAGCTGTGCCCGGTACCTTGAACCGTCCAACCCTTCCGATCTCCCCGTTGAAACAGGGAGGCATTGTCGTCTCGACTGGGGCGCAAACATACGAAGCCTGGAAGATGGCGTTGGGACACGATATCACGGAGGCTGATGCATTGCTAATGGGCTTGGGGGGATTGATGGGCCATGCTACGAGTCTTTCTCCATTGAACAAGCAGTTACCAAGGGTAAATTTGCCACCGAGAGGGGTTGGGCGAATTATTGACGGGCTAGATGGGATACCGCATAAGGTTCTTGCTATAACGCCAGACGGGGTAGAGGTGTTACACCCCATCGTGAAAGTGCCGTCGGCCAATCGTGCCTTGCCATCCGGATCAACGGGATCGGCGGATGTTCCCAACGCAAAGCCACCAATTGGGGTGGCTAGGCCGGGGGCAGGAACATTCATGCCCTCCCAAACCGCCCCTTTCGACGCACAACTGGCCTTGCCACCTGGTTCGATATTCTTGCAAGAACCACCACGCGCACCGGCGGGTCTCGCTCCCGGGCCACAGTTCTTGTCACGGACTCAATCTGATAATTTGGATTTGTCACCCATATCCCCACTCTCAACCACGCCTCCGTCTATGGCCAACGTCGCTTCGGGTGAGATCGTGAGCCCTCATGCACCTGCGTTGGGTCCGAGTGTGCCCGGTCCGAAGCAGCCTAACGTCTACGTTCGATTCCAGCCCCAGACCTTTGCAACCCAGGATGCAGCGGCGATCGACGCGCTCAAACTCAGCAATCCTTACTCGATCGCCGCGGGAAGAGAACTCGCAGGGCAAACTTTCCAGACACCGCAAGGCCGGTGGGGATACAGCGGCCCCGTGATGATTCCGGAAGAGCAGTCGATCAGCAAGGGGAGGGTCGACAGCAGGCCGGAAGACGCAGCGGTGCATCCTGACTGGGGCATCGCGACCGGGGATTTTCATACGCACGGCGGCTACCAGAGTGTGCGCGAAGGTATCCTCCTGGAAAATCCACGTTGGAAACCGGACGACTTCAGGTTGCAGCAAACGCCATGGGAACCGGACACCATGCTCTGGCAGCATACCGGCAACTTGGAAATCAAGATGCTTCCTGATGAGTTCAGCTTTGCCGACATTCAGCGTCTGACGGTAATCGCGCGCGAGGCCGGTGTCCGATGGACCTCCTATGTCGGTACACCGAGCGGAAAGTTCCGCATGATGTATTCGAACCCGGAAGATGGACCAAGCAAACCCGTGGTCATTTATCCGCCGGGGCGCTAGGCAGGCGCGAATGTAGTATGCAGGAGCGGGTTGAGCCCGGTTCGCTGGGGTACTACGGTTTGAGTCAGCTGCGGCGATCTTCCGGGCAGAAAGCTGATGGGGTCTTGCATGACTATTTGCTTATTTGGCTATACCCGCCGTGCTCTGGGTTGATGATATACAGCTCTCAAGTTGGAAATAATAATGTAGCAGTTAAGTTCGAGCTATCGAGCTGAGTGACTCTCGATGGGTGAACACGCGGCAGCACCAGTTGAGACGATGCCAATGGGTGGAAAACTCGCCATGGCTCTTTAACATGGCCATGGGGCACACATTGCCTTGTCCTTGGGCCGTGGCTTCATGAAGGAAAACGTATTAGGAGTCTGGATTGAGATCCGAGAGAAGCCTTTGATATGAGTACCGTTGCCTTGAGAGCCAGAGCAATAGAACTCCATTCGACCCATTGCATGACCCGCGATTGTATCGGGGGAGCGTCTGGCCATACGCGCGCGTCTCAATCTGCTACCAAAGTGCCCGTCTTTCGAAAGGCAGCTTGTCCCTGCGGCGGCGGATGCCCAACCTGCCAGGCCAAGTTGAGCGATGCCACTATCTCTCAACCCCCTGACTCCGCCGAGATGGAAGCAGATCAGATGGCCGATCAAGTCATGCGGATGCCGGAAGGGCGTCCACAACCCGTTGCCTCTGCGTTGGATTTGGCAAACAGTATCCACCGAAAATGTGGCGCGTGTGAGGCGGAACTGACACTTCAAAGAAAAGCGTTGTCGTTGGGGCAGCCTCTGTCATCCCAAGTCCCGACGCATGTCCATAGCGCGATCAGCTCCGGCGGTAACTCACTCGATCATCAGACACGAAGCTTTTTTGAGCCTCGCTTGGGCTATGACCTAAGTTCGGTTCGAATCCATACAGACTCCACTGCCGGGCAATCAGCACGCGCCATCGACGCAAGGGCCTATACTCTTGGCAGTGCGATCGTGTTCGCTGAAGGTGAATATCGACCGGAAGCCGACGGTGGGAAACGCCTACTCGCTCACGAGCTTGCTCACGTCATTCAGCAGGGAACTGGGAAGATTCCCACACTTCGGAGACAACGGGCAGGCGAGTCTGCCGACGAAGGCGAAGATCTCTGTTCTGAGGACCATGAGGCAGAAGCCCGCGAAGCGCTCAATAATGCCTATCATTGGATACGACGCACCATACATCGGATCAATAGCGATCACGAGGGAACAGAAGCCGACCTGAGATATTATTTTGGCGACACGTATGACAGGGGAACCATCATGTTGAGATTGGGTGAACTTCAGGAGTTTATACGAGAGGGAGTTATTGTGAACTGTGCCGATCCCTCTTCAGATCCTGAGTGTGGCCCCGACGTATTGGCCTATTGCAGCAGCTATCATTCCTTGATGAGTCGGGTAGTCAATGATCGGACCATCCATGTCTGTCAGCCCAATTTTCATGGGGCAACCGCGTCCATGCGGATAGCGATTATGGTTCATGAGGCCTCTCATAATTACCTTGGAACAAATGATCATGTCACCTATCGTGACATTGATTGTCGCGCTGGAACAGCAGTGGGACTCAGTGATCGGGCTCTCTCCGAAAATGCGGACTCCTATGGCTGTCTTGTGTACTGGTTGGGCAGACGAGATCCGTAGTTCCATGGTTGCGGTAAATGAAATGAGTTCCAACCAATGGTGGGGGTAGGGGCGAGACGCGAGAACGGACTTCTGATTCCTCTACTCATCGCGGGGCGTAGGGTGCACGACAGGGATTGGTGACACCAATATTTACCAGACAGTTCCCCGATGCTTCATTGCGGAGCCAGACAGGCCATGCATCGCTAGTGTCGACGGTAGGCAGTTCACTTCGTGCAAACGAAACTGAATTCTTGGCCTAATGCAATAGGCAGACGATTGCCGTGCTCAAGGGTACGACGGAGTACGAAGCCTTGTTTCGTCTAATTGAGCCTTTTCGGTCTCAGAATGTAAGGCAGCTGGCCGCTGCTGTGATGGTTGCCGGTAAGAAAGAAGTGGTGGGCTAGCGGTTGTTGGTTATACTGAATTCGCTCTTACGGGCTAGGTGAGTGGGTGACGTGCGAATGTTGTGTCGTAGACAGAAGAGCCATGAGCCATATTCTGTCCTGTAATTGAGGCAGCTCAGCCCCAGATCATTCCTTGGTTTTTAATAGAGAGACATCGCTCTCCGGAGAGGTCTTAGGAGGACGTGTCTCCTGATCGAAACTCATTTCCACTGTCCCATCCTGCCACAATATAGCAGTGCTTGGCGTCCAATAAGTTAGACAGTAATAACTATATGATTTATATGGATATATATAGATTTTGCCTGCCAGGTGTCTTCCTCTGTAGAAAAGTTCCACAAATTCTTCTGAATAGTGTTGCGAGGGTGATCTCACCGCAACCTATTGTAGTTATTAAAGAATATAAATCCATTTGATCGTTCGTACAAAAAGGCACAGTGATTGCTGACAAATTTGGGTGCTGGTGAAGGTCTGGGTGATTTTGGACCGGCCTCCGAATGACCCATTCCTTCGCAAGAAGGAACCCTTCACCAGCTCTTTATCTCTCAAGGTCACCTGAGGCCGGAGTCATGCTGGAGGCCGGTGTTTCAATATTTTATGGAGTGTGTATGGAGGGGTGTCAAAAATACACCTCGGCCATACAAGGAGCTTGACATCATTTCTGCCGAAGAGCTACATAGCCTGCTCGTAATAGAGGTGAATGGGAATACTAATGTTAAATAGTTACGCTGATAATGCCATGCGAAGCAATGTTGAAGTGAGAGAGCGCATAAGCGTGTTTCAATAAAGATCATCCGCTCAAGAAGGATGAATCTAAGCGAGGGGAGGCCAAATATGGGAGTGTTGTGGTTTAAACCTTTTAAAGGGCTGAGGCGATCAGGTATCGCAAGGATGCTCCAGTCAGTAGTGATGGCTGGGGGGTTGATTGCGGCGCCGGGATTGTTTGCTGCCGAGTCGGGGGTTGCTCCTCATGGGGGGCATGCGACGCCGGTGGCGATGCCGGGCTGGGCCCAACAGCTGAAGGGGCAGACGGTAGTTGAGAATGCCATCGAAGGGCGCGCCGACAATGCGCAAAAGATGGAGATGCAGCATCATCGCCTGATGGAGAAGCTTGGTCAGCAGGCTCAACATGATGCGCAGGCGCAACAGACGTCCGGTGCATTCAACAACATGTCGATGATGCACCAGTACATGGGGCAGGATGGGAGCAGCTTCCTCCTCATGACGGATTCTGGCAAGGGAGAACCGGTGCTGAGTTCGGGCGGGAAGTGTCCGGCCGGGGTGCCGGTAAAGCAGTTCGATGTGTCGATGATCAATATTGAGATCACCCTAAATCGTTGGCTCGATTTTTATCCGGGCTACATGTACGTCTTGACGGAGGACCTTTCCAAGGCCCGTGCCGAAGAAGCGAAAAACAAGGAGGCCCGGGAAAAGGACGGATATGATCCGGGTGCCGTCACCACCGGATTGCAGGGTGACGTGATTCAACCGCTCGTCATGCGTGCAAATCCTGGAGATTGCGTGAAGATGACCTTACGCAATCAAATGGAAGGTGAGGATGGGAGCTTGTTCATTCAGGCGTCCAGCATGGTTGTGAGCTCGACCGGGAAGCCGGCGACTACCACGAATCCTGAGTCGATTGTGGCACCAGGCAAGGCGCAAGAATTTGAATGGTATCTTCATCCCCAGATGCAGGAGGGAGTGCGCCAGTTCCATTCCTTCAGCCATGACCGGGAGCTGACGGTGTTGGGCCTCTTCGGAGCGTTCGTTGTGGAGCCGAAGGGTTCAAAGTACGTTGATGCACTGGGAAGTGGAGGGCCTGCGCCTGAGGTGAAGAGTGGATGGCAGGTCAACATCGATAACGGGTCCGGACCGGATTTTCGTGAGTTTGTGCTTTTTTATCATGAGATCGGAGATGAAGCGTTCCGACCGTTGAACAAGAAGGGAGACTTTCTCCCACAACGTGACCCGCTGACGGATGCCTATCGTCCCGGTGGTCGTGCGATCAACTATCGCAGCGAGCCGTTCGGGATTGATCAGATGCATCTTCAGCACGAGTACTTCGGGTTTGAAGATGAATCAATGGCCTACAGTTCCTATACGTTCGGTGACACGCCGACCACGATCGCCCGTGGCTACTTAGGCGATCCGGTGAAGTGGCGGGTCGTTCATGGTGGTTCCGAAGTGTTCCACTCGCATCATCCTCATAGTGGGACGATTCGGTGGCAGCGGAGCCCAGGCACTGAGCCCAACAATCTTTGGGCCATGGGTGCGGATGGTCCGGTGAAATATCCGATCGTTCGAACGAAGTCCGATCGTGTAGACGTGGAAGTCATCGGTCCGTCTGAAGCGTTGGACCTTGAGCCGGAATGCGGCGGCGGCGGGTGTCAGCACCTCGCCGGTGAGTTTCTCTATCACTGCCACGTCGCGCATCACTATGTGGCCGGTATGTGGGGGTACGGCCGATTTTACAATACGCTCCAAGTCGGAGATGCACATACGGACAGCATGCCTGACCTTCGGGAATTACCTGATCGCATGGGCAGGATGAAGCTCGGTGTCTCTTCCGATAAGTTGATCGGCACCACGGTCGATTGGTTCGGAAAGACGTTTAAGATTGTTGATAAAGGTCAGAAGACCAACTGGAAGTCTAACCCAGTCGTCGTGAACATCAAGGATTGGGTTGAGATGTTTGTCCCGGCACAAGGAAAACCTGGCCATACCGATGATGAAAAGGGTCAGATCCTTTCCTATGATTCAACGGTGTGGGACTGGAAGTGGGACGGGAATGTCGCGCGCGGTGAACGGGAAAGTACTGCGCAGAATCCAAAGTATGCATGGGCGGCCAAATGGGATGACAGCACCAGGCCTGCTATCCTGTTCGATCCAACCACCGCCAAGATGGCGTGGCCGTTGTTCAAGCCTCACTTCGGCAAGCGTGTACCGTTCTCGGCAAACCACAGCGGTGCACCCTGGCTGGAACCGATTCACCAGGATGAAAATGGTGAGCGGACCTCTGAGCCGGCTAAGCCGGGCGAGCAGGGTCGATGGAGCCTCTGCCCGGAGAATGCGAATAGAAAGCACTACAACATCCACTTCGTTCGGATGCCAATCACTCTAGCGAAGAAGCAGGGGAAAGAGCCGGCCATGGTCGACAAGGACGGCTTGATCTATGTGCTTCACGAAGAAGAGCGTTTGACCAGAGCGAACGATGATTTGAAGCTCCCCGCAGTCATTCGTGCCAATGTGTATGACTGTGTGGACGTGCTGCTGACGAGCGAATGGGATGACGACGACTACACGAACTTCCAGTCGTCCAAGATCAACATCCATCCCCATTTCTTCCAGTTCGACACGGGGAACTCGGATGGCGTGATCTCCGGCTTCGAGTATGAGATGTCGGTGCGGCCGTTCACCATGTGGGGGAAGAAGACCAAGCATGGGTTGCCGGCCCCGATGGTGGCGAAGCTGGTCGGAGGGACGAAGGCTGGTGCTAAGTCGGTCAAGATTCAAATGGCTCCGGGTGCCACGAAGTTTCATGTGAACACCGAAGTCATGATCGGCATGGACTGTCTCGAGAAAGGGAACGATCCCACAGCCTCGTTACCGCGGGACAAGAGCTGTCAGGAAGTCGCACGGATCAAGGAGATCAAGGGCGATCAGATCACGTTCTTCAAACCACTTAAGCATAACCATCCGGCGAACGACCTCGTTTCACCGGAGTTTGTCCGCTATCGATGGTGGGTGGACGTGGATATGGGCACGGTGTTCTGGCATGACCATGCCTTCGGTGCGACGACCTGGCCCCATGGCGGGTTCGGCGTGACGATCGTGGAACCGTTCGGATCCACGTATCATGATCCGAAGAACGGCAAGCTGGTCTACAGCGGTCCGATTGCAGATATTCACAGCAACGAACCGATCGGAGCCGGTGTGAGTGGGAGTTTCCGCGAGCTAATGGTATCGATCCACGACACGGTACCGCACACCGTGAACGTGATCGAGGCCGGTAATCCACCGGGACAACCGGTAGAGGTTGCTCTGGAAGCCGGGAAGACGGTGTCATTCCAGATGCCGGACAAGATCCTGAATGCACCGAACAAATACATCAACGGCGGAACGCATACGACCGGCAGCGGCTTCAATTTCCGCGCGGCTCCGTTTGCACAACGCCTGTCGAACAATCCGGATACATCACAGCTGTTCAGCAGCGCGATCCATGGAGATCCTGGTACGCCGTTGATTCGCGCGTACACAGGTGACACGTTGGTGGTTCGTCTGTTGCACCAGCTCATGAACGAGTCCCACGTCTGGACGATCTCAGGTCATACGTTCCTTACGGAACGGTATGCGGCGGATGCCAATCGCAAGAACTCAATTCACGTTGGGATCGCCGAACGGTATGATTTGGTCACCAAGGCAGGTGGCTTCCAGGGCATGCCGGGTGACTATATCCACTTCAATGGCAGAAGTTCACACTTTGCCGAAGGTGGATGGGGAATCTTACGGGTACTGGACAAACAAGTACCCGACTTGATGCCTCTACCGAAGGGAACCAATCCGTTGAGCATTCCTGCCACGCCGAGCTCGGTCTGCCCGGCGGATGCACCGGTGAAGAACTTCAGTGTGGTGGCGTTGGACCGCCCAATGAAGTTGAATCCGAAAGCGCCGGATGCGATTGAAGTGGACTTCGAGCGGAAGATTGAGATGACCATGCCGGAAGGCAAGATCTTTGCGCTGGAAGGAGAAGCCACAACGGTGTCTAGCGGTGCCACGCCGCATCCGTTGACGCTACGCGCCAACTTGGGCGATTGTATCAAGGTGAATCTGACCAATAAGATGAAGGCAAGTCGGGCGTCATTCTTTGCGCCTGGATTAGCCTTTGATCCGAAGGACAGCCAAGGTTTGAATGTCGGCAACAACGGCGGCGATCAGACCATCGGCCCAGGTGAAAAGCGTCAGTACACCTACTACGCACATCCGTCGAACAAGGAGACGACCTCCTTGGTGTGGGACGGTGGCAACATCGTGGTGAACCCACGGAACGGGTTGTACGGCGCGATCATTATCGGCCCACGGGGATCTCAGTATCGTGATCCTGTGAGCGGTGCCGACGTGTCACAGAAGAATTCCTGGCGGGCGGACGTGATTGTGGATACGACCCTGCCGGACAACGTCGGAAAACGGAACTACCGAGATGTGGCCCTCTTCTTCCAAGATGAGGACAACATCATCGGGACGGCATTCATGCCGTACGTGCAGAATGTTGCGGGGTTAACGTCGGTGAACTACCGCGCAGAGCCGTATAAGTTCCGAGAGGATCAGGGCTGTTCGCTGGGGAAGATCTTCCAGCCTTGTGTCGTTGACAAGCCGGAAGATCCAGTGACGCCGTTGATCGAAGCGCACGCAGGCGACGCGGTCAGGATTCACGTGATCGGCGCCAATAGTGAGCAAAACGGGATGTTCGGTATCGAAGGGCATGAGTGGCCGATCGAACCGTACATGCCCGGTGCGGATATGATCAGCGTGGTAGAGTATGCCGGTTCTGAAACCCTCGATGTATTCCTTCGTGGGGGTGCGGGTGGTCCGTACCGTCAAGTTGGTGACTTCGTGTGGTCGAATCAGCGGCTGCCCTATACGCAGTCCGGTCAGTGGGGGTATCTGCGGGTATTGCCGGCTGGTGATACACGGATTCAACCACTCGGTGCTGGCGGAGCAACAGCCAAACGGGCTGATCTGGCACCGCAACCGAAAGCTACTCCGACCGCGATGAAATAGCGGAACGGAGAGAGCATCGCATCTGTGGGGGAGTCGCCTGTTTCACGCGGCTCCCCCACTTGTGTTTTTACTCGCTGTCCCGTTATTGAGTATGGACGGTCGGTTGGCCGATCGGGATGAATAAGGAGAGCGTAATGAATGGGAAGTGGATCATAACGGCGCTGATAGGGTGGGTGATACTCTCAGTAGGTGGGCCCGTTGCAGCGTATGACGAAACTACGGTCTCAGACGGTGGGAGCATTATGGGGACCGTGTACCTCGGGGGGCAGGTTCCTAAACCGAAAGGCTACAATTTAACCACATTGCCTGATCCGTTCTATTGTGGCCGCATTTCCGATGGGAAAGGGTGGCGCATCTTGCAGCCCTTCAATATCGGTGTGGGTGGAGAATTTCGTGAAGTCGTGGTGTATCTCGAAGGGGTGGAGAAAGGCAAGCCGTTTGATGAGACGAGTACACCCCAAGTTGAGGCCAAGGACTGCTTATTTCTTCCATTCACCATGGCGGTGCGAGACGACCAATCGGTGACAGTCGTCAACATGGATCCTGTCATGCATGATATTCAGGCGTACGAAACGTCGAACCTTGGTGCACGGGTGCTGTTCAATGTGCCGCTGCCGATGAATCCTCAACACCCACGAAACTTCAAAGATCGTAGCGATGCGGCAATGTACCACAAACACATGGCCGGAGCTCCCACGAAGCAACTGGTGAATCTCAGCAAAGGACGCCGCATCTTCGTGATGCAGTGCGGGTTTCATGCCTATATGGAGAGTTGGGGTGTGGCGGTCAACAATCCGTACTTTGCCAAGACGGACGACGAGGGACGATTTGCCATCACTAATGTTCCCCCAGGGACCTATAAGTTGGTCGTCTGGCATCCGTATGTACGGACACCCGTTGAGCAAACCATTACTGTGCGTCCCAAAGAGACGGTGGAAACGACACTCATGGTCCAAGCTCCGACGGGTCGGCTGTATGCCAACGAGGTCTTAGAACACGATTATGTGCGTTACAATGTTACGGAAGAAGCTCAGAAAGAAATCGATCCCATGATCCAAAAACAGAAACGCTGAGAAATGGCTGGATTAACACAGACTGAGGGGCAGGTGCCATCACTCGGCGGTCTCATGCGATACGCATGGATTATCCTCTTGTGTAGTGTGCTATGGCTCATAACTGCCACGGTCAGGGCTGATCACGAGAGTTCCAAGCAGCCCTCGCTGTGGACTCCACAAGATGAAGCAGAGCGGTTGGGGGCGATGGACGTGCCAGGCGGAATGGTACTGGTTCCGGCGGGATCGTTTCTCATGGGGAGCGATCCGAGAAAGGATCGTGCCGCCGGTCCGCAAGAGCAACCACAGCATCAGGTCTACCTTGATGCATTCATGATCGACCGATTCGAAGTGTCGAATGTTGAGTACCTCAGATTCGTGCTTGGGACAGGAGCAGATTGGCCGAAGTTCTGGCGAGAGAATCCTTTTCCGGAAAAGGCCGCCCTCCATCCCGTGATTAATGTGAGCTGGTATGAAGCCGACTCCTTTTGTCGGTGGGCCGGCAAACGGCTTCCTACGGAAGCCGAATGGGAGAAGGCGGCACGTGGGGCGGACGGTCGGATTTTTCCGTGGGGAAACGAACCGGCCGGTTGGATCAAGAGCAATATCGCCCATCCCGGGTCGAAGCGCGGATTCAAGTATCCGCCCCTCGCCAATATCAATCGCTACGACAAAGGTGCAAGCCCATACGGTGCCTACCAAATGGCGGGTAATGTCAGCGAATGGGTGTCGGACTGGTTCGATCCTGAGTACTATCGGCAAGGTTATGACAGAAATCCGCTCGGACCCAAGAGCGGAGAGCTCAAGGTGTTTCGTGGAGGATCTTGGAATGAAGATCCGGAGGTGGCTCGCTCCGCCGGCCGCAATGCCGGTCCACCGGATCGAGAGAGTTATCTGACAGGATTTCGCTGTGCGAAGTCTGGAGACGCTGAGAATAGTGAAGCATCGAATACTGACCGAGAGAGTGCCGCACAGAAAGTGATGCGGCTCTCAGAGTGACGGACGATGCGCAAGGAACTTTGACTGATCAACGAGGAGGCCGCATCATGAGAGGAATGAGAAAGGGCCCATGGCGCTGGGCTGGTCGGGCTGTGGTTATGGCCGGAGTCATTGCAGCGATGACCCAGGTTGCTTGGGGCTTGGATACGCAAGACATCACGGTGGAGTGGACGGAAGCCGGGAAGAAGCTGGCCGTGGAACGCGTGACCAACTGGAAGACGAAAGGGGAAATGATCTTAGTGCCTGCGGGAGAGTTTCTGATGGGCAGCGACAAGAAGACGGATCGACTGGCCTATCGCGGTGAGATCCCACAACGACGTGTGTACCTTGATGCCTTTGAAATCGATAAGTATGAAGTCACTAATCTTCAGTATCTGAAATTCATTCTCGCGACCGGGCGTAATCCCCAGTTGGATTGGCGCTATGACGGTGGAAACTTCCAAGAAGCAATGGCGCACCATCCGATCATGCATGTCACGTGGTACGATGCCGACGCCTATTGCAAGTGGGCAGGGCAACGGTTGCCGACTGAGGCAGAGTGGGAGAAGGCGGCGCGAGGCGAAGACGGGCGAATGAATCCTTGGGGAAGTCAGTCTGCAGGATTGAGCCGGGCGAACTTCGGACGGACAGGACTTTCTGGACCTGTGCGGGATCGGCCTGAGAGGTCGTTGATGTATCCACCGATCATCGCAGTCGACAAGTATGAAAACTCAGTGAGCCCCTATGGCCTCCATCAAACAATGGGTAATGTGGCTGAGTGGGTATCCGACTGGTATGACCAGGACTACTACAAGAGGGCGCCGGATCGAAATCCTCGGGGGCCGGAAACCGGGACGCAAAAAGCGTTTCGTGGCGGCGGTTGGATGGACAGCACGACAACGATGAGGGTTGCCATGCGGAATGGGACTGATCCGAACACCAGAATTAATTGGCTGGGATTTCGTTGCGCGAAGTCGGTGTCTGGCGATCAATCATCGAGTAGCGTCTCTCAGATGCCAGGTGAGCCGTCGACTTTTGAGGCAAAACACTGAGCGATCACACTCCACAGTGTGATCAGACCAGCTTCTGGTCGTCGAGCAGCTCCATCGTAATGGTCGTGTATTGAGCAAGCGGGGTTAGGAGTGCCTATGTTACGCACATGGTTCGATTCCTGCGTCCTTTCATCCACAACCGGTAATCGGCGGCCTGCCGTCATCGTACTTGCGGTCTTGCTCCAGGCAGGCGTGCCGCATCTGAGTGATGGAGCGCCCGAGGGAAAGACAGAGGTGTTGCCCATGGAGAAGGCTGCGCCTGCTGCAGTAGTGATCGAGACAGCCGGGACGGAGCCGGATTTGAGGCGCCAAATGAGAACAAAGAACGGTGTGGCGGAGTTGGAGAGTGGTACGGTCAGGTTTTCGCTGGCACCTACGGGGAGCTATGGTTTCATTGCCCCGAAGCAGCTTGGGTTGGCGTTGGTGACACAGAGTCCGGATTTGATGTTGGAGCGGGTATCCTCCTCGTCCGGATCCTACGAAATTCATAAACTCGCCGATGGGAGCGGACTCCTGGTCGGTTTTGTGGGTAACGACGTTGTTCCTCAGATCAAGCCGAGTGAACGGCCGAAAAGCGTACGACTCTTCTTGTATTCGAATCCTATTAGCAAAGCGACGATGATTGCGGCAGTTCCGTTGACGAAACTCATGGTCGACCAGATGCCTCGTCGGATCGATTCCCGGCAAGCAGAGGGACCTGTGTTGCTGGAAATGGATCTGCAGGGGACAGCGAATCGTAAAGCCCCGAGCCAATAGGATTCATCCAATTGATCAAGACTGCGTTGGGTGAGTCTCTGCATAAATATGCGTGCGTGCTCGGATGGGTTTCTTAGTAGTCTGTTCTTCTTGAGTACGTTCCTTTCGCTTTTTTTAAAGATGATGCAATCGTGAGTGCTGAGAGGGGACTTCATTCGTGAACGGATTGTTGCACAAGTGTTGCGTCGGGATGGGGATTTCTGTTGCTGCATGGTTCCTGCCGATCGGTGCGCTGGCTTATGAGGTGATTGATGTATCTCATGGTGGGACGATTGAAGGCGTCGTGACCTTGAATGGCGATCCTCCACAACCCAAAGGCTTCAATCTGATCACGTTTCCTGATCCGGTCTATTGTGGGAGGATTTCAAATGGGCGTGGGTGGCGATTGTTGTATGATTTTGTCATTGACTCCCATGGAGGACTGAGGGACGCGATTGTCTTGCTGGAAGGTGTCGAGTCCGGCAAACCCTTTGATCTATCGGTTCCGCTGATCGAAGCCCGAGATTGTAAGTTCGAACCGTTTATGACGATTGTTCGAAATGGGCATGCGGTGGAAGTCATCAATATGGACCCGGTCATGCATGATATACAGGGATACGAGACGTCGCCCGAGGCAGGCAACCGGGTGCTGTTCAATACCCCGCTGGTTATGAACCACCAGCATCGTCGGGGCGATCTCCATGCGATGCATAATCATGCGCCGGGAAAGTCGTTGGTCGGGCCAGTGTATCTCAATAAGGGTCGGCGAACATTCTATATGCAGTGTGGATTTCATGCATACATGGAAAGCTGGGCTATGGCCGTGAATAATCCCTACTATGCCCTGACCGATGGAGAAGGCAAGTTCGTGATCGATGGCATTCCACCCGGTACGTACCAGTTAGTTGTGTGGCATCCGCAGACAGGACCAGGAACGACGAAGTTCATCACCGTTCGACCAGACGGAAAGCTGATTGAGCGGCTGTCATTGCCGGCACCAAAAGGGAATCGGAGTGCCTACAAGGTCATGGACAATCCTCGATTCGGCCTTGAGTCATTGGGGCATTCCGTTGATATTCAACCGGTGGTGGAAACGCAGCAGTAACGACCGATGCAGAGAGGGACCAGAAGGAGAATCTATTACCCGGTGTTTCTTGTTATCATCGTTGTGGTGTCGGTTTGGTTCCCGCCTTTCGTCGCAGAGAGTGGCGAGCATGTTCTCACTGAACCGGAATTTTCCGGCCGGCTCGTCCTAGAAGCGAATGGGAAGCAACATCAGGCGCAAGTGTTTGGAAAGGGAGATCGCCTGAGGGTAGAGTACAAGTATGCGGTTCGAACAGAATATGGGTTTGCGGCGATCCAAATCATTCGGCCTGATCATGGAGAGGTGTGGTACGTTCTTCCTCAGCAGCGAGAATTGTTGGTGATGCCGTTGACGGAGGACATCATATCTGTAGGCCCTGCGTTGATCGGGGAAACGAGCAGAGTACTGATAGGTCCCGCTGTGGTAGCCGACCGTTCAGCCAGGTTGTTTGACGTTCAGACGGAGCGTCATGGACGAGCGGAACGATACTATGAGTGGGTGGATGAGGAGATGGGTATCGTTCTCAAGTTGTTCAGTCGAGACCGAGATTGGTCGTTTCATTACGAACGAATCCGGAAGTCATCTCAGCCCACGATGTATTTCGAAGAGCCGCCTGGATACAAGAAACGTGTGAGTTCCACTCGTCAAGGATACGAAGACTAAGATATGAAGTGCTCGAGTATTCGACGGTCTGCAATCGTTATTGTC
The DNA here is from genome assembly GCA_016788465.1 of Nitrospira sp. Lineage (GTDB taxonomy): Bacteria > Nitrospirota > Nitrospiria > Nitrospirales > Nitrospiraceae > Nitrospira_D. The sequence goes on along the minus strand of JAEURV010000019.1, from coordinate 11,589 downwards.
ATTTTCATCGTACTGACTTCTCTTGCCGACGCTGTAAATGCAGGAGGAGCGTCCAGCGTTCAAAACATTCAGACGCTTTTCGATCAGCACGAGTACCAGAGGGCGCTTGAGGAGTTGGACAAGCTTGATGCGAATACGGCAGGTGCGCTGGAACTTCGCCGACTTAAGATCCGTACCTTGCTGAGGCTTGGTAAACCAAAGGAGGCGTTGGCGGACTACGACCGCCTGATTCAGATAGTGAAGCAAGAGGATCACTCGCTTCTTCAAGAGGTCGCCCTAGCCTTTGTCGTGGTCCTTACGAAAGACATGCGGGAACAGATGCGCGGTGTCGCGTATACCGCACTTAAGGATTGGCAGAGCTCGGATGCGATTCCATTTTTAGAGGACGGTCTCAATGACGGGTCCGGGCTGGTTCGCGCATTGGCCGCGGAAGGGTTAGCAAAACTTGAACAGGGACGCCGCTCGACTCGTTTCCGGGACGCTTTGGACGATCAAGCCGCTCTCGTCAAAGAGGCGGTCCTCAAAGGACTGGGGAGATCCCATGATGCGTCGCATATCGGACTGATCGAGCCATTACTGCAGGACCCTGAGGTGAGGGTACGTGTAGCGGCGGCAGAGGCCCTTTGTCGCCATAGGCGCACACAAGGCTGTGCGCTGTTGGAGCAATCAGGGAAAGCTCCGAACCCTGATGAACGAGGCGCGGCGATTCGTGCATTGGTCGATTTGCAAGGAGCGCGGGTATTTCCGATTCTGATGGATGCCAGTCAGCACAAACAACCATCGGTTCGCGGCGTCGCTGCGATGGGGTTTGGTCACGTGTCTCAACCGGAGGCGCTTGCTGTCTTGAGCAGGCTTCTGAGGGATCCACTCCCTCCTGTTCGAGTAGCTGCCGCAGTGAGTCTCGGGCAGCTTCAAGGCTTGGATGCTCGACCTCCATTACGCAAAGCCATCACGGAGGACCGCGATGCGTCAGTCAGAGCGTTTGTGATAGGAGGATTATTGGAACAGGGCGAACGGTTTGATGAGTTATTACCAGCGATCGAGGCTCTTTCCGGTACAAAAGAGCCGGCCGTCCGTACCGCGCTGGCGCGAGCGCTCGCCCGAGCCTCGGAGGGAAACCGAAGCGCCGCGTGTTCAGCAGTAAGAGCGTTGTTCTCGGACACCATGCCTCGAGTAAGGATCGCAGTGCTTAAATCGATGGCGAAGCTGGATGGCGTGGGTGCCCTTACGATTCTTAAACAAGGGCTCCATGATGAAGATGATGCGGTTCGCGCCACGGCAGGAGGAGAGCTGCTGCGCCTTGCACAAGTCAGGGAGTAGGTGTCGACGAGAATTTCCAGACCTGCGCGACGACAAGGCGTCAACAATGTGTGAGCGAGGAATAACTCAGCCGCAAGGCAATCCTGCAAGAGGCGATGATTTTGTGACCTGACTGTTGAGGTCCAAGGAAGGGGGTCATACTCCATGGCTATTCAGTTGCTGGTCGGTACGGCAATGTTCGGGATCTTGTTCGCTGCAGTACTTTCCCCTGCGGATGCACAGTCATTGCAGACTGTTCTCGCTCCGCCGAAGGGGAAGGATCGTGCGCCGATGGTCGAAATCCAAGCAGGTTTGTTTCCCATGGGAGTTCCTCCGGGGGATCGTGATGGGGGGCGAGACGAATATCCCCGTCACGAGGTCTTCTTGGATACGTTTTTGATCGACCAATTTGAAGTAACGAATGGTCGCTACATCGAGTTTGTCAAAAACACCGGCCATCGTGTTCCACAGAACCCGACAAATCCTACAAGAAATCTATGGCAAGGCGACACCATTACGGAGTCACTTGCTGATCGTCCTGTGATCAACGTAGATTGGTTTGATGCGGACGCGTACTGCAAATGGGCTGGCAAGCGATTGCCCACAGAAGCAGAGTGGGAAAAAGCAGCAAAAGGGACGTCCGACCGCCGGTTCCCCTGGGGGAATGTCGAGCCGACCGCAAAGCATCTGAATTACAATCAACGGTGGATCGGTGAGAAGACGCTCATGCCGGTCGGAAGTTATGAGGCGGGGAAGAGTCCCTATGGCGTGTACGATGTGGTCGGCAATGTGTGGGAATGGGTGAACGACTGGTATGATGCGCGGTACTATGAGAAGAGCCCTTCCAAGAATCCGACAGGTCCTCAGGAGGGCGTCAAGAAAGTAATTCGTGGGGCTGGTTGGCAGAATGAAACACCGACGGTCCGCATCTTTACCCGTGTCGACAGTGATCCGACTATGCGCAATGAGTCGACCGGCTTTCGCTGTGCAGCCGATGTCGGTATGAACTGATCAAGGAGCGATCAGTCCTGTATGGCATCTTACATGCTAGGTGCAGTCGGCTCAGGCGCTGTCGGTTTATTGAACTCTTCCAATGGTTGAAAGTTGAGGGGCAGATTGAAAAGCGAATCGGGGACCGAGCGCATCTTGACGTGTTGGTATTCCATGATCCAACTCCCGTCTTTTCTTGCCAGCTTCATTGGGAAGTGAATATCCGTCGCGAACCATTGATAATAGACATCAACCTGCTCGCCCTGTTTCGTTGTGACTTCGTAGAGTATCGTCGGGTGTCCTTCACGGACTTCCTGCCCAATCTCCTCGCGAGATACCTCACCCGGTAAGGTTTCACCCACTCTGAGATCCTGTTCAGCACTGTAGGGAATGGTCTTGAAATGCTTCATCCTGGATAGTAACAGCCAGACGACCTGCTTATCTTTTCGCACAATGCTGACATTGACCGGTCCCATCGTATGGTGCTCAATGCGCCACATACTGTCGCGGTAATAGACGTTTGACTTTTGTGATCTTCCATCGATTTTGGTGATCTGATCAGCAGTAAACTCCAAGGCCTTGGCCGGAAGGACGGGGACTAGCAGGCTGCAAGAAATCAGAAGAATGAGCCTACTCAGAGGTACAACAACTCCTTGCATAGGACCTGATCCGGTTTTAGTTAGCACTTCTTTAGATCGTGAAAAGATCATTCATCACCTTGTCCAAGCAAATTGGTAACTAGTCGACACTCATGATCGAGGATCGTGCGCAGCGGAATCCGACTGTCGCCGAGCGTTGATCGGGAGATGCGCCTCCTCTCGTTGCGGTTCTGAGCATGATTCGGGCACTCTTCCATGAGCCCCCACGGACCCCTTTGTACCGCCCGGTGGTGGGGCCTGGTGGGTTTCGTTCCGGCATATAAGCATAGTAGTCAGGTCCGAACCAGTCGTGCACCCACTCTGCCACGTTTCCCGCCATATGATGCAGTCCATAAGGACTCATGCCCTGATCGAGGGAGTCGACGGCGGCGAGGATAGGGATCTCATGTACATGATGCTGCCCGAACATCGCGAGGGAGGAGCTTGGGGTGCTCTCCCCCCAGGGGAAGAGAGAGCCTTCTGACCCTCGCGCGGCCTTTTCCCACTCGGCTTCCGTCGGAAGCCTCGCACTTCTTGCTGCACAGAAATCTTTTGCCTCCGTCCACGTGACATAGAGCGCCGGCCACCGTGCCAGGGTTTCGTCGGGAATAGAGTGGATGGTGATGACATGCCAGAGGAGTTTCTGTAATTCATCCGCAGGGTGGTGGTTTCGTTGGTGTAGGAAGACCAGGTATTCGCTGAGACTCACTTCATCGCGATCGATCTCATAGAGGTCCAACCAGACGTGGTGCTGTGGAAGCTCCGTATCATCAAAGGGGGTCCAGTTACCATAAGGGGCGGTTGAAACATGCTTGCTTCCATAGAGAAAGTTGCCGGCTGGGATTGTGACCATCGGTGATGGTCGAGCGATCTCCGAAATGCGGATTAAATGGAGGGCCAACTCCGGCGAGGGTTTTGACGCTGCCGCTGTGAGTGTGGAGTTTCCAACGACGACAAGGAAGGACACCACGGTCACGAGCCATACACGACGATCCAGCATACAATCGCATCCAAGCGTCTCATCGTTGGGCCGCAATGCGTTGCACGATGAGCTCGGCGTCGATGGCTGGTCCTCGTTCAGCCCTAGCCGAGGAACGTCAGTTTACCACAGAGGTCACCAGGCCTGCATCTAGTTGGATCTGGACGGTTCAGCTGTTGTCGTGAGGGGTGACCGGTGGTGGGTGCACTCTATGCCTACCTGAGCAGTGTGTTGAGATGCATCGAAACACTTGGGTAGGATCTACGCGTGGGAAGAAACAAGGCCGGTTGAACCTAATCTACCTGGGAAGACCGTTATTGATGGAAGGAGCATTACATGATCCGCTATCGGTCGTTGAGGTCATTTTACTCATGTGTTTCTACATTGTGTGCGGGGCTTGTTTCACTCACGTGCGCGTTTCCAGTTATAGCTGAAACGGCACCACTTAGCCAAGACGTGTTTCAGCGCGCAAGACAGGTGACGGTAGGAATTCTAGCTGACACCCAAGATGAACGAATGCCGACGAAGGCAGGGAAGGTTGCTGTGCGAGGAACGGGATTTCACCTGAGAGACGGGTACGTGGTCACTGCCAGGCATGCCGCAGAAAAGCATGACCCGACGACTGGCACCATTATTCAGAAGCGAATCCGCATTCTGACGAATGATCTGCATGAACTTCCGGCCGATCTCGTCGGTGACAGCGCATTTATGGATGTCGTGCTCTATCGTGTGGCTGAACCGCATCGTTCAAAACTGCAGACAGGAACCTCATTTGTCACCGGAGACGTTGTGCCTGGGATGGAGGTCTTCACGGTCGGCTATCCGCTGGGCTGGGGGCCGACGATGGCCTTTGGCAGGCTTGGGAATACCAATACCTTTCTTCAAACGGTTGATACCCGCCTGATTCAGGCGGATCTTTCGGCCTGCAGCGGTAATTCAGGAGGCGGACTCTTTACCGGACAGGGAGAGATTGTGGGAATCGTGCACGCGGTGATTCAGACTGATAAGGAAGAAATGCAGAGCTACTGTAGCCGTATGGCATTCGCGATTCCAGGTGTTCTGGTTGAGCGAATCGTCAACGCGGCAGTCTCCGGAAAACCGATTGCTTTCTCCAAGCTTGGCCTCCATCTGACTTCGGTCAAGGATGGTACGAGGCTGCGCGTAGCGGTGAAGGATGTCGCCGAGCCGGCCAAAGCGGCAGGCCTGCAGAAACACGATATCTTGCTTGCCATTGAGGAGACAGAGATCCTTGATGCCGCCCAATTAAAGAACTTCCTGATTGAGCGCACGACCCCAGGTCAGGAGGTCTCCATTAAAGTTCGTCGGGTCGATGCAGATCTCACGTTTCATGTGGTGCTGGGTGGCGGGTGAACGTGGTCATGCATTGTGTTTCCATCTGATCGTCTTTCCGATCCCATCGTTAAAGGTAGTCAACTTGGGCTGATTGTTCCGATGTGGGCCTGGAGTTTTCTCATTCTGGGTGCTTACAATACTGTCCAAACCGGGCAGTAGAATCGATGAAAATTGGGACAATTCGTGCTCGAATCATGCTGGCGATCGTGCTGGTGGGATGTATTCCGCTGTTGATTGGGCTTGTCCTTGCCTATGTTTCTGGTATGCGGTCTCTTCGGGATGTGATCGGTGGCAATCTACAGGCGGTTGCTGTTCAGGCGGCTGATCGAGTGACAATGATGGTCCAGGCAGAGGTTCAGGGTGTTCGGTTGTTAGGGAACACCCCATTGCGTGTGCGTCAGCCCGTTGAGGTGGTTAACAGATCCTATCCAGTGGATCATGAGAAGGTGCTGCATCTCATTTCAGAACGAACGCGGCTTTGGGACAAAGGGGTAGAGAGTGCAGGGCAATTAATGGATAGCGATCTCTCCCGTTTTCTCAGGGAAACAAAGGTTCGTGACGGAGATAAGGTCGTCGGGCTACTCATCGTGGATCAATATGGGGCCCTGGTTGCCGCGAGCTCCGATCCAGACCACTTCTTTTTCGGAGATGAATCGTGGTGGAAAGCCGTTCAAACGGGTACTGGAGACCAAGTGTATATCAGCGGAATGATTCCGGCCCAAGAGGGGTCCTTTCGGACTCCTGAGGAGACGATCGATATTGCCGTGCCCATTTTTGACGACCGACAGCATATTGTCGTTGGAGCCGTTAAAGCCTCGTACCGCTTCGATACACTTTTTGCCATGGTGAAACAGATTCACATCGGGCAAACGGGCCACGCGATGCTATTCGATGACGCAGGAAATGCTCTTGTGTGTCCAATTCTTCCCAGACAGGCACACAGAATTCCGAGTCAGTTAATGTCAATGATCGTGTCGTCTGAACCTGGATGGGGGATCGCTGAGGATGATGGGCATGGTGCAACAGATACCGTTGTCGGGTATGCACCTATCGCCCAGCTCAAGATACCGGATAATCCGTGGCATGTCTTTGTTCGTCAGCAGCCGGCTGAGAGTTACGCGCCAATTCGGGATCAATTGCGAAATCTAGCTCTGATCGGCACGATCATGTTGGGACTTTTATGGGCAATCGGGCAGTTTGTGGCCTCGCGCATCGCTCGCCCGATTCAAATTCTACACAGTGGCGTCGAGGCGATCAGCCAAGGCACGTACGAGCAGCCGCTTAATATTCACACGGGCGACGAGTTCGAGGAGTTAGCAGTCGCCGTGCATCGTATGGCCGACCGGCTCAAGGTCTCTCGGTCTGAACTTGAGGGGCTCAACAAGGACCTGACTCGTCGGGTTGAGGAAAAGACAGAGGAAATCACCAAGCACATGCGTAGCCTTGAGTTAGCCGAGCGTCTGGCCACCCTTGGCAAGGTTGCGAGTGGAATTGCTCACGAGATTAATAATCCCCTGGGGATTATTCTCAATCGTATTGAATGTATGGAAGCTGATGCAGCACGGTCCCCTATCTCTGAAGAGGTGCGGCGGGATCTTCTTGCGGTCAAGGCACAGGCTGGGCGTATTTCCAGGGTGACCAAAAGCATTCTCACGTTCTCGCGTGGGACGGTCTCGACGTTAAAGCCTGTTGATGTCAATTGCATTGTGCGCTCATGTCTTGATATGGCAGGCGAGAGAATATCGGCTCTGTCCGTGAGACTTGAATGTGTCCTTACTCAATCGCTTCCCCCCGTCATGGGTGATCGCGATCGACTTGAGACCGTCATTCTTAACTTGATCAACAACGGGATTGATGCGGTGAGTCAGGAAGGCATCAATGGTGTCGTGACAGTTCGGACGAGTACAGCAAAGATAGATGGCAGGTTAGGCATTGAGGTGTCGGTTTCCGACAACGGTCCTGGTATTCCGGACGAAATCATAGGCAGAGTGTTTGATCCGTTTTTCAGCACGAAACCGGCAGGCCAGGGAACTGGGTTGGGATTGTTTCTTGCGTACGGGATTGTCGTGGACCATCGCGGACGGATTGAGGTGAAAAATGGGGCGACAGGAGCGCGGTTCGTAGTTGCATTGCCCGCTCTTGGTCTTGCACCGACGGCAGATGAAGAGGCGGTATGGGACTCGCAGGTAAAATTCTCATAATTGATGACGAGCCAGAGGCGTTGGAGAATTGTCGCCGGATCTTGAGCCGAGTGCCGTATGCCTGTCTGCTGGCCTCCGATCCCAATGATGCTCTGGATATGCTTGAACGGGAGCGCCCTGGTCTGGTGCTGACGGATCTACGAATGCCGAAGCTCGATGGAATGGAGGTTCTGGCTGCCGCCAAACGAAAGGATCCGACAGTCCTCGTCGTGCTAATGACCGGCCATGCCACCATTGGAACAGCAGTAACGGCTATGCGGCACGGTGCCTTTGACTATCTCGCCAAGCCGTTTACGAGCGATGAACTGGTGCAAGTTGCGCGGCGCGCGTTTGACTCCCTTTCGACCATTGTTGGTGTCGGTTCGCGCCGTGGTGCACTGATGGAGCGATCATCACTGCGTTCGTCGGATGATGGGGTTCAGCTCGTGGGGAACAGTGCCTCGATGAATGAGGTATTGGCGTTAGTCAATAAAGTAGCGCCGGCTGATTCCAATGTTCTGGTGTACGGAGAAAGCGGGACGGGAAAGGAAATGATCGCACGTTTGATTCATGAAGCAAGTTATCGAGTTGATCGCCCCTTTATCCCTGTGGATTGTGTGTCTCTTCAGGACTCCCTTTTGGAGACCGAACTGTTTGGTCATGAGAAAGGCGCCTTCACCGGCGCTCATGCAGCAAAGGCCGGGCTTTTTGAAGCGGCGGACGGTGGGACCATTTTTCTCGACGAAGTCAGTGGAATGACCGCAAATCTCCAAGCACGGCTGCTCCGTGTGTTGCAGGAGAGACATGTGCGACGAGTCGGCGGGACTCAGTTCACATCTCTGAATGTTCGTATTATTGCGGCTTCCAACCAAGATCTTGAAGCGCTGTGTAAGAGGGGGATGTTCCGTGAGGACCTCTACTATCGGCTGAACGTGATTCCCATACGCCTTCCCCCTCTCAGGGCCCGCGGGGAGGATATTCTCCTACTAGCCAACGAATTTCTAACCCGATTTGCGCAGCGGGTTCGAGCTGAGGCTAACACGGTTCCGACCATCGACCCATCGGCTGCGGATCTCCTCATGCGGTATGCCTGGCCTGGCAACGTGAGGGAGCTGCAAAATGTCATGGAACGAGCTGCGGTGTTGGTCGACGGGGCCATTGTGACAAGCGCACATTTACCGGAACGGTTCCTTGCGTTGACTGATAGAGACGCATCGCCATCCGAATCAAGTTCTTACAAACAGGCGAAGCAGCAAGCGGTAGAGTCATTCGAGCGAAACTTCTTGGTCGATCTTCTCAAGCGTTATGACGGGCATATGGGGCGGGCGGCTCGTGATGCTGGCGTAGATCGAAAAACGATTGAGCGCATGGTGAAGAAGCACGGCCTCCGTGGGTCGTTCTAAACTCAGTCAGGTAGTCTTGTTCGCATTCGAATGGGGCGGCGCTGTCCCATTCGGTAACTTCTTGCACACCATTACTCTCTCCTTCTGATTACAGTGTTTTGTGACCACCGATGATTTTAGGGGGCATCCCTGTCCCATTGAATCATCGACCGATGGAATGCTCGCATCGGAATCTCATTCAAATATCTAAGTCCGGCGTGCCTCGAGAACAGGAACGGGACTTGCTGCTGCTGGTGGTGGGAAACAGGCCGGTGTCTCCCAGTATGTTGATCTGTCCGATGGGGGAGGGGAACGGTAGGATTGGCCTCCTCTCGCTTCCTCCGTGATGAGCGGACCCCCATCGGACTCATAAAGGGTTATGACAACAAGGCTGGTCTTTCTTGTGTGCAACATGGATGTTTCACCGATCTGGGAGAGGAGGCTAAACATATGGGTATTTCAATAAGGCATGTATGGCCGAGGATATTGGGGGTCGTAGCCAGTCTGATAGTGCCTTTGGCAGTATCGATGGCGTGGGCCGCTGAGCAGCATGGTCACCAGGGCAGCGCGGAGCAGGCGTCTGCAAAAAAGGTGATCTATCGTGAGGGTGGGGCAATCCTTCACGACCGCATGATGGACGAGGTCAAGCGGCAGCAGGATTTCATTGGCAAGAAGGGTGGCTATAGCACCGGTGCCAACGGTCACATGATGCAACAGGGCGTGTTGCTGGTGGCAGATGATCCGGACAAGGTTTCAGTTTCCAACGGGCAGCGTTGTCCCGCGAATGCGCCTGTGAAGGAATACCACATCTCGGCGATCAACATCGAAATTACGCTGAGCCGGTTCCTCGACTACTTTCCTGGGTACATGTATGTCTTGAATGAAAATTTGGATAAGGCACGGGCCGAAGAGACAGCGAACAAAGAGGCGCGGGAGAAGGAGAACGATCCCGGGGCCGTGTCGAATGGGTTACAGGGCGATGTGATCCAACCACTCGTTATCCGGGCGAATCAGGGCGATTGCCTCAAGATGACGCTCCATAACAAGATCGCCGATGAACCGACCAATCTCGTCATCAATGGTTCATCGATGGTGGTTTCATCAAACGGAAAGCCGGCGACTCCGTCGAACCCGGACACGACCGTGGCGGCGGGGAAAGAGCAGAGTTTTGAATGGTACATCAAGCCGGACACACAAGAGGGCGCGCGCTTTCTCCGGTCGCATGCTTCACGTGAACAGTTCAACCTCGGCTTGATCGGTATGTTGGTTGTCGAGCCACGCGGCTCACGCTATCTCAGTCCGTTCGATGGAAAGCCGATGGCCAGCGGATGGGAAGCCATGATTGAGGATCCGAATGGGGCGGATTTCCGTGAATTCGCGATCTTCTATCATGAGGCAGGGGATGAAGCGTTTCGAATCTTGAACAAGAAGGGTGAGATGTTGCCGCAGCGCGATCCTCACACCGACTCCTATCGGCCGGGAGCGCGTCTGTTGAACTATCGCAGCGAGCCGCATGGAACCCGTATCGAACTCCAGGCTCACATGGGATTCTATGGCGATGAGTCTATGGCGTACGGGTCCTATACATTCGGTGATCCGGCCACAACTATCCCCCGCTCCTACATGGGCGATCCGGCCAAGTTCCGGATGGCGGGTGGGTCAGAAATCGTGCACTCCCACCACCTCCATGGTGGGTCTATTCGTTGGGCACGCCAGCCTGGCAACAGTAACCTGGACTTTGCCGCTTCGAGCAATGGGCCGGTGAAGTTCCCGCTCATCAGCGATACGTCTGATCGCCTCGACGTCCAATCCATTGGGCCGACGGAGATCTACGATCAGGTCATCGAGGGCGGGTCAGGAGGGTTGCAGGCATTGGCCGGCGAGTTTGTGTTCCACTGCCATATCCCGCAGCACTATGTCACGGGCATGTGGGGATTCTGGCGTGTCTATAACACGCTGCAGGCGCCAGGGTTCCAGACCGATGTCATGAAACCCCTGGTTGAGTTGCCGGACCGGGCCGGCCGCATGAGGACCGGTGTCGCGAGCGATAAGCTCGTGGGTACAATGGTCGATTGGTATGGTGGCAAGAAATTCGAGATCACCAAGGACAAGTCTGATTGGAAAGCCAATCCGGCAAAGGTCTCCATCAAGGATTGGGTGGAGATGCAGGTGCCGCCGCAGGGCAAACCAGGGCACAAGAACACGGAGAAGGAGCAAACCCTGGCCTATGACTCGACGGTCAATGATTGGGCCTGGGATGGTGCAAAGGCCTTAAGTGAGCCAGAAACGACGTACGAATGGGTGAACTACAAGTCTGCGACGCCGGGCAAGCGGCAGGAGATACTCTTTGACCCGCGGACTGGAAAACTGTCGTGGCCTTGGCTGCGGCCGCATCTCGGCAGACGAGTGCCATTCTCGCCGAGCCATAGCGGCGCCCCTTGGTTGGAGCCGATTCACCGGCGGGATGACGGCAGCAACTCGACCGAGCCGGCCAAGCCGGGAGAGCAGGGGCCATGGAGCCTCTGTCCGGAAGGAGCACCAGTCAAGAAATTCAACATCCATGCGATCACCTTGCCGATTACCTTGAAGGCGGCGACGCCAAAGACACCGGCGATCGTCGATCCGGGTGGGTTGCTCTATGTCTTGCATGAAGAGGAAGCGGAAGTTCGAAAGAATCGCGCGAAGCAGTTTCCGTTGGTCATTCGCGGCAATGTGCAGGACTGTATCGACGTGGTCTATAAGAGTGAGTTGAAAGATGACACGCGGCA
>JAEURV010000017.1 GCA_016788465.1 Nitrospira sp. | reverse complement strand
ACCATACTGACTAGGGGCTATGCGGCAGAGGTGTACCAACAGTTGATTGTCAAACAGCGCGAGTTGGAGCGGAGCCAAGCGGGAGAGACGGGGCCCGGCAGTCGCGAGCACTATGCGAAGGTGAGGGACTCACTCGATCGGTTCGGGTATCTGGTTGATCGGATTGAGTTGGCCAAAGACACCCTGCGGAGTGAAGAGTTTTACGATCCCGACGCCTATCGTGCCAGTCTGTTCATGATCGATAAGTGGCTGGAGGTCGTGTCCTCCGTCTACTTCCCAACCCGATTGACCGTCGTCGATAACCAGTTTGGGAGCTACTCCATTTATTCCTCGAAGGATCTGATGCGAGTCGTGCGTGACGAAGCGCAGAATCCGTATCTCAGCCTTTTTCGCGACCGGTTCATTCCGTCGATCGTGAACAGCCGTCCTGATCTCATCGGGGTGTCGATTACCGCGACATCTCAGATCATTCCAGGCCTCACACTCTGTCGACTGATCAAGGAGGCGGCTCCCGATCTGCATATCACGATCGGTGGCAGCATCTTTACCCGTTTGGTGGATAACATTCGTCGATGTCCCAGCCTGTTCGAACTCACCGACGATATCGTCGTATTTGAGGGGGAGACGGCCTTACTGGAATTGGTCAACCAGCTGGCCGGCAAGAAAGATTACAGTAAGGTGCCCAACCTGATCTATCGGCAGAACGGCAAGATCACGGTCAATCAGCCCTTTTATTCGGAGAATGTCAATCAGCTTCCGGCGCCGAATTATGACGGCTTCCCGCTGGATCTCTATCTCTCCCCGGAACCGGTCCTTCCGGTTCAGTTTTCGCGCGGCTGTTACTACAAGGATTGTGCGTTCTGTGCGTTGACCCTCGATCACCAAAATTTCAGGCAGAAGGACCCAAGCCGTACGGTCGAAGAATTACAGTGGCTGAAACAGCGTTACGGGGCTCGCCACTTCTTCTTCACGGACGAGTGTTTTGCGTTGTCGCCGACCAAACGGTTGTGCCAGCAACTGATCGACAAACAGGTCGACGTCAAATGGACCTGCGAGATGCGCTTCGAGAAAAATCTCTCTCGCGAGTTGCTGGCCTTGATGCGTGACGCCGGCTGTTTAAAAATTGTGTTTGGCTTAGAGTCCTTCAACCAGCGGATCATGGATTTTATGAAGAAGGGGATCAAGCAGGAGTGGGTGCGGCGGGTGGCGGATGACTGCGTGGATCTCGGGATCGCCGTGCACTGTTACATCATCGTCGGGTTCCCCACGGAGAAACAAGAAGAAGCGCTTGAGACCATGAACTTCATCGTTGAAAACAAGCGGTTGCACGAGTCCTATGGTTTTTCGTGTCAACCCTGTCTGTTTGACTTGGAAAAGGAAGCCCCCATCATGAGTGATCCCGGGGGCTATGGCATCCGCCGAATTATGCGACCGTCTGCGGAAGATCTGAGTCTTGGGTTCTTCTACGAAGTGCAGGAGGGGATGACCCCTGATGAAGCGGAGCGGTTGTATCAGTACGTGTATGGAAAGATCAGCGAGGTGGTGTGTGAGCTACCGTTCAATTATGCGATGGCAGACGGGTTGCTCTACATCTCACGGGCTAAGGCAGGAGATAAATCGGCGTCGATGGCCGCACATTGACCCTATTTTTCTACGGCGGCTATAATATCGATTCCTATGGATGGAGTCATGAAGTCGGCGACGTTAGGCGAACGGGTGATCGGGAAAGTATCGGACTTCGGCCCGCTATTTGACTATACGGTCAAGCTCGTTCTTCTTGCATCCTTCCTCGAGCTGGTGTTGTACCGGTTGTTGTCGCGTCTGGGGATGCATCTCAGTAAGATGGCCGCAACTCATCCATGGATTACACCCACATTCACGGCATTGACGGAAGTGGGGGCATGGCTCCTGAATATCGTCGCGGTGTTGTTGTTTTTGGCCCTCACCCTCACGATGGTCAACCGATGGGGAGGGAGCGAGAACGGTCGGCTGGTGAAACTAGGGATCATCGGGACAGCCGTCTTATTGATGCTCACCGTTGGATTTCTGGTTGTACAGCCGGGGATGCTGGGAGCAATTGTCTATAATGGATTGACTCTGTTGGTCCTTACCGCGTTCGTCTCGGATTACGTGATGACGCACCGAGAGCCGGCGCAACGAGCATTGGCGGTCAGCTATTTCTTAGGAATAGCCGGCTGGCTCTATTATCAGGTCGTGTCGACGGCCTATAGTCTGATGGGAACGATCGCACAGCCTCCCCTAGTATACGAATCACATCGTATGGGAGAGGCGTTGATGGTGCTGGCTACCGTCTGTGCCTTTCTGGCCTATGGCAAAAGCAAGAGTCTCTCGCTGCGAACGAAGAATCGGCAGCAACGCAACCGGGCCATCTGGTTTTGGTCGGTCACGGGCGTAACGTTTACAGCTCTTATTGTGGTGGACTATCTGCTGGATCGCATCACTCCGGGTTTTGCCGCCGCTTTTCGGCAGGCTTCGCAAGGCATCGGATGGATCTTCCAGTTCGGGATGGGTTATACGTTCTATCTCCCTTTTGCGGTCTATGTCGGAGGATTACTCTGTTGGTCCTACACGGTGGTGAAGCTCCTGACCATGGGGAGATTGGCCGGCTATGGAATCGGGCTGATGTTTATTGCGGGCTATGCGTTGCTGTTTTCAAACTTGACGTTGATGGTGGTGCTCGGGGTGATGCTGCTGGCCTGTGATCGGGTGAAAGTAGCAACAGCTGAAGCACTATCGACGAGTGCCGGTTCGATGATGCCGGCATCGGATGGATTGATGACCGGTCGGGCGTGAGGCCCAGAACGAGATAAATGATGGACACACCCACATCCATGCCCCAGCAAGGGGATACCGCTGTTGACCCTGGCGACCAGCCCCTTACTCCGGATGAAGAAATCGCCGGGATCGAAAAACTGTTGGAGAGTGAGCCGGATGACTTCCAGGCGCGATGTCGACTAGGAGAATTGTATTTCAGCAAAGGGCGTCTCGACGACGCGTTGGCTGAGGTCAAAAAGTCCATCGAGATGGCGGAATCTCTTCGCGCCGAAATGAACCGTTCGCTGGCCATGTATTATGCGAACTTGGGGACGATTTACGCGACCAAAAACATGGCTGATGAAGCCGAGGCCGAGTTCAAGCATGCTTTAGATGTTTTTCCCCATGATGTTCTGGCTCTCTTCAACCTGGGCAGGCTCTACGCCGACAAGAAGCAGTATATGGAGGCGAAGGGGTACTATGAGCGTCTTGTAGAAATCACACCGGACGATCCCATCGCTTGGTACAACCTCGCAGGGGTCTACATCGAGTTGGATAACCCGCAGGTGTCCGATTACAACACCATCGATATGGGGATCCAGTGTTACCTTCGTACGTTGGAATTGGATCCTAAACATTTGGAGTCGGCCTTCAAACTGATGGAGATTGCTCTCAATCATAAGAAGACCGATTTGGCGATTCGAGTCATGGAAAGTGCGGTCGAGCATAATCCCGACGAGCCGCTGGCCTATTACAATCTCATCAGCGTGTATGACAAGTGCAAGATGTTTGAACAGGCCGAAGAGGCCAGGAAGCGGTTGAAGGAGCGGTTTGCCAAAAAGGCCAAGGATGGTCAGAGGTCGTGATTCACTTTTGGCAGGATGCTGAACAAAGCCGCCGGCGACGTTCTCGTGTCGATTTCAAGCACGTGAAGCGTCGTTCGTGTGTAAAACGAGGCACGAGAGTGCGGCCTTTGTCGGTGAAAGTCGCGTCTTGGCGCAACGGGGTGGGTGGGTAAGAAACAACAGCCTTTTTGAGCATCCTGATGGGAGTGTGTCGTCCGTACCGTGTAGAACATTTCAGCCCGCGCGTTGGCATCAATTGGTTTTTTCCGCAACCTGTTAGAAGAGGTGTCCTATGTTCGGCAGTCTAGGGTTTACCGAGCTGATCCTCATCCTCATGATCGTGTTGATCATCTTCGGTGCCGGAAAGCTCCCGCAGTTGGGTGAAGGGCTTGGGAAGGCCATCAAGGGCTTCAAGAAGTCCGTGCATGAGGCCGAGGCCATCGAAGCCGAAGCGCAAGCGGCGGCACAGCAGACTGCAGCTCCTCAAGTGACTACGGCCGCTCCGGCCCAGAGCGCTCCTTTGAGTCAGCCGGCAGGAGCGACGGTGCAACCGGCTCCACGCGCCTAGCAGGATCTTAAACGTCCTCCCACGGCGTCATGG
>JAEURV010000361.1 GCA_016788465.1 Nitrospira sp. | reverse complement strand
GACTTCAACCACCGATGGTCCGTTTGCCGAGACGAAAGAACAGCTTGGCGGATTTCTGATGATCGATGTCCCTGATCTGAATGATGCCATTCGGATTGCGGCACAGTTTCCAGCCGCTAAATTCGGCAGTATCGAAGTGCGTCCAATGAAAGAGCTTGGCTGCGCAGACTAACGGATGATCATGGATAGGGATGCCATTACAGCAGCTCGTGCGAAAGTCGAAGGGATCTATCGCGACAAATCACGGCAGGTCCTTGCCACCTTGATCCGCCTCCTTGGCGACTTCGATACAGCCGAGGAAGCTTTGCAGGAAGCCTTTGCGGTTGCGATGGAACAATGGCCGCGCGACGGCATCCCGGCCAATCCTCGTGCCTGGCTCATCTCCACCGGGCGGTTCAAGGCGATCGATGGCATGAGGCGCCGCGCCCGCTATGACGCGTCCTTGAACGAACTAGCCAAACACCTGGAGGCCACCACCAGCGATTCCTCCGCACAGGAAGATGAGCATATTGAAGACGACCGTCTCCGACTGATCTTTACCTGTTGTCATCCGGCTCTTGCAGAAGAAGCGCAACTGGCCATGACGCTGCGGGAGGTCTGCAACCTCACCACAGAGGAGATCGCTCGGGCCTTTCTCACCAAACCGGCGACGATGGCCCAGCGAATTGTCAGGGCAAAAACCAAGATTCGTGACGCACGTATCCCCTATGAGGTCCCACCACCGTCAGAACTCCCGGAACGGCTAGACTCGGTGCTGCGCGTCGTGTACTTGGTCTTTAACGAAGGCTACTCCGCTTCCTTTGGAGCATCACTCACACGAGCTGACCTCTCCGGCGAAGCGATTCGCCTTGGCCGACTTCTCGTACAGCTCTTGCCGGAACCGGAGGTCATGGGACTACTCGCCTTGATGCTGCTACATGAATCGAGAAGACCAGCCCGCACGTCTGCCAATGGCGATCTTGTGCTCTTGGAACAACAAGACCGTTCACTCTGGGACCAAGTACAGATCGCAGAAGGCATCGCATTCGTGGAACGCGCCCTGTCGTTGAAGCGCATCGGCCCCTATACAATCCAAGCCAGCATCGCCGCCGTCCATGCCGAAGCCACGAGCGCCGAACAAACGG
>JAEURV010000353.1 GCA_016788465.1 Nitrospira sp. | reverse complement strand
GCGAACCCGACTGTCTAGTCGGCAGCCCCGCTGTCCCTCGGTAGAGAATACAGGTCCGACTGCGAAGGAATCGGTGTTGCTCTGATAGTTTCCGGTCGGACTGTCGGTCAGGCTATTTGGTTGGCTGGATGATGACGAATTGGTGAAGCCCCAGGAGTTAGTGGCTCCCCCGAAGGTGTATCCGAGTCCGACCGGGTTGGAATCAAAGTCATGAAGCAGGATGTTTGTCACGCCTGATGTCGGAGTTGTGCTGTTGATTCTGACTCCCGGCGCGGCCACTTGGACGGTCGCGAATCCGAAATTCGAGAAGGTTGCCAATTGATCATGTTGGTCCGTCGCGGCGACCGCAAGTACGTTTGTCAGCGGGGCTTTCTGTTGTCCATTGCATACTGAGGGCGCGCTAAAATTTGACGGAAAGTTCGGGGTGCTATCATTGTCATCGCCGATCCCATCATCTCCGCCGTTGCCTGCCGCTGTAACAAAGAGGATTCCTGCGTCATTCGCAGCGCTCACGGCATCATAGAGGGCTAGGCTGCAGCTAGATCCGCCAAAGCTTGCATTAATCACGCGGGCCCCGTTGGCAATGGCATAGTGCATTGCGCTGATAAGGGCACTGGTGGATAGGAATCGATTGACGCCCCCAGCTTTGAGTGCCATCAGTCTGGCATTCCACATGACCCCCGTGATTCCAGTTCCGTTGTTTCCTGCTCCCGCGATGATTCCGGCGACATGGGTGCCGTGTCCCGGGTTTCCTTTGGGATTGAGATCGACGGGGTCCATCGGATCAGGATCGTCCATGAGAAAATCCCACCCATGTATATCGTCGACCAATCCATTCCCGTCATTATCAACGCCATCACCCGCAATTTCTCCCGGGTTCGTCCAGATATTGGGTGCGAGATCCGGATGGTCGTAGGCAATGCCTGAATCGATGACGGCGATGATTACGTTTGAGCTTCCCGTGCTGATGTCCCAGGCTTCCGGGGCATCGATGTCGGCATCTGCTTTTCCTGCCGTTCCGTTCACAACCTGACCTGTGTTATGGAGACCCCATAACGTGCCGAACTGCGCATCGCTGGGGATGGATTGTAGCTGGTAAAGATAGTTTGGTTCAGCGTATTCAACGGCGGGGTTGCTGCGGTACTTCAAGACGGCTTCGTCCACCGACAAGGCACCTTCCAATTTATACTGATGGACCACTCCGGCCTTCACTGACAGCGCTTTGAGTTCTTTGGTCACCATATTTGCATGTAGTGATTGGATTCCCGATGAAGACGCCTCATCCCTGAACTTGACGAGTATCTCTCCCGGTACATAGTGCGCAGGGCGATGTATGTCCCGTGATAACGACGTCATTCCACCCGAGGTCCGCTTCTGTTTCGCGTACGCCAAGCGATCTCCAGCCATGAGCCCCGACATTGTGACCACGACTGTCGTAGCGCCCACGGTGGCCGCGACCCAATAGAGCACAATTCTGATCAGGCTACTTCTGAGTTTCATAGCGGTAATTGGGCTCTGCGTACTCGATCTCTCGATACGAAGTGAGTCGAGTGATCGTGGCTTCAACCGACCGATCATCCAAAATACGGAGGTGATAGAGCCGTCGTGGCTGGAGTTCGGTCATCACGGTGGTTCGGTTGTCTTTCAAGATCGATGCGATCCGTTCTGGTGAAACTCCGCTTTTGAACTTCACCAACACTTCATTCGGGACGAATTGAGAGGGAGGGGATTTCGCAGATGGATCAAAAGCCTGTTGCGTTGCCGCATGGTGATCAGTTGCGTTGCAGGAGATGGAAAGCCACACGGCCGACACACACATCGTGACTGTGACAAGTCGTGCTATGCGATGAGAGAGGTCGGGAAGAAAAGACATTGCATTCTCGCTGTTAGCCGGACTGATCATACTGGTTCATCGGATCAGGCGTTACATCTAATGGAACCGGTATTCATTCATGTACCCCTCTTCCGAGGGGAGCGCTTGGCATAAAATGATATAGCAATCTTTGGAGTAGAAATCACGGCGAAGTGAAATGGTACGTATAATATTTGATGTGTAAGAAAGGGATTGTGCGCGACCTAGAATGCAGGCAGGCCGAGCATATGTGCCGGCGCAGGGTCTTCAGAACTATTCACGTTGCGTAGTGATAGCCTTGATCGTGTGCGCATATCCACTCAATCGGGGGCGAGTTCGGCGCTGGTGTACTGGCCTCTCTTGGCTGGCGAGGACCGCTCCGTCGAATGGTCAGCCTTTCCCCAGGGCTCCTCGCTCCACTTGCTGATGTACCCATCTGGCCGGAGTGTCGGCAGTGGAGACGAAAGCTTGACCAAAGCCGAGCACGAAGTGGGCATTCTCAAATCGTAATTCCCAGAGAGCGAAGTCACCGAACCCAAACATCATCTCAGCTTGAGGAAACCGTTTCAGGTATCGATCCTTAATTGCGGCGTACGATGGGGCATCGGGTGATAGGACGGCCGCTTCGCCCTGAAGGTTGATCCGTCGCAACGCCAGTGGATTTGTCTCAGGACCATCGGGCTCGGAGATGAACAGCGATAGTCGGGGATCAGCCAGCAGATGTTGGGTATGGAACGCGAGGCGGCTGAGATGCAGATACGCGCGTGTCCAGTCGGATCCGAACACATGCGGCACATGGGATCCAAATGGTCGGCCATGTCGCATCGTAAGCAGGACAGCGGTGCGCACCTCTTCTCTCAGTGCGGACCATGCATCGTGAACGTTCTCACTGGTCAACGCCGTTGCCATCGGTAATGATCCTTCTGTTTCTGAAGATCAGGGGGCTGTCGCACAACTGTGTGCCAATCAACATATCATCCATCGCATGGAATCACCACAGGGGCGTCGGTACTGAGGCGATTCCATCTACCTCTTGACTCACCTTAGTGTGAAGCCTATGGTACCGGTGTGGGAGGAGTTAACGCCCCGAGGGAATATGGTTCAAAAGGGGATCAAGTGATAGAGGATGGTGTGCAAGCCCAGCTCCGACTGGGAAGCCTGAAGTCCTCCCAAGATCTCCGCCGTACCTGATCGTCCTCGGTTAGGTGCGTGCTCCTCCCACCCTAACGGGTCCTCTCTACTCTGTTGTTCCCAAGTCAGCGCCTCCTTGAGTGGTCTCCATCCAATTTACGCGAAGTTACGTGCACAACTGGAAGCAGCTGCTATACTTTGGTCCATTGAGGCGCTATGCGGGTTATACGGGTATGCCCTGTCATGAACGCGTTCATCCTAAGCATAACGGCAGGATTGCTCTTTGCCCCGCTCGTCAGTATTGCAGAGCTCTACAAGTGGACCGATGAGCAGGGGCATCTCCATATTACCGATGCACCACCTGCCGGTATGCACAAGAAATCCATTCTGACGGTGGTGCCGGCTCCGCAATCGACATCGCCGAAGAAGGTGCGAGTTCAGCCGGTCATACCCGAGTCGCCTCGTGCGGAGGCTTATCCGCTTCCTGCTCCAAGCGTCACGTCTCCAACCGGTGAGGGAGGCCCGATCCAGATGACCATAGAAGGGTTGAACCCCTTTCAAGCCATGTTGACCAGTCCTTGGCAGGTCTTCGACGGCAGTGAGAGGGACGTTAGGGCGCCGGTTCAGGCGTGGAAGGATAAACAGGGGCTTGATCACTACGTCGATGTGTTACCAGTCGTGAAGGGGGGCGCAGAGGCTGGGACCAAGACTAAAGACCCGTCTATCTCGGGTCAGGTGCGCAAGGGTAAGGAGCAAGCCGCGGGAGTTTCACGTTCACGTCATCACGCAGCAGAATAAAGCCATGACAATGGATGGATGGACAGGACCGAAGATTGTGAACGTCACAATCGCGATCTTTGTGTTCCTCGCCACGTTGCTCCAGCAGGATGCGGTGGGGGCCGTCTCCAGAGCGTCTGCTGCCTTCTCTGATGATGGAAGACTCCTCCTGGTTCAGATGGAGGAGTTGGCGGTGTGGGATTTGGAGAGCAAGACACTTCTGGCGAAGATACCGGACCTTCCCTGTCGGCAGATTGCACCGATGAAGCAAGACGGGTGGGTACTGTGTGTGGGACACAGCGTTGCCATCTACGACTGGAAGAATCGCGTTGCCATCGCCACGATCCCGTCGGAATCGCGTGAACCATATCAGTTGCTGGCCTACTCGCGTGAGAGCGATCAACTGATTCTCCGTCATGGGAACGAGGCCGTCTCCGTCTGGCAGCTGGGCAAGAAACTCATCCCGCTGAAGCATATTGCGTTGGATCAGAAAAAAGATCTGTCGGCGGTCGCAGCCTCCCCCGATGCCAAACAATTAGCTATTGCCCAGGGCCAGACGATCCATTTGTACGACCTTCGTGGCACGGCCATCCATGATCTGGCCGTGGACGGCATCGTGCGAGAGCTTCTCTTCGCGCCGAATAGTGCCACGCTCGCGGTAAACGTAAGTCGTGCCATGCTCTTCATTGAGACCAGCGGAGCAAGCGTCTCGGCTCGTGTGATGCTGCCGAGTGCGGAGGAGGGTGGGGGCCAGGCGACACGTCAGTTTTTTTCGCGTGACAGCCAGCGGTTGGTGGTCGAGAGTGGTGAATCGAGTTATGCCTTGCTAGATGTTAGCACAGGCAAGTTGGTTGCCTTGACGGAGGTTCTCTATGAGGACCATGAACGGGGCGTGAAGGTGCCGAGCCATCTGCATACTGTCGATATTTCGGCCGATGGGGATTATCTGGTCGGACAATCTGATCATCTCTCCACGCTCCAGATCTGGGACTTATCGACGGGAACGATGTTGCCGGATCTATGCGGACACGATTGCCGTCAGATGGGACCCCGCGTGTCATTGCTGAAATGGTCGCCGACCGGGACCAAGGTGGTTGTGATGTTGCAAGGAGGCCTGAATCCAGAGATGGATGGGAAGGTTTCGCTGTGGGATGTCTCCGCACATTCTCCGGAGCTGGTATTGGATCCAGGTCAGTCGCAGGCCAAGGTCTTGGTAAAAAGACAGATGCCACAGGATTCGGTGCCAATGGTATCTCCTATGCCGACTCCTGCGCCAGCGTTTGTTCATGCAATGGTGGTGCGTGCAGTGGCCGCCTCTCCCACTGCAAACCAGCTTGTGACTGTTAGTGATGACGGGTTCATGAAAGTATGGGATCCGGGACAGGGCATGCTCTTGCGACAACTGAAGTTGCTTGTTCCCGCCAGCGCCCTTGCGTTTAGTTCCGATGGTGCCATCCTGGCGGTCGGGACCGCCCAAGGGGAGATTCGTTTGTGGGAGACACATAGTTGGCGAGAGTTTTCCCCTTACGCCAGCCAACAAGGGCGGATTAATGCGCTGCAATTTCTTCCAGGGAATCGTTTCCTGGTCATCGCAGGGGAACAGCCACACGTTTTGGTCGTGGACCTTGTCTCCCAAGCACTCGTGAAGGAGCTGGTGCATATCAGCCGGTCGTCGGGTTGCGTTGGGAAGACTTGTGCCAAAAAGAGAACTGTGCAGGGAGAGGTCGTCGAAGGGTTAAATTTCTTGGATGGCACGGCCTGGCTCATGACGATCTCACGATCTGGCCGTGTCGTCTGGGACAGTCGGACCTGGCGCGAGGTGGAGAAGCCGGACGGCATGCCGGACGTCTGGTCCAGTCTGGGATGGAATCAGCCCCATATCTGGACGACTACACGCGCCCGTGATCCGAAGTCCATGACGCTTGCGATTTGGGATCCCACGCACAATAAGCTGTGGGCCGGCTTGGATACCTTCACCCATCGGGACACGGAGGTTGATCACGGACCGCCCGTGGGGTTGGGGACAGCCATAGCCGTCGATGCGCAGCAGCGATGGGCAGCGACTCGGGTGGGAGAGCATGTCTCCGTGTGGGACTTGTCGACGCAAGCCAAACGAAAGACCTTTCATGTCAGGACACCATCCCATCTGCATTGGACGAGAGATGGAAAGCACTTGATCGTATCGACCCTCAACCGAAAAATTCTAGTCTGGTCCCTGGAGACCATGGCCCCGGCACACTATCTGCGCGATCCCTCCGTCACTCGCTAGGGCAATTCGTTTCAGGTACAGGTCTCTTTCTGTTTCCGCCTTCACCATCCGGTCCCATTGTTTCCGAATAAGTTTTGTGGTACCACACAATCAACGTTTGTCTTGAAGAGAGGGTGAATGGCACATAAGAACGCATCTGCAACAGTGACTTCATCGAAACCTTCCGCTCCTCCATCAGCACCTGAATCAGTCGCGCCAAAGAAAGCCGCCGCCAAACAGGCAGAGCGGGTGACTGCGGTGGAGATGGGCGCGCGTCAGCGGGAAATCTCCGTTTCGGAATTTTTCACAAAGAACCGGCACCTCCTGGGCTTCGATAACCCACGTAAGGCGCTTCTGACCTGCGTCAAGGAAGCGGTCGATAATGCGCTCGATGCCTGCGAGGAAGCCGGGATCCTTCCTGATGTCAGGGTTCGGCTTGAGGTTGTGTCAAATGGGCAACCGGTTGCGGCAAGCCAAGCGACCCGATTTCGTGTGACGATCACCGACAATGGACCCGGCATCGTTCGCCAACAGATTCCCCGGATCTTCGCGAAGCTGTTGTACGGATCGAAGTTCCATCGCTTGCGGATGAGCCGAGGACAACAGGGGATCGGTATCTCCGCTGCCGGCATGTATGGGCAGCTGACAACCGGGAAACCGGTCAAGATTATTTCCCGGATCGGGCCGAAAGCTGCGGCCCATTTCTTTGAAGTCCAGATCGACACAAAGAAAAACGAGCCGCTGGTTCATGAGAACAAACAAATTGATTGGGAGCAGCCGCGCGGCACCCAAGTTACGCTGGAAGTGGAAGGTAAGTATCAGAAGGGCCGTGCGTCAGTCGATGAATGGTTGGAGCAGACCTCGATTGCCAATCCTCATGTGAAGTTGACGTACCATACGCCGGAAGGCGAGACGAAAGAATATGCACGTACCTATCATGAGCTGCCGCCGCAACCGCGCGAGATTAAGCCGCATCCCTACGGGATCGAGTTCGGGATGTTGCTCAAGATGTTGCAGGATACGAAGAGTCACACGGTTGCAGGGTTCCTCGAAAGCGATTTTTG
>JAEURV010000346.1 GCA_016788465.1 Nitrospira sp. | reverse complement strand
CTCCAACGTGTAGCTCCCCGCGTAGTACACGCCCCAGATGTAGCACACCAACCACCCCATCCAGTAAAAGTACCGCTTCAGCTCCAGCTTCGGGTCCAGGTTCGCCAGGTTCCGATCCCGCGTCACCCAGATCCAGCCGATGGACGTGGCAAAGAAGATGGCGTTCGCGACGATGTTAAACCGCCACAGCCCCATCCAGACCGACTCAAACTCCGGGGTCATCGAATCCAACCCATGCGAATACCCGAAGGTCCGCTGGTAGACCACCCAAAATACCCCGATCGCCAACATCGCAAACCAGCCGATTTTCACCGGCTTCGAATCGTACCACTGCGAGACGTCATAGCCCCGCTCACTTGATGCTGCCATAATATGTCCCTCCTTCTCCTCAAATAAATTCAACTCGGATAACTATCAAAACCCTGCTACTCTGTGCCGATACTACCAATACCCCATGAGTGGTTAGATTTTACTCTCATCCCAGACATCATTTCAATACTATCATGTGGAGGATGTTTTCAATATTTTATAATATTATTCAGTCGTTACACAATAATTACCCATGCCATTACGGCGTTGGATATTTCGCGCCCTTCGGGAACAACGCTCTCCCCAACAGTCCATGTTTCGTTAGTCTGCCCCACACATTCTATTCCCCTTTTCATGTAGCTGCGCGGCAGTCATGACGATCGGCATTTCCTCGTCCTGTGTATAGGCACCCGAGGGCGATCACGAGACAGCGAGTCATCGTTGATCCGCCACACGCCATACCGTAACATGTGCCTCATGGCGACCGAACATCCTCTACACCCCCAGACGAACACGAGGCTCCCAAAGTCTGCGGTAAGAGTCTTCCTGATGATCCTCGTCGTCGGGCTTGTTCTTGTAGGCTCCCAATTGCTCACAGGCCCAACGGTCCAGAAGGATGCGCTCATCGCCGATATTATTAAGAACTGGCAGGACGCACACCCAGCAGCAGAACGCTTCCTGATCTTGTCAGACTTCCACGATGAAGCAGTATTGGACAAAGACACCGGGCTGATCTGGGAAATCGCGCCACAAACCACGACGGTCACCTGGAACGAAGCCCGTGTAACCTGTACCAAAAGAGCAATTGGTGGCCAAAGAGGCTGGCGGCTACCAGCACCATCAGAAATGCGTAGCTTGGTGGGACCCGCTGTGGACTCTCCTATCCCCAATATCCCGCCAGGGCACCCGTTCCTGAACATTCAGCCAACATCCTACTGGACAGTCGTTCCCGAGGCGAACCAGCCCTCTTATGCCAAGTACGTTGATGCCTTCCTCGGAAACGTGCTTAGCTTTCTGCGGATCTATACCTATCCGGTCTGGTGCGTTCGCGGTCCACTCCCGTCACCGACCTCTTAATCCCGGCTGACAGAAAAAGTGTGCCAATCATCACCAAAACCTGACCGTGCAGCTATATCAGCCCTCCTCCTTCTCAGGGACGGTATAAAAAGAACTACCTGCGGTTAGCCATGCCGTGTACAATGCAGACGCCGCTCATATCTCTCAATAGGGAGACCTTTTCATGACTCTTCGGCAACGACTCGTTCAGTCATTCCACGACACCGGATCCTTTAAGTGGGACCGCGACAAGGGCTTCAAACTCGCATCGGGCGAGGTCAGTCCATTTTACGTCGACTGTCGGAGGCTCATGGCACACCCTGAGGCTCGCCGATTAGTTGCCCAGCTGGCTTATGATGCACTCGTCAACGTCGAGTTTGACTGCTTAGGCGGTCTTGAGCTCGGAGCCATTCCCATCGCCCTAACCGTTTCTGATTTCGCCTGTGCCACCTCCCCGCCCCGTCTGTGGCGTACGTTCGTCGTTCGGAAACAAGCCAAAGACCATGGCTTAGGAAAATTGATTGAGGGCAGCATTCGCGTCGGCGATCGAGCATTGATCGTGGACGATGTCCTTACCAGTGGCGGCTCACTACTCAAAGCAGTCGGCGTCGCACGAGAGGCCGGACTTCAGGTGGATCATGCGTTAGTGATTGTCGATCGACAAGAACAGGATGGCAAAGCGCGTGTGGAAAAGGACAAGGTTCACCTGACGAGTCTCTTAACCATTCACGATCTCATGGGCATGACGGACCAGCACTCTTAGTGTCTCACTCATATGGGCTTCTTGCTCGTTTACTTACACTCAAACTGAATCCCCCAGCGACGCTCTTCAACCAATTCTTGGGCTCCATCAAGTGGGCTCACCACCCGAGTTCGCCCCTTTGCTTCACCTTCTCGCACGATGGAATACGACCTGCCTTGACACTTCTCGTTCATGAGGTCCAGTCCCTCTTTTCGAAATGCTGAGAGCATCGGTCCTTGCCCTTCCTTGAACGGATAGATGACGACCCCGCCCATATCATGTTCCTGCACAATCTTCGCCCCATCGGCACACCCCCCTAGTAGAAGCGCAACCGTTGCGGCAACGGCAAACAACCAGGAGTTGATCATCTGGGACTCACCCCAATCACGGTAGGCAGCGGGATATGAAAATTGGTGCTGCCGCTGAATAGACTCTTCCATGAATCTCCTTCCTGACTATGCAGATCCTTCTCCCACAGAGACTCGACAATGCGGAGATCAGATGATGATCCTCCATCCATCGCCATGGCGCGACGCACAGTGGGGAGCGTCTCCTTGAAACAGCGGCCTATGTCGTAGAGCGGCACCACACCCAAACTCTTAAAGATCTGGATATGTCCCTTCTCGGTCTCAGCAAGGATCGTTTGGTAGGCATACCTTCCTGAGTCACGGACACGGATTTTACCAGATTGATCGAGCAACATCAGGGCCTGTGCCGCTTCTGCATAAACGGGCCGATCTTCATCAAAATGGTCTGAGGCCAAATCGAACACCCGCGCTTTCTTCAAACCAGGAACAGCCGGTTCTGCCACGAACAACCCTTGCCATACTTTGTGACGTCGACCTCCGACCGAACGACCACCTTGATAGAGCAGACCAAGGTACGTGAAGTTGTCACGAAATAAGCCTGCATTGAACACGAGCTGATGGCCTGTTCGCTGCTGCCACTCCCAGATTTTCGGGGGCTGCGCCAATCCTTCCTGAGCATAATGGTGAACAGCGAACCTTGTGCGCTCCGGGTCCAAGTCCACTACCAGCATGGTCGGCAATGTGGGGCAGGACTGGATAGGTTTCCAGACGGAAACCATGAGACCCTCGGAAAGACGTTCCCAGGAAATATGCTCGCTACGACACAACCCAGGCAGCAGTATCACAGCCGAAACCACGAATCCGACCCATTGCACAATCCTATATCGCCACTGACTGCTGCTGCTCATGAGCCCACCACATCAGCAAACATGACCAGAATCCTTTGTGCCATCTACGTATCATGATGGAGTGAACGTCTGGGGTTGCTCCAGATCGCCCTGCGCCGCACCTTGGGGAATCCGCCCTCTCGCTGGCTGGTCGAGAAGGTGCCGAACCGTCCCGACCAACGCTTCCGTTGTGAACGGTTTCTGTAGATAGGCCATCGCCGTATCGCCGACCCCAATTCCGACATCGTCCTCATATCCGGAAATAAACAGAATGCTCAATTCCGGTTTGATGACACGAAGATGTCGAGCCAGTTCCGTCCCGCTCATGCCTGGCATCACAATATCGGTCAACAGTAGTTGCAGCTTCCCGATGTACGGCGTGGCGACAAGACACGCTTCGATACCATTTCTCGCCTCTACGACTCGATATCCCAGTTTGCATAGCTCATCCCGAATCAGTAATCGCACGGATTCGTCGTCTTCGACCAAGAGAATCGTTTCATGTCCCCTCAGCGGCGGGGTGCCCGAAGACGCGTCGGCTGAGCTGTCGATCTCTGTCATGACACGCGGGAAATACACATCAATGCAAGTCCCTTCACCCATCATCGTGGTCACGTCCAACCCACCGCTATGCTGAGTCACCACGTCAAAAACGGTTGAGAGTCCCAGTCCTGTTCCCTTCTCCTCATCCTTTGTCGTAAAGAATGGCTTGAACATCTGCGCTTGCACTTCGGGAGACATCCCACAACCCGTATCGGATACGGTCAGCTTCACATACTCTCCTGGCGACAGGTCCCTATCACAATACACTGGAGCCCGATCAAGATGCGCCGATTGCAAATCAAGCGTCAATCGGCCTCCCTTGGGCATGGCATCCCTCGCGTTCACGACAAGATTCATGACGACCTGCTCAACCAATGCAGGATCCGCTTTGATCCGGAGATCGTCCTGGCATAATCGCACGGTCAATTGGATATCCTCCCCAATGACTCGATGAAGCATGGACTCAAAATCATCAAGGAGGGAGTTGAAGCTGATGATCTTTGCCTCAGACGGTCGTTTTCGACTGAACATCAGTAGTTGACGAATGAGCACCCTTGCACGCTCGCCGGCCTTATGCATTTCCTGAATTTGGGGTCTCAGTGGATGAGCCTCGTCGATCTCGGTAAGCAGCACCTGACTATGCCCCAGGATCACTGTCAGCAGATTGTTAAAGTCGTGGGCCAATCCTCCAGCCAGACGACCGACGGCTTCCAACTTCTGAATATGGCGCAATTGTAATTGATACTGGAGGAGAGCTTCTTCCGCTTTTCTTCGTGCGTCCCGCTCGTGTTGCTCTTTTAGGATCCGCTGCACGGCGGGAATCACGCGTCCCAATGCGCCTTTTGAAATGAAATCCGTCGCTCCCCGTTCCAACAGTTCCGTGACCTGTGATTCATCGAGGGATTCGGAAACAAAGATGAACGGGATGTGAGACGCGCTCTCTTGAGCTAAGGCAAAAGCCGTATTCCCATCACATCCAGGGGCGTGAAACTCGGACACGATAAGATCCGTCAGATCCTCACTGAGACCTGCAACAAATGCCTGTTGCGTCTCCACACGGTGAATGACACAAGAAATCCCGCTATTCTTCAATATTGTGACAAGATAGTCGCTATCGTCACTGCTGGTTTCAAGATGAAGGATCCGCAGCGGCGTCGTCATGGATGGATCACTGATGAGACCGACCTCCTTCCGGAGGCGGTTCGTTAATCACACCCCAAAATACCCCCAACTCCTTGACTGCCGACAAGAACTGTTGAAACTCCACAGGCTTCACGACATAGGCATTGGCACCGAGCGTGTAACTCTCGGTTAGGTCACGTTCCTCCCGAGATGACGTCAACATCACGACAGGAATAGCACGTAACTTGTCGTCGGCCTTGATTGTACGCAGGACCTCCAGTCCGTTGACCTTCGGCATCTTGAGGTCAAGGAACACCACTGCGGGATTGCCTTTTAACCGAGTCTTGAATTGTCCTCGACAATACAAATAGTCCAACACTTCGGCACCATCGTGACACAGGACAACTTTATCGGAGATGTGCTCTTCCTCCATCGCAGCCAGCGCAAGTTCCGCATCGCGTGGATTGTCTTCAGCTAGCACAATTGGTTTAGCTAACGTCATAGTTTAGACTCCCCCCTGGGCAATGCAACGTAGAAGGTTGCTCCCTTATCCAGCACACCCTCGGCCCATGTCCGACCTCCATGACGATGAACGATTCGACGAACATTGGCAAGTCCAATCCCAGTTCCTTCAAACTCGTCAGCCCGGTGCAGTCTCTGAAAGACTCCGAACAGTTTCGGAGCATACTGCATGTCAAACCCCACACCGTTGTCCCGTACGTACAAGACAATCTCGTCAGAGTTTGGCGAGTCCACTCCAACCTCAATGGAAGCCGTTGCCCTGGTACTCGTAAACTTCAGCGCATTGGTGAGCAAATTCATAAAAACCTGCCTGAGCATTGATGGATCGCCCTTCACCTCTGGCAGTGAGGCAATCGTCCACGACACCTGACGCCCCTGCAAGTCAAGGCGAAGATCAAACAGAATACTCTTGATAAGCTGATCCATGTTCACAGTCGTCCGCAGCATTTCTTGACGACCCATGCGAGAGAACACCAGCAGATCATCGATGAGCTGTCCCATCTGCTTCGCCGCGTCTGAAATCGTTTGTAAATAGCGCGCAGCTTTCTCGTTCAACGACTGATCCACCGCCTTCCGCAACAGAGCGGCATAGCCGTCAATGTGTCGCAACGGCGCGCGAAGATCATGAGACACTGAATAACTGAATGCTTCAAGTTCCTTGTTGGCAGCCTCGAGCAGCTCTCCCCGACGCTGTAACTCACCCGCGACACGGCGACGCTCGGTAATATCATGACGAATCAGATAGTAGACGGACGCCAACAACACGAGCTGTAATCCTGCCCCAATGGCTAACAACATGATCGTATGGCGTGTACTTGCAGCGGATGCCATGACCCGTTGATTCACCGCTTGGCGCTCGTACACATCCATCTCAGCAACCATCTGATGAATCCCGTCCAGTTCGCGTCGCCCTGCTCCTTCTAATGCCATTCTCCGGGCGGATTGGATGCCGCGTTCATGAACTTGAGCGATCGCCTTCGATTCGAGACTCACCTGACGTTCCATCAATCGGCTGACGTCGCTGGCACGGCGCTGTTGTTCAGGAGAATCCCTGGTCAGCTCATTGAGATAGGTCGTGAATGCGGATTTTTGCGCGATCACCCGTTTATGGGCATCGAGATAGGCCTGCTCACCCGTCACGAGATATCGTCGGTGCGTATTTTCAGCCTCACCCATCGCAGCATCGATGGTGCTGAGCAGTTGGATCAACTCATGACTCCGACCATCGAGTCCGCTGTTCCTGAGGAGACCGTTGATATTGTAATACGATATCGCACTGATGATGAGAATTCCGACAAACACGAGACTGAAGCCGGCCAGTACCCGCTGCTCAATTGTCAGAAGTTGAAACCACCTGATGAAAGGTTTGGAGGAAGCAGCAATAGGCGATGTCGGTTCCCTTGGATGCTTACCCACTTCGTCGTGCAGACGGGGGACTTGGGCCTGATGGTTAGTGGCTGATTCCATAGATCTTGACGACCTGCACCAGACACACCGATCACGCTGTGGTTACCAGACGTCGATCCCAGAATATTCGGTTTTCAAACTGAATTGTAGCAGAACTGCCCAGATGGCGAAGCAGAAAACTAACCGCCGACCAAAAGGCTCGGAGGGATAGCGGTCGCAGCAGGAGTCATGAAATTCGCAAACATAAGTGTCGCAGCCACCACCCAATCCGTAAACGGTTGGGGATAGATTCCAATCACCAAGGTTCCAGTGAGCCCGACATAAATCACCGCCTTCATGGGCCCTGAGATAGAAATGGGAGACGGATCAATAGGCTCATTGATGTACATCTGCTTGACGACGATAAGATAGTAGTACATCGAAATGACGATATTGATCAGCCCGACAGTGATCAACGTATAGAGCCCTTCTTTTATTGCCGCAACAAAGATATAGAGTTTCCCGATAAATCCGGCAAGTGGGGGAACTCCTGCAAGAGACAGGAGAAACAGCAACATTGAAAAAGCAAGGAAGGGCGAACGGCGCCCTAATCCCCGGTAGTCTTCGATCTCATCCCTTCCGATAGCCTGACTCACGGCAATGACCACAGCAAAGGCCCCGATGTTTGCGAAGAGATACGCCAACAGATAAAAGAGGATCGCATCATTTCCCATCTTGGTACCGGCCGCGAGACCGATAAGCACATTCCCAATTTGTGCAATACCGGAATAGGCCAGCAGTCGTTTGATATTCCGCTGAGCAATGGCCACGATATTGCCGTAGGTCATGGATACAATGGACACAGCGACGAGCAGGTAGATCCACGTCGGTTTGAAGGTCCCCAGCGCCACAAGAAAGATCCGGAGCATGATGGCCAGAGCTGCACCCTTCGGAGCGATGGACAAAAACGCGGTAACCGGTGTCGGAGCACCATGATACGTATCCGGAATCCAGGAGTGGAAGGGAACAGCACCGATCTTGAATCCCAGTGCGGCAAAGATCAGTAAGAACCCGATGATCAACCCAGGTGTCACCGGAGCGGAAGCCATTTCTGAGAACACGAGTTTCCCGGTTTCCCCGTATACCAAACTGATTCCATAGGCGAAGAGCCCTGCGGCGAACACACCAAGAATGAAGAACTTAAGACCGGCCTCATTCGACGCCAAATCATCCCGCAGATACGATACCAAGATGTAAAACCCAAGCGTTGAGAACTCCAAACTGACGAACACCGACAACAGATCGTTGGCTGACGCCATGAACATCATACCGAGCGCAGACATGACGACCAGTACGTAATATTCCCCACGGAACAGCGTAAACCGGTCGACATACTCGATCGACGCGAGAATCACGAGAATCGTAGACCCCAGGATGAATATTTTGAAAAAGATTGCCATCCGGTCGAGCACAAACATATTGCCGAACAGCGTCCCGGAAACCTGATTCACGTCAAACCACGCCAAACAGCCGAGAGTCGCCAGCAACCCACCGACACTTAGATAGGCCAGTCGTTCTTTAGGCAGTCGTGGTGAGACAAAGTCTACAATGATGACCACACAGAGCCAGCAAGTTAGGAAGATCTCCGGCAGTAGCAGGAGTAAATCGGAGAAGGACAGGTTCAGGGTAAAGCTCATTCTTGCCCCCCTCGAGAAGCTTCAGACACCTGAGTGATGGGCTTACTTGAGACCATTGGAAGAGCGGGGTATTCCCCGATTTTGACCTCACCCTTCATTCTCCTTAACCCTTCATCACCTTCAGCAACAGGAACCACTTGCGTAATCCGTGCAATCAAAGGGTCCACCCCGGATCGGACAACCTCGTATAGGTGCATGGGGAAAATACCAAATCCGATGCTGATGGTGATCATCATTAATAGTGGCAATCGATCAACCGTGCCGACGGCGTCGTGCGCATGGCTGTACTTTTGATTCATCGGGCCATAAAACAACCCGCGCATCATTTTAAAGAGATACGCGAGTGTCAATACGATACCGAGCATGGCCACGATTACTTGAAGAGGGTACTTGTTCCAACTTCCGACGACGATCATGATTTCCGCGACGAAATTGACAGTGCCAGGCATTCCGATCGACGCCATACACCCCACAATAAAGCACCCGGAAATGAACGGCATCTTGTTGGAGAGCCCGCCGAGCGACGGAATGTCACGAGTATGCGTTTGGTCATAGACCCAGCCCGCCATGGCGAACAGCATGCCGGTTGCCATCGCGTGAGCAAACATATAGATGACGGCTCCGCTCAGGCTGATGTAATTCAAGGCAGCCATCCCGAGAAACACATACCCCATGTGGCTGGAGCTCGAATACCCGATCACATACTTCGTATCTTTCGCATAAAACGCGACGAAGCCTCCGTAAATAATGCTGAACATGCACAACACCGCCGCGATCGGCATCAGTTCCCTGGTGGTCTCGGGCAGGATTTCAAAGGCCACCCGAATAATTGAAAAATGCCCCAGTTTCATCAGCACGCCGGCATGCAGCATACTCGTCGCAGCTGGAGCCGCCGCATGACCAACCGGTGACCAGGAGTGCAACGGCCAGATGGGAGCAATCGATGCAAATCCAAAAAACACCAATATCCAGATAATCTTGTCGAGCGTCGTCCCGAGCACCGGGATATTCATCAGATTGGCTTGCTCTCGAAGTACTAAGATATCGAACGTGTTCAAACCGGAAAACTTATAGATGAGCAAGATCCCCATGAGTGCCGCGACAGCAAAGGCAGACAGGAATAGGACCAGCTTCATCGCAGCGTACTCTTTGCTGTTCGATCCGAAATTGAAAATAAACCCGACCGAATCTCTCTGCTTCAACCCTTCGGGGTCGGTCATTTCCAAATACTTCTTGGTATGACTGCCCCACATGCCCAAGAGCAAATACATCGGAATGACGGACATCTCGTAGAAGAAGTACAGGAAGAATAAGTCGAGTGACATGAACACGCCGATGGTGGCAGCCGCCAAGATCAGCAACCAGATATAGAATTCCTTCGCCCGATCCTTGATGTGCCAGGATACGAAGATCCCGGCGAACAGGAGGATGGACGAAGCCAGCACCAACGGGGTTCCGATCCCGTCGACCCCCAGATACAACGCAATACCCAATTCCTTCGACCATGGAAACTTTTGGACAAACTGAAAGCCGCCTTGGACCGGATCGTATCCATAGAAGATGTAGAGCGAGGCGACCAGCGAAACAAACGCTGCGCTCGCGGCAATTCCCCGCACCAGCGTCGGTTGCCGATTGGACACAAAAATCAACGCGAGCGCCCCTGCGAACGGAGCAAAGAGAATATAGAGGAGTGCGTATTCTCCCATTACGGAACCTACTACCTTCCTTCTGTCACACTGTTATCGAGTGCCGCGGTCTTCTCCTGGTGCAGGCGATCGACCAGAGCTTGAACTGATCCGTTCATGATCCTCAAGAACGGGGATGGATAGAGACCGATCCACAGGATCATGATCGACAGCGACACCGCAATGACCATCTCTCGCAGTTGCAAATCACTCATCGTGCTCTTAACGGCGATACCGAGTGGACCGAGCATCGATCGTTCGTAATACCAGAGAAAATAGGCTGCACCAAAAATCACCCCGAGTACCGCAATTGATCCGACCCACCATTTGGCTTCAAACGCACCTAACAGAATGAGAAACTCGCCGACGAACCCGTTGGTGCCCGGCAATCCAATCGAGGCCAGCCCAATAATCAAAAAGAAAGTCGCTAGGAGAGGCACTTGTTTTGCCATTCCTCCGAAAGCCGACAATTCCGTCGTCTGTTGACGCGAATACAGAAACCCTGCAATGAAAAAGAGGCCGGCAGTGCTGAACCCTAGATTGATCATCGTCAGCAGACTGCCTTGCAAACCTTGATAATTCAGCGCAAATAACCCCACCACGACAAACCCGAGATGGCTGACGCTGCTATACGCAAGTAGCCGCCGAAAATCCGGTTGAACCAACGCCATCCACGCGCCATACAGAATTGCGCATAGCCCCAAGACCATGACGACCGCCACGATGGTGTCACTCTTCGATGCATCAGGCAGCAGGGGTATACTGAAACGAATGAAGCCAAAAGTTCCGAGCTTGAGACCCGCCAGGACAACGGCCATACCGATGGGGCCCTCTAAGAGCGCATCAGGCAACCAGGTGTGAAACGGGAAGACCGGCGCCTTGAATGCAAACCCAAGGAACATCAACCAAAAGATGATGATCTGCTGACTGATGGGAATCGGGACTGTGAGTAACTCAAGCAAATCGAACGAGTACGCATGATCACTATGATGGAGAGACGCCCATTGGTGGTAATTGATGTCCAACAGTGCGATTCCCACGAGCATAAACACACTGCCTAAGAGCGTATATATGACGAACTTCAGTGCGGCGTAGTGGCGTTCGGCTCCCCCACCCCACAGCTTGATCATAAAATAGCTGGGAATCAGCATCAGCTCCCAGAACACGAAGAACAGGATCAAATCCAACGATAAAAATACCCCCATGGTCGTCGTTTCAAGCGCGAGGAGGCACATCATGTATAGTTTGACTTGATGTCTGATCGTATCCCACGAATAGACCACGACCAGGACGGTCAGAAATGCCGTCAGGCCGACGAACAAGACACTGATCCCATCGACCGCCAAGTGATAACTGATCCCTAGTGCGGGGATCCATTGCACCCGTTCGGCGAACTGCATGGCGGCCGACTCAGGAACAAATCGGAGGAGGACAAAAACCGAAAGCGCGAGTTCCACCAGCGCAATCGTGAGAGTCGAACTTCGGACCGTATCTTCATCGTCCACAAACCAGAGCACGATGGCTCCGACAACGGGCAGAAAGAGGATACACGATAGAATTGGAAAGCCAGCAGTAAGCTCTTCAAGCATGATGACCGTCAGTTTCGGCTATGACCTACATCTGAACCACAAGTTGAACAACGAGGGCCAAAAGAAAGAGCCCTGCCACAATGATCGCGGCATAATGGTGCACCATGCCGCTTTGCATTTTTCGCCCCTCTCGGGCCGCAAGATGATTCCCGTATCCGATGATGTTCAGTCCCGCGTAGACGATGTACTTTTCGACCCAGGTTGATCCAGAAGCACCCCAATCCGCAAGATGGCCCACCCCTCGCACCACACCATCGATGATGGTCCGATCAAACCAGTCCAGTATCAGTCCGAGGCGCTTGAGCGGCTCGACGAAAAGCAGATCGTACAGTTCATCGATATAGTATTTATTCAAAAGTAATCGATACAGGCCTGAAAACTTCTCGGCCCATCCGTCCGCCGTTACAGGGCTCACCGCGTAGAGGAAGTGAGCAAGCCCCCACCCCATCAAAGCAATGGCGATTGCCACACCCATTAAGAGTACCGTCATTCCTCCATTGGCTTCGTGTTCACCTGAGGCTCCGATAACCGGAGACAAGAACCCGTGCAACCACCCCTGTTCGGGTGGAAATCCTAACGCCAACCCACCGACACCAGAAAGAAAAGCGAGGACCATCAAGGGAGCGATCATTATCATCGGAGATTCATGCACATGCTCCTCAGTATGGTGATCCATCCTGGAGGACCCATAGAAAGTCAGATAGGTCAGGCGAAACATATAGAAAGACGTCATCAGTGCACCGGCTGCCGCCAGGGTATAGAGCAAATAGTGATGATTGTTGAACGCATGGGCCATGATCTCGTCTTTGCTCCAGAACCCTGCCAGTGGAGGAAGCCCCGCAATGGCAATGGTGCCGATCAGAAAGAGTCGATGAGTCCATGGGATACGCTTGCTCAGCCCACCCATCTTTTGAATATCCTGCTCGCCCGCTAAAGCATGGATGACCGACCCGGCCGACAGGAACAAGAGGGCCTTGAAGAAGGCATGCGTCATGACATGAAACACCGAGGCTGTGTAGGCGCCGATCCCACAGCCCAGAAACATGTATCCAAGCTGGCTCACTGTTGAATAGGCCAAGACACGCTTGATGTCGGTCTGCACCAGTCCGATCGTCGCCGCGAACAGGGCAGTCCCTCCACCCACAAAAGCCACAACCGACATGGCAAACGGAGAAAGGTCAAAAATGACGTGATTCCTGACAATCATGTACACGCCGGCGGTAACCATCGTCGCCGCGTGAATGAGCGCGCTGACTGGTGTCGGCCCCTCCATCGCATCGGGCAACCAGGTATGAAGCGGCAGTTGAGCGGATTTTCCTACGGCACCGACGAGCAGGCATAGCGCAATAGCGGTGGCCATCTCTGGAGACAGCTGCCCAACATGGGCAAAGACTTTTGTATAGTCCAGCGTCTTGAAATTCACAAACACCAGAAAAATCGCGAGGAGAAAACCGGCGTCCCCGATTCGATTCACAACGAAGGCTTTGGATGCGGCTTTCGCGGCAGAGATTTTGTCATAGTAGTACCCGATCAGGAGATACGAACAGAGCCCCACCCCCTCCCAACCGATAAACAACACCAGATAGTTGTTCCCCATGACCAACAGCAGCATGGAGACCATGAAAAGATTCATGTACGTGAAGAAGCGGGTGAACCCCTCTTCACCATGCATATACCCGACAGAATAGACATGGATCAGGAAACCCACACCCGTCACGACCAGTAGCCAGGCGCAGGTCAGTGGATCAACGAGGTACGCAAGGTTAATCGTCAAATCCCCGCCAAAAATCCAGCGATACACAACGACTTCATGCGATGCGCCTGTCCGTAGGACATCCGCAAACACTCCAAGGGTACAGAGAAAGGACAGGCCGACAGACCCCCAGGCTAAACGATGAGCCAGCTCATGCGAGTACCGATGGCCAAAGAGACCGTTGGCAATGACCGCCAGCAGGGGAAACAGAGGGATCAATTTAATCAGCAGATCGGTTGTGTCAGACACAAAGTCCTACGTTTTTCTCAGGATGCTCAGCTAAGCCAGGAGGCCAATGAAGCCGGGTCCTACTGCATCCGCTGGGGGTAGTTTTGAGGGCATGAGGCACTGAAGACCGAACGCGATGCCGCTCTCAACATCCTGCTACCACTTCAAAAGATTCATCTCGTCTACATTCGTAGAAATCTTGCTTCGAAAGACCACGATGATGATGGCCAGCCCGATCGCCGCTTCTCCGGCGGCGATCGCTATGATAAACAGCGCCACAAGTTGCCCGGCCATCGATTCCAGATAGTGCGAGAAAGCGACGAGATTAATGTTCGCCGCATTCAACATCACCTCGACGGACATGAGCACAATGATAAAGTTCCGACGGACCAGGACTCCGAGCAACCCCGTCATGAACAGAACGGCACTGACAGCGACATAAGCGGACAGTGGTATCATCGCTGGTCCTGTTCGGCCTCCAAGGCCTTCGGCGTCTTCGCCAACACGATGGCACCGATGATCGCCCCAAGGAGAAAGATGCCCACGATTTCAAATTGTAAGAGATGATCACTGAACATCTTGATGCCGACCGCGAAGGTATCTCCCTCTTGCAAAACCGCTCCGGCAGGCGCACTGCCCTTGGCCCCGTCAAAAGGGGACTGGAGAAGGAGAAAGAGTACGTACAGGGCCCCCAAAGCTGACAGCCCTGCAAAATACGGTGCCGATGAGTGAAAATAGCGCTCGTCCGTTTTGAGATTCATCAACATGAGCACAAAGAGGTAGAGCACCAAGATAGCCCCTACGTAGACAATGACCTGGACAGCCCACAGAAACTCGGCATTCAACAAGATGAACAACCCGGAGACATGCATGAGTAAGGCGAGCAATGATAATGCGCAGTGAACAGGGTTGCGTAGGGTGACCGTCAAGACACCTGCAGCCATACTGACCACCGCAAAGTACGCAAAAAATGCCAAAATCATGTAGCCTACTTACTTCAAGTGCTTCGGGACTGACTGCGTTGCTTTCGCCACCGATTGCGGAAAATAGTATCGATACTCGCGGCTTTCCTCGAGATTCTTTTCTTGATTATGGGCATACAAATACTTCTTCCCATCCTCAAGATGCCGCTCACCAATATCGTACAGACGCCTTTTATCGAACAGAAGGCTCCGCTTATCATGGGTAGAGTATTCGTACATCTTGGTCATGGCCAATGCATTGACGGGACAGGCTTCAACACAGTAACCACAGAAGACACACTTGGTAATATCAATATAGAACTCACTCGCATACCGTTGAAGCGGCCGCGTGACATCTTCGGCGCTGATCACTTTGATGCAATGCGACGGGCAGGCGACTTCACACAAATCGCAACCGACACACCGTTCACGTCCATCATCGTACCGCAACAAACCAAGTGCCCCTCGATGCGCATCCGGAATCGTTCGGTGCTCCCGCGGATATTGAAATGTCATCGGCCGATGGAGCATATGCCGAAACGTGACTTTCAT
This sequence comes from Nitrospira sp., assembly GCA_016788465.1. Classification (GTDB taxonomy): domain Bacteria; phylum Nitrospirota; class Nitrospiria; order Nitrospirales; family Nitrospiraceae; genus Nitrospira_D. The sequence continues at coordinate 39,140 of JAEURV010000346.1, read as the reverse complement.
CGCGTCCCAGATTTCATAAAACAGGGCAGCATGAAGGACTTTTTTGGTCAAGGCAGTGATGCTCATCGTAAGCTCCTAGTCATGAGCAAGCGAACACCTTCATTACATCACACTGGTTCAACATTGACCCACATCAGCTTGAAAGACGGAACGCCAGTCGTGGGGTCGACACTAACCGTCATCAAATCCTTGACTGGCGGCTCATTAAAATGCTCGGGGAAAAAGCAGGTGCCGGGGGCAACCGATTGATCCGCCTGTACGGCGATCTGGAGGGAGCCACGGTCCGACGTCATGCGCACCTTCGCACCCTCTTGTAAACCCAGAGCTTCCAGATCCCGCATATTCATTCTCAGCTTTGCGGTATTCGGAGAGATCGTGATGAGGCCAGCCGCCTGAATCGAGAGCTTCCCGGAATGCATCAGCAGCTGTCCCACCAACAGTGCAAACGGTCGGGTTGAGGCGTTAACTTCCGGACTCGCACGATACCGATCTCTAATTTCCGTCGCATAGCCCATGGATAAGTACACATCCGGCGTCGGAACCGCTTTGCGAGGTTGGCCAAGATTGTAGTACCCAGGGAGCAGCCTCATGATCTCATTTTGGATATCGTTTGCAGACTGATAGTCCCATTGGCACCCCATGGCATTGGCCAGAGCAGTCATGATGTGCCAATCGGGCAAACTCTCTCCGCGCGGATCCATGGCTTGTCGAACACGAAGGACCCGCCCTTCAAAGTTCGTAAAGGTTCCGTCCTTTTCGGCATAGGTACAGGCTGGCAGCACAAAATGCGCCAGTTTCGCCGTGTCGGTTAAAAACGGATCTTGGACAACCAACAATTCGAGTCGTTCCAGCCCAGCCCGGACTTCCATGGAGGCCGGAAGTGTGGACAGAGGATTTTCTCCTAGAATGTACAGGGCCTTGATCTGCCCAGTCCGACAACGCTTCAAGATTTCAACCAAGTGCGCGCTAGAGTTCGGAGAGGGGAGCCTCGTATCCCAAGCTTTGGCAAAACGATCTCGGACTGCCGGATCATCATACCGACCTTGCCCCGGAAGGAACTCAGAAGCCGCACCCATATCGACAGCCCCTTGCTCATTGGGCTCTTCCGTCACTGTACCCACACCGCATCCCGGTTGTCCGAGCTTTCCGGTTATCCAAGCCAGATCCATCAGCTTGAGCACGTTCTGATAACCGTTCGCCCGCCGGACAATTCCTTCTGCGCACAGAATGATCGAGCGCGGCGACTCAGCAAATATTCTGGCAACTTCTCCAAAAACCTGGCTCGTCAGTCCAGTCTGAGCCGTTAATTGGTCCATCGATAGATCTGCCACTGCTTTCTTGAGCACCGTAAAAGCCTGGAGGTGCTTTCCTACGACCGCCTCATCCACCAGATCCAGATCGATCGTCGCTTTCACCAGTCCATCGATCACTGCTCCTTCTGTCCCTGGCTTGATCAAGAATGGATGTGAGGCGAGCTTGCTCATATTCGTAATGGCACTATCGAAGGTCACCACCTGCGCCCTGTACACTCGCACCGCTTCCTTAATACGCACTGCCGTGAGCGGGTTCGTCTCAGTAATGTTGGAACCGATTACGACGATCGCCTTCGCTTTTGTAAGATCCTCCCAATCCACGGAGGTTCTCCCAAGGCCGACAGCACGTTTAGAGGCCAATACAAAGTTCATGTGGCCGTAACGTGCGCTACTATCAAGCTGGTTGGTTCCAAACGCTGTTCGCATGAGTTTCTGGAACAGATACAACTCTTCATTGGTGCACCGGGCCGTCACCAGGCCAGCAATGGCATCCGATCCGTATTTACCTTTGATTTCTTCAAATCGATCGACAAGGGCATGCATGGCCTCCAGCCATGGCTTTTCAACCAGACGCCCGCTTTCACGAACCAAGGGGTGCACGAGCCGACTTTGGCTATCCAGCGATTCAAATCCGAACCGTCCGCGCACACACAACCCACCGTGCCCCTTGGCCGTATCGGACCGATCACCCCACTTATTCTTCCAGGACAACGGTGAGGTAACACGGATGACTTCTTCGTCTTTGGTTTCCAAATACATCTGGCAACCATCGCCGCAATAATTGCAGGTGGTGGTCGTCTTTTTCATTTGCCACGGTTTATACAGATATTTGGAGAACTTGTTGGTGATCGCACCGACAGGGCAGACCGCTAAACAATCTCCACAGAATTCGCAGTTGAGAGGGAGATCGCCTTTCGGAACGACTTGGTTGAATCCGCCCTTCTTCATGAACTGCAAGGCATCGATCATCAAGACATCCTTGCAGACATTAATGCATTCCGCGCACGCGATACACCGATTCATATTGAAGTCGAGGACCGGGCTCCGCGTATCTTCAGGAATGAACTTTTGTTTGGCATTGGCGAGGTTGGTCACACCGTGCTGAAAGGCCATGTCCTGCAGTTCACAATGGCCGTCCGCGTCGCACACCGGACAATCAAGAGGGTGCACGGATAGGTGCTTCTCAACGGCCTTCTTACGGGCAAGGAAGAGATCTTCTCCTTCGGTACGAATCACCATTCCCGCTGCCGCCTTCGCAGTGCAAGATCGGACAGGAGCCTTTTTCCCTTCTTGCATCACGAGGCACATCCCGCAGGAGCCGAACGGATCGAATGTGTAGTGGTAACACATTGCCGGGATGATCTTCCCCGTCATGGAGATGACATCGTAGAGCGACACCCCATCTTTTGCTGTGACGGTTTTTCCGTCAATGCTCAGCTCAATGCTTGTGGCTTCAACGTCGGGATTGGTCGCTGGCTTCAGCCCCATATGTAGTCCAGTTTTGAGTCTTTAGTGATTTGTATTGAGTTGAGACTCGAAAGTCAGCACTCTCAACTCAACACTCTCTGTTCGTTATCGATCGCACTCACCCATCACAATGTCGTAGGTCCCGAAAATCGTGCAGGCATCAGAAATCATATAGCCTCTAGCCATGTGATCGAACGCCCCCATATGAATGAAGGACGGGGCACGAATCTTTAATCGGTAGGGCTTACCCCCACCCGTACTGACGATATGGAAGCCCAGTTCCCCTTTGTGAGCTTCTGTGCCGCAGTAGATTTCCCCCGGCGGAGCATCAAATCCTTGCGAGAACAGCTTAAATTGCTGGATCATCGCTTCCAAGTTCGTGAATACCCTCTCCTTCGGCGGCAGCGTGACGCTCGGGGCATCCGCCATGATGGGACCTTCCTGCATCTGCTCCAGACATTGCCTGATGATCTTGACGCTCTCATAGAGCTCCATGATCCGAATCCAGTACCGGTCATAGGTATCGCCGTTTTTTCCAACCGGCACGCTGAATTCACACTTCGGATATGCGCTATATGGTTCATACTTGCGCAGATCATAATCCACGCCGGATCCACGCAGAACAGGCCCACTCAACCCGAAATTAACGGCGTCTTCTGCAGAAATGACGGCAACCCCCTTGGTACGTCCCAGCCAAATACGGTTTTTCTCAAGAAACACCTGATATTCGTCGATTTTGGGAGGGAAGTAATCCAGAAACTGCTTAAGCTTGTCGATCAACGACGGCGTCAGGTCCCGTTCGACCCCACCAATTCGATACCAACTGGTCGTGAGACGAGCTCCACACAGCTCATCAAACCAGTCCAGTAAAATTTCACGATCTCGGAAGCAATAGAAGAAGACCGTCATGGCACCAATGTCAAGCGCCTGGGCACTCAGCCAAAATTGGTGCCCAATGATGCGCTGAACCTCAGCAACAATCGTCCTCAAATATTCCGCACGTTCCGGCACCTGCAAGTTCAAGAGCTTTTCGACGGCTCGGCAGTAGGCAAAATTGTTGTACATCGCACAAACATAGTCGAGCCGATCTGTATGGGGAATGAACTGATGGTACGTACCGTCTTCCGCAAGCTTTTCAACTCCACGATGGAGATACCCCATCACCGGCGTTGATTTCACCAACCGTTCGCCTTCTAATTCTAGGATCACCTTGAGCACTCCATGCGTACTAGGGTGCTGAGGCCCCATGTTGAGCAAAAGTTCTTCGGTACGCAGAGTCGGAAGCGATTCGCTTTCCGGGTGCTCTGGGTTGATTTTATAGACAGTGGTTCTTTGATCTTCAAAGGCCATATGCTTCGTGAACCCTACCGCTGCACTTCATCCAAAAATTCAAACGTATCTCGCCACCCCTTACCACGCAACGGAAAATCTTTTCGCAAGGGATACCCCTCGGTATAGTCATCCGGCATGAGAATTCGGCGGAGATCTGGATGGTTTCTGAATCGGATCCCCATCATGTCGTAGACTTCACGCTCCATGAAGTCCGCCCCCTTCCACAAATCCGTCAAGGAGTCCACTACACAATCCGACTCAGGCACTCGAGTCTTGAGTCGAATTCGCTGGCGCTTTCGAATCGAATAGAACTCCCAGACCACCTCAAATCGCTCTTCATCGTCAGGCCAATCAACTGAGCTCACATGGACGATATAGTCAAAATCCATCCCTGGATCATCGCGCAGGAATTGGGCGACCTCTCGAAGCTTGTCACGGGTGACCGTCACAGCCACATCACCACGCCATTCACTGAGGTTGGTCACGCCAGTCGAGAACGTATGCTGAACCCGTAGTAAGAGAGGGTGCATGGTCGTACGTCAGACCTTCAAATTCGACTTGACCTGATCTGGCTGAGCCACAAACACACGTTTTTGCATGATGCGCTCCTGCAGCTTGAGGATCCCATCTAAAAGGGCCTCCGGGGTTGGGGGACAACCGGGCACGTAAATATCAACCGGAATAAAACGGTCGACACCCTGCACGACAGGATAGCTATCGTAAATATTTCCAGATGTTGCGCAAGACCCCATTGCAATGACGTACTTGGGCTCCGGCATTTGATCATAGATTTTGCGGATGACCGGCGCCATCCGACGACACACAGTTCCCGCCACAATCATCAAATCAGATTGTCGCGGTGACCCACGAAACACTCCGGCTCCGAACCGATCCATGTCGTACCGTGAGGAGACAGCGGCCATCATTTCAATGGCACAACAAGCGAGTCCGAAGGTCATCGGCCAAAGCGAACCTTTCCTGGCCCAGTTGACGGCCTTTTCAAGAGATCCCGTAATGACGTCAGGGACCCCGTCCTTTTCATGACGTCCCAATTGGATCAATCCCATAGAGCCCTCAATCCCACTCTAGAGCGCCCTTGCGCCAGGCGTATACGTAGGCCACGACAAACAACCCGATAAAGATCAACATCTCGATCAACCCGACGATCCCGATTTTGGTGAACACAACCGCCCATGGGTAAAGAAAAATGACCTCGATGTCAAAAATCACGAACAACATCGCAAAAATGTAATACCTGACAGGGAACGGCATTCTGGCGTCAGAAAATGGTTCGGATCCACATTCATAAGTGGAGAGTTTTTCAGGTTCCGGGTATCTCGGCTGCACAAAGTAGCTGACCAACAAGGTCAGCATTCCCAATGCTAAACCCATGAATATAAATAGAAAAATAGGGAAGTACTTCGTTAGATACTCAACAAGAACTTCTGATCCGCTCATGTGATTTTCTCTTGCAAGGCATTGACCTGAAAGACTATTCCAGGTTCAAGGGGTGAAATCTTAGTGTGCTGTCCTTTTGGATAGCAAGAGAACAAAGGACCTAAGCCCTGCTCACCCGAAAGCCCTACATTCTTGAGCAAGAGGAGATAGATAGGAAATTGTATTGATTATTCAGTGGTTAGAAACATGTGCGGACCACATCATTCAGATGTAGTTGGTCAGTTTATGGTTATTCATGGTCTACAGGCTGGTCAGGTGGCATAGGCTTCGCCTGTCCCCACTCCAACATCAGGGGGGAAAACGCCTTGGCTGCACGTCGTCGATGGATCTGGGTTTCAATTCTGAGATTTCTGGGCAATTCCCCAATACCGGCGAGAGGCTCGTCGGTTACCTTCTCAGCATCCATACTGCTTCCCAGTAAACCCCTTGAGGAATCATACGGAACAAGCATTTCAAACACGTTACCATCGGAAAGAAAGGCAGGTCAAACCATTCGCACATTCAACTCAAATTCTTGACAAGGCAGCGTCGTTTGCTATGGTTTTTCAAGCGGCCTCCCCTATTAATTAAGGACTCCATCTATGAAAATCACGATCTCCCTCCTCTTGGTCCTATGTTCAGGAACAAGTCTCTCCCTTGATCAAGCGCTCGCCCAGGTCTCGAATCTCGACTCCGTTCGATTACTGGATAGAGGACTCACCTTCGCCAGTGGGATGATCGAAAAAACATCTCCAATCGATGGAACCGTGAACTTGATCACCGGTGACAATCAGGCCACGGGGAATCGAATGCTCTTAGGGAAAGGAGACTCTCTGTATCTCAAACTGGATAACCCTGCCGACGTAGCAATCGGAGATCTCTTTACCGTGTACCGACGGGTTCGAAAGGTATTCCACCCGGTCACTCGAGAATACCTTGGGTTTGTAGTTAATCGTTCAGCAGTGGTGAGAGTGCTGTCTGCCGATCATGCCCTGACAACAGCGGAAATTGTGGTGAATTATGGACCGGTTGCCCCCGGGGATCCTGTTGCACGATTTAAGGAGCCGACACCGGATGCGACGATCAGTTCCGCAATGAACGACGTCTCCGACCTTGAAGGTATGATCATTGAGCTTCAAGCCGACCGCACGATGACATTAGTGTCACAGTCCAATGTTGTGTACATCGATCGTGGAAGAGAGGATGGGCTGAACACGGGTGATCTGCTTGATATTCACCGGTATAGCCCTGGGCTGCCGCCTCGTAAAATCGGGCAACTCAAAGTCTTATCTACTGAAGCGCACACTGGCGTTGCCAAAGTCCTGAAGGCCAATACCCGTGTCATTAAGGGAGATCGGTTCAAATTTGTCGCAGGTCCTGAGTCTTCTGCTCCCCCTGCCGTAGCACTCACGCATACATCTGCAGAACAAACCAAACCACCATCCGCGGCACCCCCTACCAACCTGATCGCCAGCAAGCTGGCCATACAAGATGCCGCTGGGCAAAGTCGCCTCAACCTCGGTGATCCGGCCAAGTTCTTACGCTATGAATCAGGGGATGCGGCCATCAAGCCTGAGAATTATGCCACGCTCGATCAGTTCGTTGACTACCTGCGCACCAGCGGTGACGCTCGATTGATTCGAATTGAAGGGCATACTGATAATGTCGAAATCGGCCCCTCTCTCAAAGCCCGTTATCGGAGCAACTGGGAACTATCCAAGGTCCGCGCAAATGGCGTTCTCCGCTATCTCGTCGAGAAAGGCGGCATCGACTCAGCCAAGATTACAACCGTGCCGCTTGGGGACAGCCAACCAACCGCGTCGAATGAGCTGGAAGAAGGCCGCAAGCAGAATCGTCGAGTGGAGATCGTTCTGTATGTAGCCGAAGCCGATGCTTCTAAAGAGCCGACCCACGTGCACACGTTGAGCACCAATACTCCCGATTCAAGTGCAAATGGAAACATCGATCAACCGAGCACCTCAGCCTCTGCGTCGGACACCGGGAACCTTGTCAACTCTGGAACGTTGTCTATGGGCGACTCCTCGCAGACTTCCCAACCCGGACCTGGCGGTCGTATCGGGGCTCCCGATGCCGGTGGTCCTTCCGCACCAATGGAGTCGAATAAACCAGAGACCTCTCAGCAACAACCAGCAGGCGGAACTGCACCGGAATAAGATCCCTAGCAAAGAACGGTTTCTTCCCCATTCCATGCCACACTATCCGTGCCGCTAAACCGTCCGGCGCTGGACTGGCGACACATTTGGTGTCCTTCATAATTCCATGCTGCTAGAATGCAGTATGGCTCTCCAAGGTGCATCAGCTTCGGAGCCGCAAAGCGAGCCTCTGTTTGCGGATATTCTCGTTCCACGGCACATTGCAAAGACTTTCACCTATCTCGTTCCCTTCTTCATGATCCAACGTATTCGGATCGGCAGTCTCGTCACTGTCCCATTTGGCCGATCTGTCCTGGAGGGAGTCGTGGTTTCCATCAGCTCCCGCCTCGCACCCGAACTACTGCCGGCGTCCCTTAAAGCGATTCGGTCTCTGGTCGACAATCATCACAATGCGACGATCTCCACCCCCCTACTCGAACTTTCTCGCAAGACTGCACGATACTATGTCGCCCCCTGGGGCCAATGCCTTCGACTACTCCGTCCTCCAGCACCAGTCTCCCCCAGCCGCTATTTGGCCACTGACCTAGGTCGCACGGCACTAGAAACTGGTATCTGCCCCGACTCCCTCCGACCGACGCTACAGCGAATCGCCCATCGAGGCTCTGGGATCTTGTCATCCACCCTCCGATCCACCCAACGTGGCCAGGCTATGCGAACGATCGCCTCCCTGATCGAACGTTCATGGGTTAAGCTTGTACCGTCGACCACAGAACGTATTCTGACTCGTAAGCGGCAGCGGACACTCACGACTGAGCCAGAGAGACAGCAAACACTGCCTCACACTGTAATCGACCGCGCTCAACTCCCTGAGGTCGACCCCGCCTGGTCTGCTCATCTCCACCAGTACTTTCAGGCCGGCCACATGAAGAAAATCGTTCTCCATGCCCCATGGCACCACCGGCTTACAAGACTTGCCGAAGCCATTCGCCAGGCGCATTCATGCAACAGATCGACCATTGTGATATGCGGAGAAACAGCAAAAGCGCGGTGGTTGGTACAAGCGCTCGCCCCGCTCACCGGACTTCGGATTGCCCTTGCCCAACCGCCCAACTCACCTCAACCATGGGATCATCATCGAGACCCCACCCCGTCGGTGATCGTGGGAACCCGTTCGGTTGTCTTTGCCCATCTTGATGCAGTCGGACTCATCTGGGTTGAAGGAGAGGAAGACTCCGCCCTCAAAGAGCCCAAAGAGCCTCGATATCATGCCAGAGATGTGGCCTGCCTACGAGCGAAGGAGGATCATGCAGTGGTGGTACTTGCCTCGGAACATCTATCGGTCGAATCGCATTTCGATACTGAAGCTGAGGTTCATCGCGTTCAGCAGGGCATGGCAGCTTCGCCCAAAATTGAGCTGATTGATCTCGGCAAGGAATCGAAAGGAACACTCCTGAGCCAGCGCCTCCGTTCCGCGATATGCGAAGCTCTCGAGTCCAAGAAAAAGGTCCTGCTCTTTATCAATAGGAGAGGGTATGCCAGAACACTGATTTGTCGAGACTGTGGATGGGTGCCTCGTTGTCCGTCCTGTACGATCGCACTGCCTTACTATCGAGAAGCTGGCACCCTCACCTGCCGGTACTGCGGAGTTGCGGAAGAATTACCCGATGTCTGTCCTCTGTGCCACGGAGCCGCAATGAATCCTATCGGTGAAGGCACCGAACAGGTCGAAGCGGACACTCATCGCTTGTTTCCTCATGCCACGATCGTACGCCTCGACAGTGATACGCTCCGCCGTCCAGCAACCGCCCAATCACTGTGGGAACGTGCCAGATCGAGATCCTGTGATATTCTGATAGGGACGCAAGCCCTCTTCACCCGTGAGCCGCTCCCACCGCACCATGTGGTTGGGATCCTCCAAGCGGATTCTGGTTTGCATGTCTCGGATTTTCGAGCCGCGGAGCGGACGTACCATCTCCTGGTTGATGCGGCGAGCTTGGCCTACCCGGCATCCGCCGGAGGACGGGTCATCTTGCAGACCCGCCTCCCTTCCCACCACGCCGTACAAGCGCTCTTCGCTGGAACGCCTCATCTGTTCTATGACGAAGAACTCACCGCGCGTCGCCTGCTCAATTATCCGCCGGTGTGCCATTTAGCCGATCTTACCGTCACGGGACGCAATCTCACCCTCGTGGAGGAGGCCTCCACTCGCTGGGGCACTGACCTTCAACAACAGACCACTGCCCAAGACCATCTCGTCGTTTTAGGACCGGTACCGATGCTGGGGGGACGACCTCGCGGCCAGTATCTCCGTCGGCTTCTCGTGAAGGGAGCCGATCCCGACGTCCTCACTCATCGGCTCAGGGATTCGGTTGAGCGTATGGAACGACAATACCGACAGAAGCAAATCAAATTTGTCGTCGATATGGACCCTGTAGAAAGCGGATAACGTCACACTGTTTTCTTTTTCTTAGAGTGAGGTATCGATGTCCTGGGTGGCTCCTCCTCAGACAACGGCTGATCTGTTCGCCATGCTCGTTTGAATAGACCATAGGAAAATGAAATCCAAAACACGGAAGAGAACAGCCCCAGCACAATCGCTGAGAGGATTGTTCCCATCTCAGCCTCAGGAAGTGTCTCTGATGGGCCTTTGAGTTGAATCATCAACACCACCGGCCACGCAAAGCTTTCCAATCCAAGCAACAGAGTCGCCCACGCCCAGATTTCTGTAATCGACTTCGCCTTTAACCAGAGAAAGCCCCCTACAACGAGCCCCCATCCGATCACAATGACCGGAGCAATTGTTCCCCAGATCAGCCAGAATCCGACGACGGCAACCAGGATCGCCAGAACGCAATTCAGCAGTCTCATAGATACAGTCCCCGTATACCTGAAAGGGGCGGAGTCTGCCGGGATTGCAAAGCGATGTCAATGCAAGGGGAAAGAGCGCACCGAAGAGTTGGTTAGGTCGTCGCTTCGCCGGCGACGGCATCGAGGAGAGTTTGAAGCTCGAATGGCTTTTGAAGTGTCCGCTTGGCTCCGAACATCTTTGCAACGTCCAGAAAATTAAGGATACCGATCGTATCACTCGCTCCTGTCATCGCAATGATGCGACATTCAGAAAATTCACGCCGGAGCGCCATGATGGCCTCTAATCCATCCTGATCCGGCATCACGATATCCATGAGGACGAGGTCAACGGGCTTCGAACGATACCGCTCAAGCCCCTCTTTCCCATCGCGAGCCTCCTCGACACTATAACCTGCCCCTTCTAAGGCATCCCTGATCAGCTGACGGATTTCGGCTTGATCGTCAACGACAAGGACCGACAACATCCGGCACCTCCGGCTGTGATGGCGATGGATCTGATCCGGACTGTGACAGTGGAATGGATTCCTGAGGGAAAGTGGCTGAATCTAACGCACGTCGCATCGTTTGAGCCAGCTCACGAAGGTTTCTACCCGCTGCAATCACTTGCTGAATATGACGATGGGCCTTGTTGTCGATGGGAATCAACGAGAAGGCCAACTCGCTGAAACCAAGTACCGCCGTTAGGCTGTTGTTGAACTCATGGAAAACACTGCACGGGATGGTCTGACGTGACTCCATCGAGGGAAGCGGTGGCAGAAGAGTCGTGAGCGGTTTCCGATCCGTAATATCGACAAGCATCCCGACCGTCCGACACGGCTGAGGTGACGGCTCTCCTCGATCAAACCAGGTCGTATAGCAGAGATTGATCAGGCGAACGGCTCCATCAGGCCGAACAATGCGATAGTTCATCTCAAAGATCCGACCCTCATCGAGATTCTTGACGGATCGACCCATTATACCCATTGTATCTCGATCGGCTGGATGGACCAGCTTCAGATATCGCTCCAACGAAGCCGGCTCTTCCGTCCCAATACCATGGATGGCCCGCAGGATCGAAGACCACCACACCGTATCCGCCCTGTGGTCATACTCAAAGATGCCAACCTGCCCAACCTGTACAGCAAGATCCAGGCGGACGCGATCATCCCGGAGTGTACGTTCGACTTGACGACGATCCGTGATATCCACAATGCTCACCAGGAGCGACGGCCCCGAGGACAGAACTATCGGGTACAGGCCGATCTCAGCAGGAAATCCGGACGCATCCTTCCGCAAGCCATGCAGTTCTACACCGGTTTTTTGAGAACAGTCTCCCGAAGCCGACAAGATCTCACGAAATTCACGAACATACCGAGCACGATCAGAAATCTGGAACAGTGAGTCGATCGGACGGCCGACCAGTTCTCCGTACTCGTACCCGAACATCTGTTCAATCTTCCGGTTGGCGAGAGAGATCGTTCCTTCTCGACTCACCAGGGCCATGCCACTGGAAGACGCATCCAACACAACCTTGAGTTGAAGTACTCGTTCCTCCGCCAGCGTCGCCATGATCTTGTAGTCGGTAATATCTTCGACGGTTCCTGACATCCGAATTGGCTGATCCGGCAATCCGTGCATGAGAACGCCCCTGCACCTGATAAACCGCACGACGCCGGAGGGTTGAATGATTCGGCAGTCGATATCATAGGGACGATCGGAGGTAAACGTCTCTTCAAACAGTGCAAGAACACGATCCCGATCCTCCGGATGAAGCGCTTTCTTGAAGGTGTCGTAGGTCGGCGGCACTGACCCTGGTTCGTATCCCAAGATCCGGTACTGTTCGGCTGACCACAGTTCCGCACTCTGCGCGATCTCCCAAGTCCAACTGTTAAGATCAGCCATGGACTCCAAACGGCGAAAATCATGGAGGCCCCGAGCGACATCGTCTCCTTTTCGATTGGCATACAGCCGGTCTGAAAAACAGATAAGAAACGATTCCTGCCCCTCCCATACAATCGGCGTGATCGACATCTCAACTGCAACCGCAACTCCATCAATACGCAGAACGCTGGTTTCCCACTGGCGCTCCGTATCAGGTAATGAGATTTGGTGTAATTGCTCTCGAACACTTTCTCGGAAATCTCGATGGATCAATCCCCAGAATGCTTGGCCGATGATTTGAGCTTCGGAACTCGCTCCGAGGATCTTCAGCCCGGCCATGTTGACATACACCACATCCCCACCCGTCATCACCAACATTCCTTCTGAGACCGATTCACACAACAGGGTGGGCGCCGGTCTCCCACTCCGATCGGCTTCCAACGCGCGAACATGTGAGACATCGCGCATGATCCAAATGACCTCGGTCAGTCGCCCAGCTCTGTTCTTGACCGGAGAGAGGGTCACGTCATTCCAAAACGATGTGCCGTCTCTTCGATAATGGCGGATACAAACTCGACAGGCCCATCCATCCTGAAGAGCCAGTCCAAGCGTTTCCATCGACGCACGATCGGTATCGGGACCACTCAAAATCGTGCAGGTTTGACCAACGAGTTCATGTTCGGCATAGCCGGTCAGTGCGAGAAATGCTCCATTCACTTCACGGATAGGGTGGTGCGGTAGGGTGGCATCGGTCACCAGAACACCACACTTCGTTCCTTCAATGACCTGTGCCTTTCGGAGGTTCTCACTCCGGAGTCGAAGCACACGCCAGAGAGAGAGACTCAGGAGAAGCAGCATTCCTAGGAAAAGACCGGCTGCCATGAGGGACAACCTCCCGGTATGCCAGGACAACACATAAGGGCATCCTGTGCCCAGCTATTGCCGTCCACAGACTCTGAATAAAGCGGATGGCCACAAGACACACCAGCGATGGGACTCCTCCGAAGGATTGATGAGAGGCTTACCGCCGGATTTTTATTATGAACACGAACTGATCAGGGTAAACTTACAGGAATCGCCGGCGGAACACCAAAGGAGGATGGGGTTGTCGAAGACAAATTTTGCCTCTATCCGGCTAGAGCCGAATGTGATGAGCCTATCCTTGGCGTTTCACAAAAAAAGCCGCAGCCTGTGCGCGTCGCGTGATGCGAAGTTTCTGAAAAACATTCGCTAGGTAGTTCTTCACCGTTTTGTCACTGAGCCCGAGCGCAACGGCAATTTCCTTGTTGGTCTTGCCTTCGGCAACCAAGGCCACGACGCGTTCCTCTTGAGATGACAGTTGATCCGTACCCGGCGTAGCCGGGAGGTCGTGCAATCCTCTCAGCCATCGCAGCGCCCGTTCGGTTACCGTGGAGTCCAGAATTGATTGTCCCCTTGCAACCGACCGAATGGCCTCCAGCAAAGCACCTGAATCGATTTCCTTCAGCACGTAGCCCTGCGCACCGGCAAGAACTGCTGCCAAAACGGAGTCATCGTCGGCGTACGACGTGAGAAAAATGACTCGGGTGCCCGGAAGCATCCCTAGAATCTCACGACATGCGTCAACACCAGACCCATCGGGAAGCCGAACATCCATCAAAATGATGTCGGGTTTCAGCTTCTGGGACTGCTGGATCGCATCTCCCATGGTACCGGCTTCTCCGACGATACTGACGCCTTGGTTCTGGCCCAGCACCGTCCGAAGCCCCACACGAATCACTTCATGATCGTCGACGAGCAACACACGAATGGTTTGGGTTGGAGCTTTAGTGGTGAGCATAGGTTGTCTCCTTTGGCAAATCGAGAGAGACCCTCGTCCCGTTGGAAGGCGTCGATTCAAGGGCAAACACCCCGTGGACCTTCTGCGCCCGTGCCGCCATATTGATCAGCCCATGACCGAGTCCCTGAGTCGAGCTGGTATTGAAGCCAATCCCATCATCCGTAATGACAAGCCGTACCGATCGGATGAGCGAGCGGAGCGACACCGTGATCCGATTGGCCCCACTATGACGCAGCGCATTACTTAATCCTTCACGAACAATATTGATGATATGGAGCGCCTGTTCGGTCGACAGATGCCGCACCGCAGTCGGATCAATCCTTACCGTGCACTTTACCGGCGATGAACTGGACATGGCATAGACCATGCCCCGAAGAGCCGTCGCAAAATCGCCGCCTTGCATGACGTGAGACTCCAAACCTGCGATAAAGTTTCGCACTTCTCCCATTACGTGGTTAAGCTGTCCAATCGACTGGTCGAGCGTTGCCATGAATTTAGTCGACAGACGCCCAGGCTGTTGCCGGATCATTGGCTTGCAGGCCTCTAATCCAAGCCCCACCGCATACAAGGACTGGAGTATGCCATCGTGGAGATCTTGACTGATCCGCTCTCGCTCTTGCAGCGCCGCACTGAGATCTCGTTCGCGTTGGAGCAGCATCTCCTCCATCCGCTTACGTTCGGTAATATCGGTCGCCGCGCCGAGCACCATACTGACCCGCCCTTCATCATCGATGATGGGGCGTTTGACGGTTTGTAGCCAGCGTGTCTTTCCTTCCGCATCGGTGATTCGTTCTTCCGGGATGAATCGATCTTCCGCGCATTGGATGACTTCACGATCGAGCTGACGGAAGAAGTCAACTTCTTCCCGATTCCGATTGAAATCCGAATCCGACTTTCCAATGAGGTCTTCTACAGTGGTCCCATAGCAATCAGCCACAGCTTTATTCGCCATGGCAAAGCGTCCAGCCTGATCCTTGGCAAAAATCAAATTCGGGGCCGTGTCGATCACCTGACGTAAAAACTTATGGGATCTGTGAAGCTCAGCTTCCACCCGCTTGCGCTCCCCGATATCACGCAGAATCATGCAGGCATACTCTTTCCCCTCATGCTGCAGGTAATTGACGGTCACATCCGCCTCCAAGATCACCCCAGTTCGGGACCAAAACTTCGCCTCAAATGTTAAGGCTCCCTGCTGTTTGAGATGATTCCAATGAGCCAGCCACCGTTCCACGGGAAAGTTTGGGTCGATGTCGTGAACCGTCATGCTCAACAGTTCCTCGCGTGGGTACTCGAGCATTCGGCATGCGGCATCATTGACGCTAAACATTCGTGCGTACGGGTCCAGCCATAAGATCGCTTCAACGGCCTGATCCACAGAGAACTGGGTCAACCGCAGGGCCCTTTCTAAGCGTCGACTCTCAGTGACATCATCACCAACCGTTACACTGCATTGCTTGCCGTTCAGCTCAATGAGTTCCGCCGACAAGAGACATTGACGGACATCGCCGTCCCTACTCCGCAGTTGAACTTCCATATTTCGGATGGACCCCTGGCTCCTCAAGAGGTCGAGGTAACGAGTCCGTTCCTCTAGGGAATGCCAGAGCCCTATCTCCAAGGTCGTTTGTCCCACGACTTCTTCTTTACAATATCCGAAGAGCTGCCATGCAGCCTCATTAGCATCAACCACCAAACCTGACTCCAGCTCGCTGATCACAATCGGATGTGGGCTGGCCTGGAACGCCTTGGCAAAACGTTCTTCGCTGATGCGCAGCGCTTCCTCGGCTTGTTTACGGTCCGTGATGTCGTTCGCGACTGTCACTACACATAGCGTTCCGTTGAGCTCTGCGAGATCAGCGGAGGCCAGAAAATGGCGCAAGGACCCCGATTTGTTCTTTAACGCAAACTCCATGTTGCGCATCGGCTGTCCCGCTTTCAACCGTTCGATCACTCGTGCTCTATCCTCGAGCTTTGGCCAGATGCCTAACAAGAATGTGGTATTTCCGATCACTTCCTCTCGGCGAAAACCGAACGACTCCAGGCACGCATCGTTCACCTCGATGCAACGACCCGTTACGGCCTCCGTGATCCCGATCGGATGGGGACTTGTGCGGAAGGCTTTTGAGAACCGTTCCTCGCTTTCCCGTAGTGCCTGCTCAGCCTGCTTACGGTCGGTGATATCGACCGTGGCCCCGATCAAATGGGTCAGTCGTCCCGTTGAATCGCGAATGCCGTGTCCACGCACATCAGTCCAAATAACAGAACCGTCCCTTCTGATCATGCGAAGTTCGTAGTGGCACTCGTCGGTTGCTCCACTTTGGACCTGTTCCCAATTCTTCATAGCAATCGACTGATCGTCCGGATGAACCAGCTTCAGCCAACTAAGCGGATCCGTCGAGAGTTCTTCCGGCCCATAGCCGAATAGCATCTTGAGGTTAGTGTCGCCATAGTAGTGCCCCTTGAGGACATCCAATTCCCAGACCCCCACTTTAGCGACAGCTGTGGCCCGCGCATATCGCTCCTCGCTGGCCTGCAATTGAGCCGTACGTTCCATCACCTTGCGTTCTAATTCGTCATGTGCTTGCCGGAGAGCGTCTTCCACTGCTTTACGCTCCGTGATATCTTGAAACGTTCCATAGGCTCGAACAGCCCGTCCTTCCAACACATCAACCTGACCGGTCGCCCGCACGGCAATTCGTCGTCCCTTCACCGAGATCAGCTCCAACTCGAGATCCCAAGGCTGCCCATGCCTCACCCCATTCAGCCACGCTTCGGCCATAATCGGACGACTTTCGGACGTGTAAAAATTCAACGCCGCTTCCACTGTCGGGCTGAACGCCTCGGGTGCCGTTTCGTGTAGGCGATAGGTCTCGTCGCTCCACCACAGACGGTCCGTGAGAAAATCAAACTGCCACCCCCCGATTTTCCCGATCGATTCCGTTCGGGCCATCAGCGCCAACTGCTGCTTGAGATGGGTGATATCCTCGGCGATCCCCGCAATGCGATGATCCCATCCCGGCATCCTGACGCGGCGATCGGAAATCCAACGGATGTGGCCGTCTCGCCCCACGATCCGGTATTCACAATGAAACACTGCGGTCGCTCCTCCGGCAATAAACCGATCATGGCTGATCTTCACCCGCATCTGATCATCCGGATGGATCGACTCAAGCCACAGCGACCAATTCTGATAGATTTCTTCGCGTTCAATCCCCCAGATGAAGGTAAACGCCGAATTGACGTACAGGACCTTCCGCTCGTCCGGTGCCACATCCGCGATCCAGAATGCCGAACTGACCGACTCCGCGAACTGCTGCCACCGAGCTTCACTTTCCCTCAACGCCTCTTGTGTACGATTGCGCTCGGTCACATCGGTGGCAATGACCCCGAGGGCAGCGAGATGACCTGAGGCATCGGTCACCGGAAACTTCACAACGATGCTAGTATGAGATCCATCTTTCTGTTGCGTAATCTCCTCGAACTCTTGCCCCTGACAGCTGGTCCATACTCGTTGATCATGCAATTGGAACTGAGCAGCCTGTTCCGGCGAGAATAATTCATCATCTGTTCGTCCCAAGGCGGTACCGGGAGCAAGCCCGAACACCTCATCGAACCGCCGATTGGTATAAAGATAGCGGCCGTTGCGATCCTTTAAAGCCGTTACATTAGGCGCATGGTCGAAAAATTGCCTAAATCGTTCCTCGCTCCGACGCAGCGCCTCCGTCCGATCGCTCACCTGCCGTTCCAAGGTCGCATTAAGATTGGCCAGAGCTTCTTCTGCTTGCTTCCGTTCTGTGATGTCGGAAAACATCCCAAGGATCGCAGGCTTGCCATCCCATGTGATCCGTCCGGCTTCGACTTGAACCGGAATCGTCGTCCCATCCATCCGCACGTACACCCGTTCCGTACTATGGACAGAGACGCCGCCTCCGAGCAGTCGCTCGACACTGTCACGAACCTCTTGATGATAGTCGGGGTGGATGGACTCAAACGTCGGTCGGTCGAGAATCTCCTGCGGATCCTGTGCGCCCATGAGAAGAGCACCGGTTCGATTCACGTAGACTATTTGCCCTTCACAGAACACGAAGACGCCAGAAGGAGAAAGCTCAACCAAGGTTCGATATCGCTCCTCGCTCTCCCGTATCGTCTTCTCCATCCGCTTGCGATCGGTTACATCAGTGTGTGAACCGAGAAGACGAATACATCGACCATCGGCTTCGGTCACGAATGAGGCACGCGCCTCGATCCATCGGTACGTACCATCCTTGTGCCGAAGGCGAAATTCCTGTCGATAATCACCGTCAGGCGCGTTTCGATACCGCTTGGCATAAGCGACGGCACCTGCACGATCGTCCGGATGCAGAAGAGTCGTCCATGTCTCAAATGAATCCGCAAGCTCTGTCCCGCTATACCCCAACTGTCGTTTCCACTCCTCAGAAAAGACCACTTCATTCGTTTCAGTGTTCCAGTTCCATAACCCAGTACCTGATGCCCGAAGCGCTTGTTGTAGTCGCCCCTGAGAAAGCCGGAGTTCCTCCTCAACGCGCTGACGGTCCGTGATATCCAGCACACTGCTCGACAAGGAAACAGGACGACCGTCGGCATCTCGACAGACTTGTCCACGACAGTGGATCACCCGAATCGTATGATCAGGACGGATGATTCGACACTCGACGTCGTAGGTTGCGCCGCCCTTCAGTGCGGTGTCGATTACGCTCTGTACAGTCGCACGATCCAGCGGGTGTAGTGCGGTCACAAATGTGTCATAAGTGACGGCCATACACCCGGGATCATAGCCGAAGATTCGAAATTGCTCGTCTGACCAGTGAACAGCTCCGCTGTCGAGATCCCAGTCCCAGTTACCCAGGTGCACACGCGCCTGGGCTTCCATGAGCTGCCGCTGCTGGTGCTGGATCTTTGTTTCAGAGTGTCGTCGCTGCAGCTCGGCGCCTGCCCGAGAAGCGAACACAGCCATCAGGGACCGTAATCGATCGGTATTGCGCAACGGCTTGGTATCCATAAGGACGAGGAGCCCAATGACCGCTCCACCTTTTGCCCTGAGCGAGGCTCCACAATATCCCTCGACGCCCAACTCAGCTAAACGCTCAAATAGTGGGAACACCGTCCTAACATCCCGTTCAAAACAGGCGAAGGATTGACCAAGCGCTGTTTCGCACGGAGTATTCATCAGAGGGTATTCGAAGTTGTCGACGAGACTGCCGTTGGCTGAGACAGCGACAGTACGGATTTTTCTGATCGGGCTCTGTAGGACTTCCCCGACAAGTGCATACTGCACGCCCAACACTGAGCTGAGGTGACACACCAAGGTTGGGAAAAAGTCTTCCCCGGTCTCACCTGCCGTACTCATAGCGATTGCACGAAGCATGTCGGATCGCTCACGCAGATCCTGGGCTTCATCATCGATTTCGCAAGTACGCTCACGGAAGGTCTGATCCCGATGCCTCAGCTCACGCGTGAGATCGGCGACCTGTTTTCTCAACGAATCCAATTCACGAAGGTGACTGGTAGGACTCATGCTGAGACTCCTTGCCAGGGTCTCCTAAACGCCTGTTCGGTTCAAATGGATGACCACATCACACTGCGACACAATCAAGTGATCGTGTGGTATCTATGGAGAAGCTATCTGCTCTCCACCAAGGCTATTGGTTCCTAATAAAAGACACTGAGCGGACGCTAGTGTCCTACGACAATTGGTAAAAGTCTAGATCCAAATGGCCTGCAGTTTGAGTTTCGGAACAGGGAGGTATCAGACAGATCAGTGGGGCCGTGAGGAGGAGATGAATCCGTACATCCTGTGCGGTGTGGCCACATAACATTCTGTATTAATTGAAATAATCAGATGAGTCTTTTGGCAGATCGAGGAGAATTCTTGTCCCCCGGTGAGACTCCGATCGTACGGCGAACACCCCGCCGGCTTTCTGAGCTCGCGCCGCCATATTTTCCAAGCCATGGCCGACACCCTGAGCCAACTTGGGATTGAATCCGATACCATTATCCATCACCGTCAGACGGACTGACCCGAGAAGCTGACGCAATGACACGGTAATGCGTGTGGCGTGGCTATGACGAAGTGCGTTACTCAACGCCTCCCGTACGATATTGATGAGATGAGATGCTGATTCGGCTGAGAGATGCGGGCCAACCGCGTCATCAATCCGCACTCGACATTGAATGGAAGACGCCTCGCACATCGTCTGCACTATGGTCCGCAAGTCTGCTATCACATCCTCACTTTTCACAACGCGAGACTCAAGGCCAGAAATGAAATTGCGGATCTTCTCTATGACGTGATTAAGTTGCCCAATGGCTTGCTCCAAGGTCTCAAGGAGGTAATCAGCGGCAAACTCAGGCTGCCGTTTCACCATCGACTTACACGCTTCCAACCCAAGCCCAGCCGCGTAAACTGATTGAAGCACATCATCGTGGAGGTCCTGACTGATCCGTTCTCGGTCCTGTAATGCTGCGTTCAAATCTTGTTCGTGTTGTAGGAGGACTCCTTCCATCCGTTTCCGCTCCGTGATGTCCGTCGACGTACCCAGCACCATGTGGAAACGCCCTTGATCATCCACAATCGGTCGCTTGATAGTCTGCAACCAACGCGTCCTCCCGGACCAGTCCGTAAACTTCTCCTCGGCAATAAAGCATTCCTGCAGGGAGGTCATGACTTGGAGATCCTTCTCACGGGAAAACTCCACCTCATCCCAATGAGGATTAAAATCGGCATCCGTCTGTCCAATCAGATCGTCCACCGTCGTGCCGTAACACTCGGCGATCGCTCTATTGGCCATTGCAAAACGCCCTTCATGATCCTTGGCAAAGATAAAATTCGGCGAGCCGTCGATGACCTGCCGCAACAAGGCATGTGATCGACGCAACTCATCCTCGGCTCGATTCCGATCCGTGACGTCATCCGCAACCGTCACTCTGCACGGCCGCCCCTTCAAGTCAATCAGTTCTGACGACAAGAGGAACTGGCGTATATCACCGTTTCTGGCTCTGAGATTCACGTCCAGATTGCGGACAGGACCACCCTGTTTCAAGATATCGCGAAAACGGATCTGCTCCTCAGTCGCCCTCCCACCCTCAAGCTCTGAAAGAATCTGGCCATCGCTTTCTTCCATGCCATATCCCAACAGCTGACGGGCGGCATCATTGACCTCCACGAGCCGACCGGTGTCGAGCTCACTAATGATGATGGGGTGGGGGCTGGCTTTGAACGCCTTGGCAAACCGTTCCTCACTCGCCCGCAAAGCCTCTTCCGCCTGCTTGCGCTCTGTGACATCGGAGATCAGCACGATCAAGGCGGGTGTGCCCTTCCATACGATCCGGGCGGCCTCCATTTGAACCGGAATCGGTGTTCCATCCTTCCTGAGATAGACTCGTTCTGCACTATGGACCGACACGTTTCCTGCGAGCACTCGATGGAAGTTTTCACGGACATCGTGGTGATAGTCTGGGTGGAGAAAATCAAACACGGGTCGACCAAGAAGTTCTGAAGCATCCGTCGCCCCCAAAAGAAGGGTACCCCTGTGGTTGACATACACGGTCTGCCCTTCACAGAAAACAAAGACCCCGGATGGCGACAGGTCGACCAACGTTCGGTACCGGTCTTCACTTTCTCGTACCGCTTGCTCCATGCCCTTACGATCCGTGATGTCCATATGTGAACCGAGGAAACGGATCCGGCGACCGTCAGCTTCTGTCACCAGCGCGGCCCGAGACTCAATCCATCGATAGGTCCCATCTTTGTGCCTCAACCGATATTCCTGCCGATACTCTTCATGATGGTCATGCACCGAGTCCCGCAAATAGCCTATAACGCGAGTACGATCCTCCGGATGCAAAAGACCTTCCCACGTTTTCAATGAGTCCGATAGCTCCGTCTGCTCGTACCCTAGCTGACGCTTCCATTCCTCCGACAGAATCATCTCGTTGGTATGGGTATTCCAATCCCACAGTCCAATACCCGATGCCTGCAAAGCCTGTTTCAGTTTTTCCTGGGACGAACGCAACGTCTCCGCGATGCTCGTACGCTCGGTGATATCCAAAATAGACCCGGACATGCGGCAGGGCTTTCCGTTATCGTCACGCAATACCTCGGCGCAGGAATGGATCGTCCGCAACTCACCGTTGGGACGAGTGATCCGATATTCGACATCGTACGATACTTGGCCACCCAAGGCGTGATTGATGGAGGCAATGACCCGATCCCGATCCTCCGGGAAAATTGCTGCGACAAAGCCATCAAAGGTTAGAAGGTTTGTCCCAGGTTCACGACCGAAAATCCGATAGAGCTCAGAGGAACATCGTACGACTCCCCCCTCAATCTCCCATTCCCAGCTCCCCAGATGAGCAAGGGCCTGAGCCACACGAAGGTGTCGAGTTCGCTCATGGAGCACACTATCTCGCTCGGCCAGTTCTCGCGAGAGATACGCGACTTGTTGACCCAAAACATCGATAAGAGGGTAGGTACCGTTCATGGGAAGCTCCTTAAGCCTCTTGTATGGGAGTAGCCGAACTCTAGACGAGGTGGCGGAAGAGGGAGGTTAACGGGCACACCCTCATGGCATACCGCACACGCATACCAAGACTAGGCCCAAACGGCCCGTAGTGTCCTACTATGTGAGTCGAAAAGTCTAGGTCTGAATGACGCCAATTCGCCTGAACCTTCCCTTGGATGCATGGAACTCAAGCAACTCTGTTGTAAGAACAGGCTCGGGATGAAGGACCTTTCACCGACACAGCTCCTGTCTACAGCGGAGAGCTGTTGCCACTCCATGACGAAGAAACCATGCTTGGACAAGGTAGGCCAAAGTAGAAAAATTCGAGCCGTCCCGTACGACTGGGGCATGACCCCATAGCAAAGAACCTTACGGCTAAGAAGCAACCTACCAGACGATATCTGGGAAGAAGGCAGTGAACCGACCTTTAATGAGAGATATTAGTATCGATGGCAACGAGGTGAGCACCCAATACTCGATCGTACTCTACCTGAATCTATGGTGCCGAAGGCGGGACTTGAACCCGCACGGCTTGCGCCACACGCCCCTCAAACGTGCGTGTCTGCCATTCCACCACTTCGGCACTCAGTAGAACATGTAACCAAGCCTGCCATCAAATATGGCGGGCTCAGCACCGCGACGTCCGTAAACAGCCGCCATCGGGTTTCATTGCCCTGGCCTTCCCGTAGGCTGATCTCACGCGCCCGCGTCGAAGCCCCCAAACGGGCATATGAGGGGATGAAGGAGGCTGCATTATAGAAGTAGCCCAAAATTCTTGTCAATGAACGAATCGTCCGGTAGAATTGGGCTCGCCATGCACGTCCCCCTTGCGCTCGCATGATACAGACTCATCGACCAGACCTTGCTTCTACTGTTGCTGCCTTCTTCGACGTCGACAATACAATCTTACCCGGCGAAGCAAGTGAATTGAGATTTTTCCGTTGGCTGTGGTGTCGCGGGATCGTCGGTTGGCCTGAAGCTCGAGATAGCGTTGGATGGCTCTTGCGGCATATTCCTCCCGTATCACTCCATCCTCTTCGACAACGGAAACTGTACTTGGCCGGAAAACCTTCGCAGGTGATCGAACCGTTAGGTGAAGAGTTTTGTCGAGAAGAACTCTGCCCTCGTGTCTCAGCCATCGCTATGCGCAAGCTTGATGAACATCGCCGCGCAGGCCATGCGATCATTTTCGTGACTGGGTCGCTCGACTTTCTGATCGCACCGGTCGCTGACGCACTTCGAGCTGATCGGTGTTTCGCCAGTCGGTTGGAGCAACAGCAGGGTCTCTATACGGGCTTGCTCGTACCTCCCTTGCCGTATGGAGAGGGCAAACGTCAACTGATTGATCGGCTGACCGAGGAATTTACATTGGATCTATCCCAATGTTATGCCTATGGAGATAGTCCGGGAGATATTGACCTTCTTCGCGCGGTAGGACATCCGACCGTGGTCAATCCGATTCGCGGGATGGATGCTGTAGCCCGTCGTCATAACTGGCCGATTGTCAGATGGCTCTAAAGGAATGCCGATGACTGGAGACACCCCCTCTTCGACGAATCACCACGTCCACTCATGAGTTAGCCCACACATCGTTCATGCGCGTCACCGAAATCTTCCATAGCATTCAAGGCGAATCCACCTTTGCTGGATTGCCCTGCGTGTTTGTGCGTCTCACCGGCTGCCCGCTTCGCTGCACGTGGTGCGACACAGCCTATGCATTCTTTGGAGGGACGGAACAATCCATCAAGGACCTTCTCGGAAGGGTCCGGTCGTATGGGTGTCCCTTAGTCGAGGTGACGGGAGGCGAACCCTTGGCTCAACCGGAAACCCCCGCCCTGTTGCAGCAATTGTGTCGTGACGGCTTCACGGTCCTGCTTGAAACGAGTGGCGCAGTTGATACGAACACCGTCGATCCATCCGTTCATATCATTCTGGATGTGAAATGCCCAGGGAGTGGTATGACAGACCGCATGCATTGGCCTAATGTGGAACGACTCAGGCCGCGAGATGAAGCAAAATTCGTCATCCAAGACCGCTCTGATTATGAATGGGCAAAAGACATTCTCCAACAATTCCATTTGACCGATCGCTGTCCAGTCCTCTTCAGTCCGGTATCCGGAACGCTTGACCCTCGCCAGCTGGCAGAGTGGTTGCTGGAGGACCGTCTCGCCGCTCGTCTTCAACTCCAACTGCACAAACATATTTGGGCACCCGATACGCGGGGGGTGTGAGGAGTCCCCTAGACCATCGGGACATCGGACATATTGCAACCATCAACACTCACGGGCTGACAGCGGCTGTTCGTTCATAATTCACACAAGGAGAATCCAATGAATATCATGCGGGTTCAAGCCAAACAAGGACGCGTCGATACGGATCGTACAGAAGCGCTTGTCGTTCTGCTCTGTGAAGACGAGCCCCTATCGACATCCGACGGAGCGTTATTGGATCGAGCCCTTGGTGGAACACTTCGTGAGCTTCAGCGATCGCGAGAGTTCGAAGGGAAGCCGCATGAGGTCCTGCTGCTTCACACCTATGGAAAGCTTCCGGCGAAACGCCTGATTCTCGCTGGCCTGGGGAAGCGACCTCAACTAGGTTTGGATCAGATTCGCCAAGCCATGGGGTATGCCGTCAAACGGGTTCGCCAAGCAAAAGCCGGTTCCTTCACCGTTGTGGTGCCGAGCGCTGTACCACGGGGGGCTGCGGTGAGCGACCTCTCACAAACCTTGGCCGAAGGGGCGATCCTCGGCAGCTATCAGTTCACCGACTATCGCAGTGAGCCTCCAACAAGCAAGGGCGTGGCCGCCATGACGATTCTGGTCTCGCAAAAGAACCAGCTGAACGCCGTCTCTGAAGGTATCCGCCGCGGTATCGCGACAGCTGAAGCCACCGTCTTCGTTCGCGACCTCTGCAACCATCCTTCCAATGTGATGACCCCGACCAAGATTGCTAGCGAGGCAAAGACCATAGCGAAAGACACTGGCGTAAGCCTCAAGATCTTGGAACAGAAGGAAATGGAGCGTCTCGGGATGGGGGCGTTGCTTGGCGTCGCCAAAGGCAGCCATGAACCACCGAAATTCATTATCCTCCAGTACCACGGCGCTAAAAGGAAAGATGACCCCCCGGTCGTGCTCGTTGGCAAGACCATTACCTTCGATACCGGAGGGATCTCGCTCAAACCCGCCGAGAACATGGAGCAAATGAAAGCTGACATGACCGGAGGAGCAGAGGTTCTGGCAACCCTGCGGGCTGCAGCCCGGCTGAAGCTACCCCTGAACCTCATCGGCATCCTTCCGGTAGCGGAAAACATGCCTGGTGGTCGCGCCATGCGTCCCGGAGACGTGGTCACCACCCTTTCAGGGAAAACCGTAGAAGTCCAAAATACCGATGCCGAGGGGCGGTTGATACTCTCGGACGGTCTGGCCTATGCAACCCGTTTTAAACCGGCCGCCCTCATCGATATCGCCACGTTGACAGGAGCCTGCGTAGTCGCTCTGGGACAGTTCGCGATCGGTATGTTCGGCACCGATACAACGTTGAAGGATGCGATCACGAGGGCCGGGCTCCGAGCCGGAGAGCGAGTGTGGGAAATGCCCTTGTGGGAGGAATATTTCGAGCAGCTACGAAGTGATGTCGCCGATATGCGGAATATCGGGGGGCGTGGAGGCGGCATGATCACAGCCGCCCTGTTCCTGAGCAAGTTCGTGGGTGACTATCCTTGGGTTCACCTCGATATCGCCAGCACCGATTGGAGCGAACGGGAACGAGCCTACATTCCCAAGGGCCCAACTGGCATCGGGACAAGACTGTTGATCCAGTTCCTGATCAATCGTTCACTGAAGCCTGAGAGCGCGCAGATATGACGCCCTCTCAGGATCAAATCGGACAGCTCTTCATGATGGGCTTTGACGGTACGATAGTATCCGCAGATCTTGCTTCGTTCATCAAAGAATATCAGCCTGGTGGGGTCATCCTGTTTGCAAGGAATCTCGAATCGACTGAACAAATCGTTGACCTGACAAACGACCTTCAGCGCTGTAGCCCTCATTCCCCTCTCCTGATTTCCATTGATCAAGAAGGCGGACGTGTTTCACGGTTGCCGAAAGAATTTACGATTTTCCCACCATGCGAAATACTGGGGCAGTGCCACTCCTCAGAGCTGGCCTATGCCGCGGCTGCAACGACGGCAAAAGAATTGGCAGCCGTCGGAATCAACATGAATATGTCTCCCGTGCTTGACGTCAACAGTAATCCATCAAACCCGGTCATCGGCGACCGAGCATTCGGCAGGACACCCGACCTTGTGTCTGAGATGGGATTAGCCACGGTGGGAGGACTGCAAGACAATCGAGTAGTCGCCTGTGGGAAGCACTTTCCAGGACATGGGGATACCACATCAGACTCACATAAAGAACTGCCCATCGTGACCGCCTCTCGCGACCGTCTCGAGCGCATTGAGTTTCCCCCGTTCCGTCGAGCGGTCGCAATCGGCGTGGCGACGATGATGACAGCCCATGTTCAGTATCAGGCCCTGGATGAGCAGCGTCCGGCGAC
This sequence comes from Nitrospira sp., assembly GCA_016788465.1. GTDB lineage: Bacteria > Nitrospirota > Nitrospiria > Nitrospirales > Nitrospiraceae > Nitrospira_D. The sequence goes on along the minus strand of JAEURV010000346.1, from coordinate 11,857 downwards.
CTTGTCCCCGACCATCATCTCAAAATTTCTTCGCCAAGAGTTGTACTACGACGGAGTCGTATTGACAGATGACCTCGAAATGCATGCGATCATCGATCACTACGGTATCGGCGACGCGGCTGTTCTCGCCATACAAGCAGGTTGCGACATGCCACTGATCTGCAAGGATCGGAACAGGGTGATCACCGCCATGCAGGCCGTCACTAAAGCCGTGACCAGCTCGGATATTTCTTCACAACGGTTGGCTCAATCCCTTGCCCGCATCCGCCGCCTCAAGGACCGATATCTCCTTCCCTATCGACCCATTACAATCTCTGATGCGAGATTGGCGGTTGGCTGCCGTAGCCATCGAGCGCTCTTACGCTCCATTCATCAAACCCGAGAACGGGTCGTGAAAGCTGAAGTATGAGCTTTTTGAGGATTCTTATTCTCTTTGTAGGACGGCCTACAGACCTCCCCCCTTCAAGCGGACGGTCTCTGGTGCCAGAATATGCCACTCAAAGGTAGTCTTGCTCCGTTCTCACGTCTTGTGGCATCATGAGCATTTCTGGGAGGGCCTTATGGCCTCATTGCTCGAGTACGTCGGATCTGTTCATATTTTTCTTGGGCCCTACCGGGGTAATCCCATCGCGCTATATTTGCGCCGAACAGAATCTGGATGCCAGATCGGACCGAAGGTATATCCTTGGAATGATGTAACGGGTATCGGGGAAACACCGAACAAAGCCGCTGCGGACTTTGAAGAAAAATGGAAAACCAAGGGTTTAACTGCTGATATGTATTCCGGTCCATCCTGGGAGGGAGGAATTAAGCCTGAAAAACCGGCGCCACCAAAGCCTGCTGCCCCTCCAAAAGTCGCTACTCCCCCGCCAACTCCTGCCGCTCCAGCAGGGACCGTTCCCACACCACCTGCTACAACCCAGGCGACACCTGGGTCAGCTTCCGCCGCAGCCGACGTCTCTCCTGCCCCAGCTGCTGCATCGACGACGATAGCTCCCTCCACATAGCTCAAGATCGGTATCTGTCGTTCGCCTCGTCGGGGCCTTCAATGGTTCTCGGTACCTCGCCGAGAGAGCCTGCTGTGTTTCATACCATAACCGATGTAGACGAGAATCCCCACAGCGGTCCACACGCCAAAGCGAATCCACGTGGCCCACGGCAACCCGGCCATGAGGTAGAGACAGGCTCCAATGCTGAGGAGAGGCACCAGCGGCATGAACGGAAGACGAAACGGGCGAGGCTGATGAGGTTTTGTGTATCGCAACAGCATGACCCCGAAACTGACCAAGACAAACGCAAAAAATGTTCCGATATTAGTCATATCGGCCGCATCCCCGATCTGGAAGAACGCCGACAGAATAGCCACGGCGACACCGGTCAGAAGGGTCGCACGATGCGGTGTCCCAAAACGTCCATGAACCATGGAGAGGCTTGGACTTAGTAGTTGATCCCGTGACATGGCAAAGAAGACTCGAATTTGTCCCAGCATCATGACCACCAATACACTGGTAATCCCCGCGACAGCTCCGATCGCGACAATCGCGGCACCCCATTTGAACCCAACCAGCGTGAGCGCTTCAGCGACCGGCGCATGAATATCGATTTGGCCTACGGGGACGAGCCCGGTCAGTACAGCCGCGACGGAAATATAGAGAACCGTACACACACTCAACGATCCTAGAATTCCAAACGGAACATCACGCTGAGGGTTTTTTGCTTCTTCTGCCGCCGTAGACACTGCATCAAAACCAATATAGGCAAAAAAGATGATCGCAGCAGCGGCTCGGACGCCCTCGAACCCGTTCGGCATGAACGGTGTCCAGTTTTCCCTGTTTACAGCGGGAACGCCAACGGCGATAAAGAAGAGGATCACCACCAGCTTCAAGAGCACAATCATCCCGGCAGCCCTTGCGCTTTCCTTAATACCGATTACAAGAATCGTTGTGACGAGCAAGACGATGATGGCAGCAGGAAAATTCGCGATGCTCCCTTCCGGCCCTCCTGCCCACTGCGGTGGATTAGTGGCCCAGTACGGCAGTTCGAGACCGGCGAGCTTGAGTAATTTATTGAAGTATCCCGACCAACCGATTGCAACGGCAACGCAGGCGACGCCATACTCGAGAATCAGATTCCATCCGGTGAGCCATGCGAGAAATTCCCCCAATGTAGCGTAGGAAAAAGTATAGGCAGACCCTGCCACCGGGATCATAGCCGAGAACTCGGCATAACAGAGGGCTGCCAATGCACAGGTGACACCGGAAAGGACGAAGGAGAGCACAATCCCAGGCCCCGCCCCAGGTCGATGGGCATCACCCACAATGGCCGTGCCGACCAGCACAAAGATCCCGGTTCCAATAATCGCACCAATCCCCAGCGCCGTCAGGTCCCAGGCCGTCAATGTTTTCTTGAGGCGATGCTCTGGCCGCTCGGCATCGGCCAGAATTTGATCGATCGGTTTCGTCCGGAAAAATGGATTGCTCATGGCTATTCTCCGGCCCGAGGCGGAATGTTTTGGCCCGAAGAGATCAGCGGCAGAACATTCGTTCCAATGTCACGCCTATCCTTGGGTTTACCGACCGAGAAGGGCCGGCCTCTCTGCGCCACCCAAAAGGCTCATGCTCGGTTCCGCCGCGCAGCGCGTAACAGCGCCTCGAAGAGCCGACGATGTGCCACATGCCGCTCAAACAGAAATTCAGGATGCCACTGAATGGCAAGGAGAAATTGATGGGTTGGGGACTCAATAGCCTCAACAATGCCATCTGGAGCCGCTGCACTGGCAATGAGCGATGGAGCAACAGCTTTCACGGACTGATGATGTGAACTGTTCACCATCAACGTGTCTGTTCTGACAATCTGCTTGAGAAGGCTCTTCGGCACCACAGTCACCGCATGTGAGACAGAGACCGCTTTCGTCTTTTGCCGATGGTCCATCGCGCGTGGAACCTGGGCAGGTATATCCTGAAAGAGACTGCCTCCACAGGCCACATTCACAGCCTGCATCCCTCCGCAAATCCCCAAGAGCGGAAGGTCCCGACGCCTAGCCTGATACACCATCTCCAGCTCAAAGTCAGCACGCCGCTCACTAACCAGAGGAAACTTGTAACGCTGTTTCTCCCCATACAGGCGTGGTGGAAGATCAGGGCCACTGCCGGTCAGGAGAAGTCCATCAACGCTGTCAAGAAGTCGCCGTCGATCGGCCGCTGCAGACACTAAGGGTAGGACTAAGGGAACACCGCCAAGCTCTTCGATAGCCCGAATGTACCGGGCCCTCAGAAAGTAGGTGGGTTCGGACCCACCCATATCCTTCCTGTCACCGGCATTAAAGTCAGGAGTCACGCCGATGACAGGTTTCATCATTACTGAGCAGGTTCGAGTACCGGAGCAGGTGCGGGAGAGAACCCTTCATTTTCAGCTGCCACACCTAGGAAACGCACTGGGCGATCACCGCTGAGATGCTCAGGAGTTATGACATAGGTTCCATAGACACTGGGAACCCAAATATTCTTCGCCGTTTCCTCACTAAATCCTGAAAAGACATAGGCCAATCCGCCGACAATTCCTCCACCAATGGCAAACGCGGCTTTGAACGGGAAGTACAAGATAGTGGCAGCAGCGGAGGCAGCACCCATACCCGCTCCAGAGGCCGTCCCCTGGAGAGAATCCGTCGATGTAGATTGGCTCCAAGCCGGTGCCACAAGCATCGAACCGTATGCGATGACAACCAAAACGATCACGATCGGAAGTCTCACGTGTGACTCCTCCTTCCTCTTCAACCGCTCAAGCGGACAAACCCAGAACCCACATCATACATGAATACTGCTATGCGTTATAACAAATTCGAAGCTGAATGCAACCCCCTTTATCGACCCACATCTCTGAGATATAACACGGAGAGACACGAGTGATCAGGGTGCAAGACCCAATTCATCCAAGATGTAGGAGATAAGGTGGTCAGGCTGCTCACGAATCGATTGATCCAATTCGACCATCAATTCCTCAGCTGGGATCCTCTGATTAATCTGAGCTAATCCAGGCAACAGCTGGAGATCCAATTTCCGCCGACACACGGCTTGGACAAAGACATCGCTGCTGCGTTCCTGATAGTCGGCCCGGTCATGAGCCTCCACGGCCACTAACCTCTCCACAAGTCGATCGGTCAACTGGATTGTTCGCTCGAGAGCCGAGAGCTGACTGCGGCTGACCTCCACGACCACCTGAATACCAGCCTTCCAACTCCGTTTCTTCACATTAAACACACAGGCTAGTGCATCCGCTCTTCCTTCAACCGATTCTGGGCCAAAGAAGAAGCTTACTCGATAGGCGCTGATATCGTGGGGCGCGGCGGCGATCATCGATCCACATTGTACCATGTTACATGGGCAAAGCAGCAGGCTGATTGACGCCCTCTCACCTCGCAGATATGATGCAACTCTCATGAACCAGACTGCGCAGCATGCAAGGATCCGTGCGATACAAAACGCGCTTCTTGATCAGGAGGGTGTTGAGGGATGGCTGTTCTATGATTTCCGTGGTTCAGATCCCTTGGCCTACCGAGTATTGCTCATTGACTCTTCTCAACATGTCACGCGCCGTTGGTACTACTGGATCCCCAGAACCGGCGAACCGGTAAAGCTCCTTCATCGAATCGAACCGCATGTCCTGGATGAGTTGCCAGGGAACTCCCATCTCTACGTATCGTGGGAACAGCAACGGACAGCATTGGACTCTCTCTTACGAGGTCGACGGCGCATTGCGATGCAATATTCGCCCTTCAATGCAGTCCCCTATCTATCCAGAGTTGATGCCGGCACGATCGAGCTCATTCGAAGCTTCGGCGTTGATGTTGTGACATCCGCCGATCTTGTCCAACGATTTGAGGCAGCCTGGACGGAGGAACAACTGGAATCACATCGGTATGCCGTAACCACCCTCAGACGCATTGTCGATGAGGCCTTCACCCATGTAGCCTCGTGCCTCAGACGCCAACTGTCCTTAACCGAGTATGGTCTACAACAATTCATTCTCTCGCGTATTCATGATACGGGCATGACAACCTCCAGTGCGCCAATCGCCGCCGTCGATGCCCATAGCGCCGATCCCCACTATTCACCAGGTGAATCCGACTCCTCTCTGATTACCCACGACAGTCTCGTACTGATCGATCTTTGGGCGAAGCGAACAGCACCTGGTTCTGTCTACGGCGACATTACCTGGACTGGTTATACAGGGGAACAGGTACCGTCAAAGCATCGCTTGATTTTTGAACATGTCCGACAAGGGCGCGATGCCGCCATATCTTTTGTCCAGGCACAGCTGGCGGCAGGACGATTTCCCTGTGGATGGGAAATCGATGATGTCTGTAGGAACAAGATCCGTGAAGCTGGGTACGGCGAATTTTTCATTCATCGTACGGGCCATTCGATCGGGGAAGAGGTTCATGGCAATGGAGCCAACATTGACAACCTTGAAACGCATGATGGGCGTCAGATCCTCCCTCACACCTGTTTTTCGATAGAGCCGGGCATCTATCTCCCTGGCGAGTTCGGCATTCGGAGCGAGCTTGACGTGTGCGTGACGGATCAAGAAGCCATTGTCCATGGCTTGCCTCTTCAAACAGAGGTCGTCCCCCTTCTTTGATTGCAACGCGGCCATGTTTTTGCCTCGCACTTTCTTGACAGCCTATCAAAGAGGCAGCTAGAGTCTTCCGGTAACGATTCTTTCTACGCTCAACGCGAGGTCGCCCTTGTTTGGTACGATGGGGTTTTCCGAGCTCATCATCATTCTTGTGATTGTGTTCATCATATTTGGGGCAGGACGTTTACCACAAATCGGTGAAGGAGTCGGCAAAGCGTTACGAGGGTTTAGGAAGGAAGTAAACGATAGTCCCCAGCCCACATCTGATCTAGCCCCCCCCCAACAACCAGCCCCGATTTCTCCCATGGTCTCCACAGCTCCTACCAATACTCCCGGAGAAACCTCGCCGACGGTGGCCAAAGCAAATACCCCCTATACCCCTGGTCCAGAGCTGACTCCTGGCACAACAGCTTCGTTCCTTTATGGTGGAGGTTCTCCAACCCCTTCCACGACAACGGCTTCTTCGCAACAACCCATGGTGTCACAGTCCACTCAAGTCGTTTCAATGGAAGAACGGGCAGTGAAACCAGCTCCAATTTCTCAAGCATCGTACCCACCTCTGCCTAAAGGAGCTCAGACGAAACCAGTTACGAAACGTCCTTCCGCTATCGTCAATCAGGATGCGGTTGCCCGTGTGCAGGCACAGCAAGCTGCCCTGAGGGCAAAGACTTCTCCTTCAGCTGTCGATGTCTCGGCTGATGATCTCCAGAATCTGGGTGAGGGCCTAGGAGAGGTTGTACGAACATTCAGACAGGCCGTGACCGACATCCGAAGCAATGTTGATCCACAGATGCGTACGATCCAGGCTGAGGTAGACGCCGCCCAAAAAGAAATCCAGCAATCCATCGAAGCAGCAAGAGATCTTCCTCCAGTACAAGACGAACCCCTAAAATCGAGCTGAGTCTAATTGCGTAATACCTGCCTACTTTCCTGCTCCTAATTCTAGGTAGGACATTTGGATATTAGACCTGGCCGATCCCCTTTTTAGGCAGCGATGACCTTTTTAGTTCATCTCTTGAACGTGGAAATTCTACTGGAAGGATAGATGCTAATGGGAACGGTCAAGGTCTGACTGTTAGAGACATATCGTCACTCAATTTCAGGACGGGATTCGACTTCGATTTAATGCCTCGACAAGCCTGACAAGATCCTCCTGTATCTTCTCCTCTAAATCCATGAACTGAATGCCCATGCCGGGAAAGAGGAGGTATCGTTCTGGCTTGTGGCGAGCCCAAGCAACTTTAGCCTTAGCTTTGATCTTCTCAGTCGGTCTATCAGGAAGGGCAAACTCAACCGTTAGCTCAGTACCAGGGCTTAGAGGGGCACCGCTCTCAATAAAAAGCCCTCCCCCCCCGATTCCTCCTGTCAGGCTATCAAATTGCTTTCCCTCTGGAGTGGTATAGCGGACCTTCAGGGCGAGCGGCGCTCGAGGTTGTGCGCGACAATGGGCGAACCTGGCCTCCTCGTTGGTCGCTAGTACTCGTTCGATAAGCGAACCCCACGATACATTGCCAAGTAACTGACCCGACAGATCATACACATGAATTGTTTCTTGCTGAGCGTCAATGATCAACGACTTACCACGATGACCTGCAGTAGAAACGACCGGAATTTTCATATAAAGACGATTTTGTCCTGATGGCTCGGCGAGTACAGGGATTTACGCTGCCTGGCTTGTCACCTGGGTTGTTTTCACGACCTCATGAATTCGGTCACGTACTCCCTCGTCTACTTCCGTAAATCGCACTCCCATTCCTGGGCTGAAGGTATATTGATCAGCTCTTGGGCATACCCACGCGACAGTCCCCTTGGCTGGAAGCCATTGATCTGGCTTCTGAGGAAGCGAGAACTCCAATGCCAACTTAGTACCAACTGGGAGAGGACTGTGGCTCTCAATAAATAGCCCTCCTCCTCCAATACCACCAGCACGACTCTCGAATTGCTGCCCTTCCGGTGTGTTGTACCGTACCCTGAATGTGAGAGAAATCCTTGGCTCTACCCTAACTTCTTTCTGAACTGGCACCTTGCGATAGGCGAGAACTTGATCGATGACAACATCCCACGACAAACTCCCGATAACATCCCCATTTCCTCCCAATAATGTCACCATTTCCCGCTCTACATCAACTTGTAAGACTTTGCCTTTGTGACGAAGGCTTGTCAGAACAGAATACTTCACGCGCGCTCCCTTCACTGGCTCACACGTGGTAAGTATAGCGCGGTATTTCGACTTGTCGAGGAGAGAGGGGTACCAGATGAGGATCGGGAAAGCACAAGCCAGTCGGAAAAGACGACGCGTGGTCTCAGCACGCAATCCGTCTTTTCCTGATATGGCAATGCCTTAATTTATCAATATCTTACGCTGTCTTTGCATCCTGTTCCTGCTCAAAGATACGCATTGGTGGGTTCTTGCCGACAATCGCATCTTCTGTAATTACTACTTCCATGATGTCTTTTTGAGAGGGGGCATCATACATGACATCCAGCATCACCTCTTCCAGAATTGCCCGGAGACCTCGGGCTCCAGTTCTTTGAGAGTATGCTTTTCGTGCAGCAGCACCCAAGGCCCCTTCTGTAAACCGAAGTTTGACCTTTTCGAATGAGAGCAACTTCTCATATTGTTTCGTGAGTGCGTTACGCGGCTCCGTCAGGATACGAATGAGCGCTCGCTCATCCAACTCCTCTAATGTGGCCACGACGGGCAATCGCCCAACAAATTCCGGGATCAGTCCATACTTCAAGAAGTCCTCGGGTTGGACTTTGGCCAGCATATCACCTAATCGCACATCACACTTCCCACGAATTTCAGCGCCGAAACCCATTGACTTCCGATTCAGACGCTGTTCGATGATCTGCTCCAACCCGACAAACGCTCCACCGCAGATGAATAGGATATTGCTCGTATTCACCTGAATAAATTCCTGGTGCGGATGCTTCCTCCCACCCTGCGGAGGAACGTTTGCAACTGTCCCTTCGATCAGTTTCAGCAACGCCTGCTGAACACCTTCACCTGATACATCCCTCGTAATCGACGGACTATCACTCTTTCGGCTGATCTTATCAATCTCATCGATGTAGACAATCCCACGTTCAGCCCGCTCCACATCGTAATCGGCTGCTTGCAAGAGCTTCAGAATGATGTTCTCGACGTCTTCTCCTACATAGCCGGCCTCTGTCAGAGTCGTGGCATCCGCAAGAGTGAAGGGAACATCGAGATACTTGGCCAAGGTCTGAGCCAACAGAGTTTTTCCGGTTCCGGTTGGCCCCACCATGAGGATGTTGCCTTTCTGAAGCTCGATATCATCCACCCCTTTTTCTTTCGAAGAGATACGCTTGTAATGGTTGTGCACGGCCACCGACAGAATGCGCTTGGCACGGTCCTGCCCGATTACATACTGATCAAGGTGGTGTTTAATGTCAGCGGGTTTCTTGAGTTTCGACGAAATTTCTTCTTTGGCCTCTTCCCAATCCTCGGCGATAATATCATTGCAGAGGTTGACACATTCATCACAGATATAGACCGTCGGCCCGGCAATCAGCTTCCGAACCTCATCACGGCTCTTGCCACAAAAAGAACACCGCAAGTGTCGGTCCATCTTTTCCTGCTTAGCCATGCGCCCTCCTGTGTTACTTACCCTTTACCCCGTCTCCGGACTCCCCCACCTTTAGAAACTTTGGCGGCCTCGTAATAACCTCATCAATGAGGCCATATCGTTTCGCTTCTTCACCTGACATAAAATAATCCCGTTCGGTGTCATGGGCGATCTTTTCAATCGGTTGCCCCGTGTGTTTGGCCATGATCTCATTGAGGCGCTCACGAATTTTTAGTATTTCCCTGGCGTGAATGTCGATCTCGGTGGCTTGGCCTTGAAATCCCCCCAACGGTTGATGAATCATCACCCGAGCATTGGGTAACGCAAACCGCTTCCCTTTTGTTCCGGCGGTCAATAGCAATGCTCCCATACTGGCTGCTTGCCCGAGGCATATCGTATTGATCGGAGGCTTCACGTATTGCATGGTATCGTAAATCCCTAAACCAGCTGTTACGCTTCCTCCCGGTGAATTCACATAGAGATTGATATCCTTCTCAGGATCCTCCGCTTCGAGAAATAACAGCTGCGCGATTACCAAATTGGCAAACACATCATCAATAGGGGCTCCAAGAAAAATGATTCGATCTTTGAGGAGCCGAGAATAGATGTCATAGGCGCGTTCACCTCGATTAGTTTGCTCGACTACAATCGGAACCAACATGTCGTTCGCTTCCTTTCCTCAAAGAGTGTTGGCGCGAAATACACAAGATGATTGAGCGCCGACCTACCCCTGAATGACTGCTTGACGATAGACAAGATCCAGCGCTTTGTCAGCCAAGATCCGTGCACGTAATTCCTCAATGGAATCTTGACCACCCGCCTGAATCATTTTGACAAGATCGGCCATCGGTACCCGAAGTTCCTTGGCCAATCTGGTGACTTCGTTGTTCAGATCATCCTGACTCACCGACAAGTTTTCTTTCTCGGCAATGGCTTCAAGGATCAGTCCCGCTTTGACACGACGATTTGCTTCCTCACGATGCTCCTCGCGAATTGTCTTTACTTCCTCCGCATCCGGTTCGGGAAGGGAGTCGGTGATTTTGCCGCGCTGTCGTGTTTGCAGTTGCTGTCGTACAATCGTGGTGAGTTCTCGTTCAACGAGTGTCTCGGGAAGATCAAAACGATGGGTCTCAACGAGGCGTTTAAGAAGGGTGTCCTTGTAGGACTCTTCGATATCCTTCTTGAGCGCCTTTTCCATTTCACCGCGCAACTTTTCTCGTAAGTCTCGGAGTGAGTTATATGGTCCACAGTCTTTTGCGAATTCATCATCAAGAGCAGGAAGCGTCTTGCGCTTGACCCCCTTGATATCTAGACGGAATTGAACAACCTTTCCCGCAACTCGATGATCCGGATGGCTTACCGGATAGGTCTGAGGAATGTCTACCACATCACCTTCTTGCCTCCCAAGAAGGTGAGCATCTATCTCAATCCCCAACAAAGCGGCCTTCGATCCAACACGATGCAGTTGACCTTCTTTCTTTGTCCCTTCAAGAGCCACACCGTCCAGAAATCCCTCTAGATCAACAATGGCATAATCTCCATCGGCCAAAGCCGTACCAGTTGGGGTGGCATCCAAGCGGGCCTGTTGTTCTCTGAATACCTCAAGCGCGCGGTCCACTTGTTCTTCGGCAACTGTGCGCTTATCAGCTTGCAGAGACATAGGACTCGGAGCCTTATAGTCGCGAAGTTCGATAGTGGGCTTGATTTCGACCGTCGCCGTAAATGTAAACGGGGAATCTTTTTTAATCTTGACGCGATCGAGGGGAGGTATCTCTACCACAACCGGATGGATTCCAGCTTCTTTGATTGCGCGATCATAAAAGTCAGGAACCAGTTTTCGAATGACATCTTCTTCAACCGTCTTGGCATACCGCTTTTCTAAAATTGCCAATGGAGCCTTCCCAGGCCGAAACCCAGGTATATGAACTTGACGGTTCAGTTCGACATATGCTCGCGAAAATTGCTGAGCGACATCTACCGCTGGCACCTCGATTTTCAAAGCACGCTTCATCGGCCCTAACTCAGTGACTTCCATCTTCATCGTCAAAGTCTGGCTCCAATCAAATAAGGAGATTCGAAATGAGTGGTGCGAGAGGGGGGACTTGAACCCCCACGGTTACCCACGAGATCCTAAGTCTCGCGCGTCTGCCAGTTCCGCCACTCTCGCACAGTGGAGGACGCCGCGGAGCTGTTTCAATTTGGCAACTAAGACAGCCTAAACACGCGATGTTGTATAGCGTTGTACCGTCGGACCCATGCAAGTGTCAACCCATACGACCGAGGGTATTCCATACCTAGTATGAATGGCCCGAGCCAGTAATGATGATGCTCTATCCATTGCCTTACCCCTCCTAGAGCGCCCTCACAGTGCACGGCACTACTTCACCAGTGATGCGCTCGGCAAACAACTCTCCAAAATTAACAAGAGAGTTGCCTAACCGCACCTTCGTTCGCCTTGCTGCTGCTGGGCACGCATGCTAAGATGCTCGCCTTTGCACTTCTCGATGCGGAGAGGTGCGAGAGTGGACGAATCGACATGCTTGGAAAGCATGCGTCTCGGCAACGGGACCGTGGGTTCGAATCCCACCCTCTCCGCCATACAACACCTCGTGTGTACTGACCGCTCCTTA
>JAEURV010000185.1 GCA_016788465.1 Nitrospira sp. | reverse complement strand
AAGGAAATTGACGACCTATGGGTGAGATGTTACAATCCCGAACATTCTTGTGCCTCCAAAGTACAGCTACATCATGATGTAGCTGTTCAGATATACAGGGCTCTTAAAAGTAAAATCAGCTAAGTGAAGGAGAGCGGAATGGCTGTTCCGATTTCCCAGATGTATACAGTGGCGACGTACGTCCTCTCCCAGAAGTTCAAGGGAGTGAAGCGATATCCCCTTGTTCTCATGTTGGAACCGCTCTTTCGCTGCAATCTCGCCTGTGCGGGATGCGGGAAGATTCAGTATCCTGATCATGTTCTGGATAAGCGGTTAACTCCTGAGCAGTGCTGGGCGGCGGCGGAAGAATGTGGAGCTCCGATGGTGAGTATTCCGGGAGGAGAGCCGCTCATTCACCCTGAAATCGCCACAATCGTCCAAGGTTTGGTTGATCGGAAGAAATACATTTATCTCTGCACGAATGCCATCCTCTTGGAACGAAAGCTCGATGAGTTTAAGCCTTCTAAGTATTTGACGTTTAGTGTCCACATGGATGGACTCAAGGACGAACACGACTTGGCTGTTTGTCGTGATGGAGTCTATGATGTAGCTGTGAAGGCGATCAAAGCCGCGGTCAAGCGCGGGCACCGAGTCACGACCAATACGACGTTGTTCGATGATGCAAACCCGGAACGAGTCAGAACGTTTTTCGATGAAATGATGGCTCTTGGTGTCGAAGGTATGACTATCTCGCCAGGGTATAGTTATCAAAAGGCCCCTGATCAGCAACATTTCTTGAAGCGGTCACGAACCCAAGAGCTGTTTTCAAAAATTCTAAGTCGTCCCAAGCCGGGCTGGCAATTTAATCAATCTCCGTTGTTCTTGGACTTCTTGATGGGGCGACGCGAATATCAATGCACACCATGGGGGAATCCAACCTACAACGTCTTTGGATGGCAGAAGCCCTGCTATTTACTCCAAGAAGGCTATACCAGGACCTTTCGGGAGCTGATGGAGTTGACGGCGTGGGAAAACTATGGGACTGGTCGAAACGAAAAGTGCGCTGATTGTATGGTTCATTGCGGCTATGAGGCGTCAGCAGTTGAAGATACCTTTAGCACGGCTTCTGGATTCATACGGACGGCAAAATTGACCTTGTCGCCCACCTCGCGATAGCAGTTTCGTGAAGCTTGCCTCGCTTACCCGCGAGGCAAGTGTTCCCTGTAGCGCGTCGGCCTTAGTTTATTGGAGCGGACGGTGTTTCACGAGCCGCCCATCAGGAACGATGTCCTCACTATGACTGATACCAACAATCATGCTGCTGTGAACGGCAGTTCCCTCGAAGGACGTGTCTTCGCCCCACGCTCCGCTTCTGAAACAGCGGAGGCCGTAGAGCTCGCGTTCGATTATCGCGGGGATGTCACCGTCATGTTGCGCTCAGGTGAGTCGGTCGCCGGCTATATTTACAACCGACAGGTATCACCCAGTGATTCCTATCTCGAGCTCTTTCCGACTGACCATCCAGACCCTCGACGGATTCCTTACGTTGAGATTGCCACGATCGCGTTCTCCGGGGAGGACACGGCCAACGGAAAATCGTGGGAGGCGTGGGTGTCAAAAAAAGAATCTGAGCGTCAAGCCGAAGCTTCAAGATTGGAAGCCGATGCCCGCACGCGCGGCTACCTCTAGCAAGCTTTGCAAACTACATGTGCGTCTCCCCGACGGAGCCGCCTGATGAATGCGTCGGGCTTTATCCCTCATCCGGTCCGGGCGATCCATCTCATCCTCCCGTTTGCTTGTGCACACCATTCCCGTCTGCCATGGGTCTCTTGAAAAAGTAGAATCGTCCTGAACTGAGAAGGATGGGAGAGCAGCCAGGTGTCCAGCTAAGGGGTGAGAGGGGATAAGGCGCGTACTGTTAGGTTCGGACGGAAAGTTAAGCGAGGCCGACGGGCTTTCCATCCTCGCCGACATCAGCTTCTATACATGTATTCTAGATCCTAACGAACGGTGGTTTCTGTTATCCATTACCGGCTGAGAGGGCTGTCTTTTCATTGACAAAGAGTAGTTGCTGTGCTAGAAACCCGTGCCCCGATGCAGCGCGCTCGGGCTCCAGGTGTCGGTACTTTTTGAGGGAGCGACGAGTTCGCAATTGAGAGCGAGGTTTGGCAAGAGAGCGTCGGGATGGGTACTCGTCGTTACGGGTTTCCTCGTCGTGAGTGCCGGTTTCCCTTCTCTAGGTTCAGCGACGCACGAGGCAGATCACCGCTTCATGGTTGAAGGGTATGTCTGTGGAGAAGGTGGTGTGGGTCTCTCAAATACTGATGTGCTCGTGAAAGACACGAGGATATCCTATGGCCAGGTCGTCAAGACGGATGGAGATGGATACTATAAGGCCATGTTTCATCTTCACAATGACAATCTTGGAGATCCGCTGCTGATTGAGGCGAGGGGGGAGCAAAAGAATCTGAAGGTCGAATTCGACCCCAAGGATCTTGAAAGTGATCGGAAGATCCGCGTTGATTTTGGGGTCGGTTGTGGCGGGGGTAATTCCCTGTCTTGGATGTGGTGGGGAGGCGGGTCCATTCTTGCGGCGGCTGGTGGTGTAATTGGGTTGCGGTTGCTCAGCTCTGGTGGCGCAAAGAGAAAAGGGAAATTGCAAGGTAGAAAAAGGGATCCTCGCTGACGACGGTCCCGCTCTGTTGCGGTTGTGATTCTCGATAATGCGGAGTGACTGGTGGTCATGCGATTTCGAGTTTTTTATGTCCCACTTATTCTAGGTCTGGGGTTGTTGGGCTCGTGCAGTGGTGGTGAGGAGGGGGAAGGGCCGATCGTGCCTCCGCCTCCTGCTCCGGCGGAGTATGCGGATAAACATATGCCTTCCAGTTGGTGGGCGGACGCCCAGAAGTTGGATGAGGGGCGGAAGCTTTTTCTGGGCGAAGCGAATCCAGATGTCAATTGTGCCAGCTGCCACGGGAAAGATGGGAAGCCGGTGAAGGCGGGGGCTACGGATTTTCGAAATCCTGAGCGCATGAAGCTCTATTCGGATGCAGTATGGTTCTGGCGAATCTCTGAGGGTGTCCCGAATACAAAGATGAAGGGGTGGAAAAGTAAACTCTCGGACGACGATCGGTGGAAGCTTGTGCTGTATGAGCGAAATTTTGGCTTGTCTGGAAAAGTCTGGAGCATAGAAAAGAGTCAGTGGATTGATGCGGGTGCTAAATGACGATTCAGGCGCTGCAAGATCTCGTAGTTATCGCAGCTCCAGCTGCATTGCGCCATGACGGGGTGGTGGATTTTCTTGTTGCGGCTCAAGCGAGCTGAGAGGTCTCAGGGGTTTTTCTCAAGAGATTCAGGGGGGCACTTATTCGTTAATAGCCGAGGGGTGTGAGATATTCTCGTCGGTTTTTTTGATGATCTTTTTGGGGCTGTGTGGCTGGCGCTCGTAGTTTGTGGGCAGTCTAAACTATCCGATGCTAGGTGCCGGTCCGCTTGGGTCTCTGGCGTTGCAGAGCAATAGTAGCTTGCATATGGCAGAGACGGTCCTGAGTTATAGGCTCCTCAGTGTTGGATTCTTCTATATACAAAGGATAGGGGGCATCGAGGCACCGTGAAAACACATTCGAGCAGTCTCCTGGCTCTCGCTCTGCTAGCGTTGGTGTGTGGATTTGGGCTTTCGGACGCATTTGCGCAGGACGCTGGGACATCTCCAGTGGACTTCCCGTATGCCGGAAATCGAACGGCTGTCTGGATCGTTGCGCAGCTGCATATCTTGTTTGCCGCCTTCATTCTTGGAGCTCCCATCTTTGTCGTGATCTCTGAATGGCTGGGCTATCGCAAGCAGGATCCTCGATACGATCGTCTTGCGAAGGAAGTGACGAAGGTCACTGTGATTCTCTTCAGTATGACGGCGGTGACCGGCGGGTTGTTCATTTTTGTTCTCCTTGCGGCCTACCCGCAATTCACGACGTCCTTCATCAACCAATTCTATGTCGTCTTTGCGATTCTGTATCCGGCGCTGTTTATCGCCGAGACAATCCTCATGTATGCCTATCTCTATACGTGGGACATTTGGAAGGGTGAGAAGAAGGGCCGTCATATCGCACTGGGGGTTCTATTGAACCTAGTGTGTCTGCTGATTCTGTTTGTGATCAACGGACCTACGTCGTTTATGAACACACCGCCAAAGGCAGAGGGTGTTTCGCCGCAGGACTTCATTGCCGCGGCGACTTTGTGGGATAAAATTGCCAATCAAAGTTGGTTTCCACTCAGTCTCCATCGGATTGATGGGAATGTGGCCTTCGGAGGCTTCATCGCCGGTATGATTGCGGCCTACATGTACATGGCGGCCAAGACAAAGGAAGAGCGTGCGTATTACGATTGGATGGGCTTCGTCGCAATTTGGATCGCAGTCGGTGGATCGTTGTTGCAGCCATTTACCGGGTTGTTATTGGCCTATGAAATGTGTGACTACGATTTCTCATTCTGCCCCTATATGATGGCCGATCAACTTTCCATGTTTTTCGAGATGCAGGGCATCATGATCGGGCTGCTCTTTCTGGGGATCAATTATTATAGCTGGTTGAGTGTCAAGCGTATTGAGGGTGCTGATAATGTTCGGATGAGTATTCTGGCCCCCATTGTCTTGATCGTGTTACTCCCAGTGACCATGTGGGTCATGAACAGCTGGTGGATTCCGGATCCGATGTCGCTGGCGATTCTCCTGCCACTGACGCTATCTCCGTTCCTCCTCGGTCGGTTTATCCCTGTGACGGTCTCTGCGCGAACCGTCATTAAAATTGGTTTTATCATCATGCTCATCAGTGATGCAGTCTGGCTTACCCCGGCCGGATTTGTGGCAACTGGTACGGATATGCCAGATGATCTGAAGCTGCCTGAAGGATGGGACTATTTGTCGTCGATGCCGGCAAAGTTGTCCGCCATCTTCACGTTGGTCTTCGTTACCATCGTTAACTTTGTTCTATACAACCGTGCGATTAAGCAAGGGACGATTGTCTGGGGGAAGATTGACTTTGCAGCTCAATTTGTCTTGATTTTCCTGGCCTTCACGTCCACCTGGATTATGGGGCTCATGGGCGCTGTGCGCTCGCTTTTGAAAAAGTACTTTCATACCTACAGCCTGGTATCGGATCTCAGTGCGGAGTCATTTACTCCGACGCTTTCGTATTCCGCCGGATGGATCACTGCGATCACGGTCTTTTTTATCGCTGTTGTCACAGTTGCGGCACTGATTGCCATTCGGCCGTCTGTGGTGCCGGCAAAGGAATCTGAGGGGAGCCCTGTTCCTGTTCCGGTCAAGTAATCACTTTGTGGAGCGTCTACAGAGGCAGCGAGAAATCACATGTGGAATTTATTTAAAAAGCTTGGAGTTGGCTTAGTCGTAGGCGGCGGCCTGGTTGCTGTTGCTAATTCGCAAGAAGTGCCGGCGAGCTTCCAGATTTTGTTCTTTGTTGTCTCGCTGGTCGGGGCAGGCGTCTTTACGCTCCTTGATGCAAAGCCTATGAACGTGATGAATGGCGGCATGTCATTCCTGTCCGTGACCGTGTTCTGGGTTTTTCTCATCTCCGTCTGTGTCGCGGGTGCGTCGTTCCTGCCGCAGTTCGACCCTGATGACGAAAAGGCCAAGATCGGCAAACTTCTCGACAAGGAGCGCAAGCAATCGGCGCAGGGGAAGACGGAAGAGCTGATCGCTCGTGCGAAGGCTCTCGATGCGCAAGTCAAGGCACTGGAAGATCGCCTCAAGGGTATCGGGGGTGGACAGGCGGTGGCAGCGGTTCAAGTTCCTTCCTCTGGAGAAAAGCCTGCTCCTGCGGGGGGTGGCGCTACTGGTGACATCATGAAAATCGGGGAGGAGCAGTGGCAACTCCAAGAATGCTACAACTGTCACAAGTTGAGGGGAGAGGGAGGCAAG
Source organism: Nitrospira sp. (assembly GCA_016788465.1). Classification (GTDB taxonomy): domain Bacteria; phylum Nitrospirota; class Nitrospiria; order Nitrospirales; family Nitrospiraceae; genus Nitrospira_D. The sequence continues at coordinate 8,364 of JAEURV010000185.1, read as the reverse complement.
AAGCGGGGTCCTGAGTTGGATAACATCGGTACCCTGTTGACTGTCGAGGAAATTCAACAAAAAATTGCCGACCCGAAGAGCTTTATGGCTGAAGGGTATGACAAGGAATGGCAAAAGGGCATTATGCCCGACAAATTTAAAGATCTCATGGATCCAAAGGAAATGCTGGCGCTGGCCACCTGGTTAGGTTCCTTCAAGAACACCGCAATCAATACTCCCAAGCCAATCAAGAAAAAGTAATGCTGCAACCAAAATTGAAATCCAAGGTCCGGTGTACGGATCACGACATCGGGGAAGTCACGCGAGTGGTGCTCGATCCGCTTTCCCATGAAATCAGCCACATTGTCGTCTCCATGAACGGCAACGGTGAGCGGCAAGTCATGATGGCGCAGGTTCAGGCTGTTACGGAGGACGTGGTTCAACTTCGATCGCCGTCCGCAGATATCTTGGCATTGCCGCCCTTCAAGCGCGAAGATTATGTCACCACGCACGAGGTGGAGATCTCGCATCTGGAAGACAATATCCATGTCACCCCAGGCGAGGTTCTGGTTCCTCTTCCCGAGTTGGAGAAGAGCGTCAAGCGTCGAACCTTTTTCATGAATTTCACCAATGTCATTGGCTTTCTGATCGGCCTTCCTCTCGCCTACCCCATCCTTCGGTTTCTGATGAAACCCATGTATGCTGATTTTGACAATGCATGGCTCAAGGTCGGGAATGTCAGCAAAATTAAGCAAGAGGATGTCGGGACTCAGTTTAAGTACAAGAAGCAGGTCAAAGAGGCGTACATGCCTGAGTACGAAGTCGAGAAGAACGTTTGGGTACTTCGGGCAACTCCCGAATTGCTGGAGAAGGTGTATCAGGGCAAAGATGTCGAATTCCACGATGCTAAGGGGAAGGCCATCTGGACCAATAAAAAGGATGTTCCTTATATCGCCTTTTCCGGTAAGTGCCCCCATCTTGGGTGTGGCTTCAAATGGCGCCAACATAAGGCTCTTGGGCAGGTCTTTCTCTGTCCCTGTCATTTGAGCATCTATGATGCGGGAGGGAAAGTGCTTGATGGGCCGGCTCCCCGAGGGTTGGATGCATTGCCAGTAAAAGTTTCGCCGTCCGGCGAGGTTGAGATCATTGATATGGAGTTTAAGGCCGGCACGAAGTCTCAAATTCGGATTGTGTGAGCGCAGAGTCTCATGGATATGAAACACTCATCTCCTACCGTCATCCCTGATCATCAGCCGAGTACCAGTGAAAAGGTTCTTGCGTTTCTTGATGAGCGGCTTGGACTCAAGGAAATGCAGGCCAAGATGCTTAATGAGCCTATTCCTGGAGGCTCCCGTTGGGCTTACGTGTTCGGTTCGATCTTGTTATTTATTTTTGCCATGCAGGCGGTCACTGGGACCATGCTCATGTTTTATTATGTGCCGACCGCCGATCACGCGTACGATAGTACGCAATATATTATTCATGATGTCGATTACGGTTGGTTCATACTCAGCTACCATTTTTGGGGATCCAGTGCCATGGTCGTCTGTGTCTTTGCCCATATGTCCCAGGTCTTTCTCTGGGGGGCATACAAAAAGCCACGCGAGCTTCTCTGGTTGGTCGGGCTGGCGCTCTTTGGGATCGTCATTACATTCGGATTTACCGGGTACCTCCTTCCCTGGGACCAGCGTGCGTTCTGGGCGACGCTTGTGGGCGTCGAAATCTTGGACAAGACACCGATCGTCGGTGATTTTATCGCAAGGTTTTTAAAGGGTGGTGCAAGCCCTGGGCAGATGACCTTGAGTCGTTTCTTTGTGCTTCATGTGATGATCCTCCCTGCGGCGTTGATGGCCTTAGCCGGATTGCACATCTTCTTGTTTCGTGTTGCGGCCCCGGCTGGTCCATTTAAAGGAACGACAGAGGAGATCAAAGCGAAAACCGACTATTTCTTTCCACGACAAATCTGGAAAGACATCGTTGGGATGGCCTTCGTTTTCGTCGGCCTTTGTGCTCTCGCTCTCTGGGAGCCTGTGGTGTTGCTCGATAAGGCCACTCCAGATCCTGGCGAGTATCATCCAGAGCCAGAATGGTATTTCCTCTTCTACTTTCAGTTATTGAGGCTGAAGCTGTTCGCAGGACAGTTTGGTCAATTTATGGGAGCCGTTGCGTTGCCGGTTATCTTTATGGGGTTGATGGTCGCGCTTCCATTTTTCGATAAGGATCCTGAACGGAATATTTTTAAGAGGCCGATCGCACTAATTACATGGATTGTGATCATGGTGGTCATCGCCCTTTTCACAGTCGCTGCCGTCATCAATCGAGAGTTCTTGGACTAACGACAATTCACACGAACTGAACATAATGGCTGAAGAACGCGATTCCATGTCTCCCACCAAGATCGGTTTTGGCATCCTCTGGCCCGCCTGTTGGTCTGGTATACCCATCAAGGCCGTGTTCGCCGTGATTGTGATGACCATGGGGCTAGTTCATTTCGAAGGACGATTTGGACTCGCGTTCCTGATGTTGCTAGCCAGCCCGGTTACGGTTTTTGCCGCTCCGATCATCATGGCGATCTTTGACACTCATTTTGGTGAGGGGATCGGTCTTCCGCTGATCTTTGGGGTGTCGATTCCCATTGATATTTGGGCGCTTGGTCTTGTCGGTCGAACCTTCTTTCTGGAGCGCCTCAAGAAAGAACCACCTCATGACGGGCTTGGATTTGCGATCTGGTGGAGAACGGCGCTCATCGGAACCGGTTTCCTTCCATTGCTTTGGTGGGGCGTCAGTCACGTCACGGACACCGCGATTTCTGCTTCCCACTCCATGGCGGAGATGGAAAGCCTGAGGCATCTGTTCGATACTGGTCTTCCTGTGGCGGAGCGTATTGGGCTTGAATTGACGATTTGGGGGACCATTTCATTTCTTGTTCTGATGATCTTAGCAGTGATCGGTGTGTCGATCCTTGGACAGTTGATTCGACGTATGGCAGAGAATGCCCGTCCGGCGGTTGAAGACTATCAGGGGCTCGTTACCCGCTGGGATTTGATGCGTGTGCCGAACGACCAAGGGTTGCTTCTCGCCTCACTGGGTGGAGCCGGGGTGGTATTTTCCCTTTTGTTTTGGACCATTCTGCCTGTGACGACCCCTCATCCTCATGAATGTTGTACAAAGCCTGAAGTTCAAGCAGAGCCGGTGTATAAACCAGTGGATGCCTTGAATAAGAACACCCAACGACTTGCGGCAGTGGCTGCTCAAGTTGAGGCGATGGAAAAACAGAAATCGGAAAATAAAGGACAAAAAGACAAGGGCAAGGGGAAGCCAACGGGGGCAGCCCCCACTGATATTTCGAAACCGTAACTTGCGAGGTGATGTGGTGAGTGGCATACAGGAGGTCGAAACGATTCAATGGGCTCTCCGGGCCATCCGTGGTCAAGGGCGATGGCTTGTCGGTCTCTTGTTGATGGCGGGTTGGTTCCTCCTTCCTTCTCTTGGCTTTGCTGCGGAAGGAACTACAGCCGGGCCGACCGAATATCGAGACATTCCCTACATCGGCAGCCGGAACCTTGTGTGGATTGTTGCCCAGCTCCACCTTCTCTTGGCTGGTTTCGTTCTGGGTGTTCCGATTTTCGCCTGGCTATGCGAGGTCATTGCCTGGAGAGGCGGTGAAAAGCGGTACGATAAACTGGCCAAAGAGTTTACAAAGCTTCTGACCTCAGCCTATGCCACGACAGCCTTGTTTGGTGGGATTCTTCTATTCCTCTTGGTCGCCTTCTATCCGAAGCTCATGAATTACCTGACGGACGTCTTTTTCCCGTCTTTCCTTCTCTACTGCCTCCTGTTTCTCTTTGAAACCGCAACGCTGTATCTCTATTGGTATGGCTGGGATGCGATGCAACACGGCAGGAAGAAAACCCTCCACGTGTTCCTCGGGTTCCTGCTGAATTTCTTTGCCCTGTTCATCATGATCGTGCCGAATGCTTGGGCGACGTTCCAGTCGAGCCCGGTCGTGCTCTCCGAGGGAACGGCGTTTGAGCGTGCCTGGGCTGCTACGTGGAACCCAACTTGGTGGCCGATCAATATTCATCGTTTGATCGCTAACGTCGTGTTAGGTGGGTATATCTGCGGGGCCTATGCCGGAGTCCGCTACTTGTCTGTCAAGAGCACTGAAGATCGAGAGCATTACGATTGGATGGGCTACGTCGGTAACTTTATCGGGGTGTTCGGGCTCCTGGCACTGCCGTTCGCCGGCTACTGGCTTATGCGTGAGATCTATCAGTACAACCAGCAGATGGGTATTACCCTGATGGGTGGATTCTTGTCGTGGCTTTTCATTATTCAAGCCATGCTCATCGGTGTCTTATTTCTTGGGTCCAACTATTACTTCTGGCTGGGGATTACTCACCGGATTCCCGGATCTGAGGCGAAGTATAGGCGCGCCATGTTGATGATGCTCATCAGCTTGTTGCTCTGCCTTGCAGTTTGGATGACACCCCACTCACTCGTTGCCAGCATTGAAGAGGCTCAAAAGATGGGAGGTGCACACCACCCCTTGCTCGGAGTGTTGGGGGTTATGTCGGCTAAAATGACGGTGTCCAACCTCATGATTCTCATTACGTTCATGAGTTTCGTAATGTATTGGCGTGCGGGCAAACAAGATACGGCAGGATGGGCAAAGCTTGGCAAGGCGGTAATGGGTGCCGTGCTGGTTGTGGCCAGTCTCGCGGTCATTGTTCTTGGCATCTGGGGCTATTTTGTGCCGGCAATCGTCCGTATCAACTATTTTTCAACGTCCCAGGTCGCAATCGTGGGATTTGTGATTCTGACGATCACACCGTTGACAGCGTTGTTGCTTAAGAGTGCCAAGACGACGACTGAGATGGTATGGGGCAGTATGCCTCCTCGTGCCGGCTATGCATTGGTCCTTAATGCCGTCATGGTGATCTTGCTCATGACCTTGATGGGCTATGCACGCTCCTCCTCAAGAGTCCATTGGCATGTCTACGGGGTTATGCGTGATACCTCCCCCTATGCCTATTCGCCCGCACTCGGGAGTGCTTCGTTGATTATGGCGTTCTGTACGTTTTTCTTCTGTATCTTGGTCGCGTTCATTTTCTGGGTCGCGACCATGGGAGATAAGTATAAGACAGCAGGAGGAGCGGGAAAAGGAGAGTTGCCGCATGGCATTCCCGCCATGGCTGGGGGGGCTCCGGAGGAGCGAGCGCAGGGATAGATGCAAGTGCGCCGAGAGTTTGGAATGGTGAACGCTGAGTGGGAATTATATGATCAACGCGTCGCACTCAGTACTATAAAGTAGAGGGCATATGAGCGAAGTTGCACAACTACAGCTGATTGCACTGTCGATTGTAGGGGTTGGGATTGTGATCCTCCTCTTCATCAAGGCGGTCTTTGTTCGGGTAACCGGATTTGTCTTCATCGTCTTGGGACTGTTTTCATTGATGTCTCTGGCCGTGCCTCAGCTAGCCTCTCTGCCACCGGCCGAAGAGAAAATCGATATCAGCAGCATCAAAACGGCGACCGATATTGCTGCAATTGGACAGACGGTATTTTTCAGTAAAGGCCAATGTGCTCTGTGCCATTCAATTGGTCCCAGCGAATCCGCCCGGTGCCCGGATTTAAAGGGGATTGGGGCAAAGCTCAGCAAGGATTTTCTCTATGAAAGCCTGACGGATCCACAGGCGTTCATTTATCAGGATTATCGGCATGGTGGTGTGCCCAAGGAGTACCCGGCGACGATGCCCGCCATCAATAAGGATCCGATCGGGCTGTCGAAGAATGAGATTTTAGCGGTCATTGCATTTTTGCAGCAGATGAGCGGCGAGCCGATCTCCGTCAGCGTCTCAGAACTTGAAATCCCGGGTAAGGCGCCGTCTGCTCCTGTGAAGGCAGCGCAACCAGCACTTGTGGCCGACGCACACACGAATTAGGAGGACTGTATGGGGGCGTTAGGAAAGCCGATCATTCTTATGGTAGGCATGTATGCTTTTTTGAAATTTGTGTTGCCGAACATACCAGGATCAGCACCGCTGCCCTCTAGTTTGATTTTTCTCTATCTTCTCCTGACCGCGTCTGGAATCGTGATTTTTGAAACGCTAAGCGGTGAATCGAAGGATGCCTTCTGGGGACCAATCCAACGGTTTTTGACCGGCGAGAATATTGGCGGCCTGCAAGCGCTTCGTTATGGTGTCTTTATCCTCTTCCCCTTGCTGGTGGGATGGCAGACTTATGGGAGTACAGCTGTCAGCGACCTTCCGCCGACGGAAAGCCGAACAATTCATCCCGCACCGCCCGGCGAATACACCGGACTCTCAAACCCTGTTCCCAAGACGCCGGAAAATATTATGCAGGGCAAAGGGTTTTATGCAGCCTATTGTTCCCCCTGCCATGGAGGAAACTTCGATGGGAAAGGTCCGGCTGCTCGTGGATATATCCCAGCACCTGCCAATTTTGCTGATCCCACAACCATTGCCATGCTACAGGAAAGCTATCTTTTTTGGCGAATCAAAAAAGGTGGCGTCGGCCTTCCGATTGAAGGGGCACCTTGGAAGTCTGCGATGCCCCGTTGGGAAGTGGAGTTACCGGATGAATGGATTTGGAAGATTATCATGGGAGAGTACGACGGAGCCCACCAGTCTCCACGAACTTGGGAATGACGGAACATCAAGGGTGTGGATGGACAGTAGGTGTATAGGGAGAATGAGGGCAGTATGAAACCGGCGAATCAGATTATAGGGATGTTTCTGCGTAGTGGGATCGGCGTGCTCACTGCGATCGTGGTTGGGGGGGCAACCCTTAGCTTCGCTCAAGAGAGTGTTTCGGTTCGAGCTACGCTGATGACGGGGGGAGTCCCTGTGGACGATCCGAACGCAGCAGCCTGGAGCAGTGCGCCGCCGGCTACGTTTCCCATGTCCCCACAGGTGCATTGGCAGAATCGTATTCAGGAAGTGACCGTCAAGGACGTGATCGTGCGTGCCTTACACGATGGGAAACAAGTCGCTGTCCTTGTCGAATATGCCGATCCTACTCAGGACCCGGATGATGCGGCAGCGCTTGAGTTTATGGTGGGTGATAAGAAAGCCCACTTTGCCCATGGCCAACCGATGTTGCAGGTGGAAGGCGGGCCCGTCAATATCTGGTTCTGGAAAAATAAGGCGGGCAAGGCCGTCGATATGAATGCCAAAGGCTTCGGCACACTGAAGTCCCAAGAACATCAGGACGTGAAAGCAAAGGCCGTCTACTCAAACGGAACCTGGAAGGTCGTGTTTTCTCGAGATCTGGCCACCGGGCATGCCGACGAGGATGTACAAATTACACCGGGGCAGTTCATCAACATCGCCTTTGCCGTGTGGGACGGTCGGAAAGATGGTGCAGGAGACTTGGTTGAAAAAGGATCCCAGAAGGCGGTCTCCTCTTGGTGGTATTTCCGAGCCGATGCTCCGCCGGATTATTCCGGCTATATGTACGCAGCTATCGCAGCAGCATTGGCCTTGGGATTTCAGTTTGTCCTGATCCGAAAACTCAAGAAAGGGCAGTCGGCATGAAGGCGGCACGGCTGGGTGTCATTGGATTAGCGGTGGGAATGATCGGCGGCGCGGCGTTGCTCGCAGGCGGGTGCGCCAATGAGCAAGAAAAACGAGGGCACGAACTGTATACCCACTACTGCAGCGATTGTCATGGTGAAAGCGGCAAGCAGAACGAAGGCTTCAACTGGGCATCCATGCCGGACCCAAAACCCAAAGATCTGTCGAATAAGTCCGAGATGGGCACGTTTAAAGATGAGGAGCTCTTCGCGACGATCTCCCGCGATATGTTGGACACGACCGAAGAAGGTGGGGATACGATCGGTGATGACGACTTTGCTGTTCCGACCATGCCGACCTTCAAATATACGTTGTCTGAAGATGAGATTTGGGCGATTGTCGGGCATGTCCGTACCTTGCACGGAATGAAGATGGAGTTCAATGTGACGGCACGCAAGGCGTCGCTTGAAGAAGGCCTCAAGGCAGCACAGGCCAAGTTTGAACAAGCGAAGCAGGCTTATGAAGTCGCAGAGAAGAAAGCCAGTGATGAAGCTGAGCGTAAGAGTGAACAATTGAAGAAGGATGTGGACGTGGATGAGTCTGCCTATGCGGCTGAACAGGCTGCCATGGTGCAGGCCAAAAAGGATCTGGATCTTGCGCAGACTGGGCTGAATAATTTCTCGACCAGACCAGGAAAAGGTGTGAGTGTTCCCAGACCGGATCTAACGGTCAAGCCGGCGGATGCCGCAAAATTGGTCGATCGTGGGAAACAACTCTACGAAAATAAGTACGGATGCAATGGTTGCCATAATCTGGCAGGCGAGGGTGGGAAAATTGGTCCTGCTCT
>JAEURV010000305.1 GCA_016788465.1 Nitrospira sp. | reverse complement strand
CCATGCCAAACGGGAACGTGTATCTCGCGTGGCTGGATCATCGTGGAAAAGATCGCAGTGGGGCAGGTGCCATCTTCGCCGCGAGCCGTGATCATGGAAAGACCCTGGGGGTCAATCGGACGATCGATGGCATGGCGTGCCCCTGTTGCAGGCCGATCATGGCGCTCGCTCCCGATGGAGGACTTTGGGTTGCGTGGAGAAAGACCTTTGAGGGGAACGTGCGAGACGTTGTGTTGGCGAGGTCTCATGACGGAGGTAGCACCTTTTCGGCGCCTCACCTGGTTCATCAGGACGGGTGGATATTTCCGGCGTGCCCGCATCGTGGTCCATCGCTTGCGTTCGATCGGTATAACAGGCTCTACGTTGCGTGGTACACGGAGGGCGTGGATGAGCAGCCGAAGTTGCTCTTTTCAACGTCCGACGATCAAGGCCAGACGTTTTCTGTACCGCTCTCGCTGCACACCTCCACGACCTCGCTTCCCGATCACCTTCTGATGGCGGTGCATGAGGATGGAGCGATCGTGGCCGTATGGGAAGAAGTGACCGGCGTTCGGAAACGAACAGTCATGCGAGTGTCCATGGATCGCGGCAAGACGTTCGGCCCTGTCCAAACTCTCAGCGACGGCGCCAAAGCCGAAATGCCGGCTGTTGCCGTCCATTCTAGTGGGTCCGTGGCGTTGGCGTGGACCGAGCATGCCTGGCCGCATAATCGCATGATCGTGCAGTGGGGAACGCTCGATCTGTCCCGCATCAAGGAGCCGGTGCCATGATTGCTCGAATGATAATTCTGCTGGTTTGGGGTCTTGTCCATTTCGAGCCGCGCAGCGCGGAGGCCGACAGCATGCAGATGTATGCCGCTGCCGGCATGAAGGCCGTGTCTGATGAACGACCGGCCCCGAGCTTTCGTTTGACTTCTCTCGATGGCACACCTGTCGATTCCATGCAGCTGCGCGGGAAGGTACTCTTAGTGAACTTCTGGGCTACATGGTGCGGTCCGTGTAAGGAAGAAATGCCCGCCCTGGAACGACTGAAGAGCATTTTTGCAAATAAAGAGTTCGAATTGCTTGCGGTGACGACCGATCAACAGCGTGAAGGGATTCGCAAGTATGTCGCCACTCTCGGTCTCCACTTTCCTGTGCTCATCGATGAACGGAAAGAGGTCAGTGCCGCATTCGGAGTTCGCGGGCTTCCCACAACCGTGCTGATCGACAAGCAGGGCAGGATGGCTGCGTTAGTCGTCGGTCCTCGGCAATGGGATGGACCGGAATCCGTGACGCTGATTCAGGCCTTGATGGACGCGCAACGATGACGGCATTTTCGTTCTTCAGGTTTACTTTGCGCCGATGTACGGCTCTCAGAATGTCGGCGTCCGGCAAGATCAATCCGGCTGCCGGAGTCATCGTGCTCTGCGTCGTGATCTTCTATGCCGTGCTCAGCACGGCAATGATGACATGTTTCCCCCTTCTTGAAGGAGCATCGGAACATCATCAGCATAATCATAATGGTGCTTCACACGCCTCTCACTGTGTGTGGGGCTGTTCGTTCACCTCTTCCCCGTCTCTTCCTGCTTCGGTGTCAACCGACAGAATGTGGTTGTGTCTTGCCGGGCTTCTCATCACCCACCTCTATATTCGGCGCCGTTTCTGCCCTTTCTCCTCTATCCGCGGCAGAAGTCCACCTTCGAGTCTCTGTGTTCTAACCATTTGAAGGGATTCCAAGTTGGCGATTCCTCATCCCTTGTGAGGTGATGGGAATTGTGCGCGTGGGATTCGCACCCAGGAGAGGGCTTGGGGACCTCTTTATGGATCGCATTAGTCATTGAATGGCGATGCCAGTCCAGGGGGCCCGCTTAAATCATATGGAGGGGTACATGGGCGTGCTCGGTAAGACATGGAAACAACGGTTGGCTTTGAGCGTCGTGGGTATTCTGGCACTACAGACTATTGGAATACAGGTTGGTCTGGCCCAGGATGGTGACCCTAAAGGGAATGACGAATCGGTCGTGTCGATGGAGGCGGTAACGGTCGAAGGTCAGCGTATTGAAAATATCGAGGATGTGAAGAAGGAATTCGCCAAACGGCCGGCCAGTAACATTCTCATCGAGGAAAAGGAAATTGTGCAGTCACGGGCCATGAATCTCCAGGATGTGCTGCAATTCGCTCCCGGCATTCGGTTCCAGTCTCGATTCGGAGCGGATGAGGGACAATTCCAGATCCGTGGGACGTCGCTGAGGAACAATTTTCATCATCGTGGCATCAATATCCTGATCAATGGGATCTTTTTCGGGGATGCGGACGGATTTTCCGATTTCGAATCCATCGATCTGCTCGCGTATGAGCGGATCGAAGTCTACAAGGGCGCGAATGCGCTCCGGTATGGTGCCAACTCGCTCGGGGGCGCGATCAATTTTGTTCCCCGGACAGGCTACAACGCCTCAACCCTCCAGATGCGGCTCATCGCTGGCAGCTTCGGATTGATCAGTGGTCAAGTGTCCAGCGGAAAAGTCACCACGCCATTTAAGATTGGGAATATGGACGCGACGGCTGACTACTATGTGAGCGTATCGGGTAACCGTCAGGATGGGTATCAGGATCACAGCCAACAGGCCAGGCAGCGGGTGAATGCCAATGTGGGCTTGCAGCTTGGCACGCATCAAGAGATCCGCGCGTATTTTCTTCAAGCGAACGTGTCCGAATCCATTCCTGGTGCACTCACGAACGAACAATTGTTTGCCGATCCGAGACAAGTAGGGGGACAAACGCCAGGCGCCAATCCCGCCGGGGGAAACTTTTTTGCGTGCTCGCTCAATAATCAGGTCTGTAAATATGGACGGTATTACAACCTCCAGCGGATCGGTGTCGCCTACCGAAACGAGTTTGCGACGAATCAATTCATCGAACTGATTCCCTACTATTCATACCAGTACCTCGACCATCCCATTTTTCAGACGATCCGTCAGAACAATCATAACGTCGGTGGGGAACTTCGCTATTCCAATACCAATCCCCTTTTCGGCAAGCCCAATTCATTTGTCGTCGGCGTGCAGCCGCGCTATGGAGACCAAAATCAGCGGCGTTTCGTGAATGTCCGCGGAAGCATCGGGGCGATGACGCAAAACGCTTTCCTTCGTACCTTGTACATGGGCGTGTACGCCGAGGATGCGCTGGATATCACCGATCGGTTCACGCTGGTCCTGGGCGGACGGTGGGACTACTCGACCCGGGAAGGAAACGTCGATAATTTCTCGCCCGTCGGCCCGCCGACGCAATCGGCCGCGTCCACGCTTGCGAATACACGTCGGCCTCTCAGGCATTTTGATGCGCTCAATCCTAAAGTGGGATTCGTTTACAAGACCACGCCTACATCCCAAGTGTACTTCAACGCGAGCCGGGCGTACGAGGCTCCCCTGAATCTGGAATTGCTGTCCTCGGTCAATGCGGACGGTTCGGCCAATAGTGGATTCCTGAATCTCGACGCGCAACGGGCCTGGCAGTTTGAGCTGGGCTACCGGGGTACGACCGCGGACAAACGTTATAGCTGGGACCTGACGGCGTATGACCTGGAAATGGAAAAAGAAATACTTGCATCCAACATCAACAATCAAGGCACCTTTCAAAACGCGAACGGCACACGCCATGTCGGGGTCGAGGCCGGTGGCGCAATGGTGCTGGCTAGAGGCTTGTTCGTACCCGGGAGCGGAATGAACAGTGACAGCTTGCAGGTGCGTGCGGCTTATACCTGGTCACATTTCAGATTTACGGAGGATGTACGCGGAGGGGGCGTGGGCGGTCCCAATGTGCTCATTGCCGCTGCGGGAAATACAGTCGCCGGTGCGCCCGAACACAATCTTACAGGAGAACTGCGATATGACCATCCACGAGGATGGTGGTTGGCACCCAATATCGAATGGGTGATGACCGGGATTTACACGGATTATCTCAATCAGGTAAAGGCTCCCTCTTATTGCATCGTCAACTTCCGGTCTGGCTGGAATGTGACCAAGAATCTGACGCTGTATGCGGAAGGTCGGAATCTTAGCGACAAAACATATGCGGGTGCCGTCATCGTCAATGATTCACTTAGGCGTTTCGCCAATCCAGGTCTAGGCATCAGCGCATTTGCGGGAGCCGAGTTCCGGTTCTGATAGTAAACATCCGGTTTGCGTCACTGCAATGGCACACTGGTACGCTCACATATAAATATAGTTGCCGCAGATATGGTAAGCCACACTGCCGTGCTCGTTAAGGACGCTATTGATAACTAGGGAAGCACCATGTGGCACGAATGAGGTCATTAACAACATGTCTCTGAGACTAGAATCTATCTCACAATTGTTTGAGGAGCATCGTGATGCAGGCGAGCTGGGCAAAGCCGAGGAAGTTGGAGGCGTAGTACTCCCAGCGAATAAGGAGCTGTCGTTTCCATTGCAGCCAGGCAAAGAAGCGCTCCACAAGCCAGCGATGTTCGAGAGATCGAGACCGCCATGCGTACGTCCCATGGTGTCCGCGATGTTCACGATCTTCATGTCTCGGACACTCACGTCAGGCCGGGAAGCCATGAGCGCGCATGTGTTGGTGGATCTGTCTGATGGGCAGCATATCTTGAACGATCTCCAGGCGCTCCTCCGCGAACGATTCGGCATCGAGCACACAACGGTCCAGCTGGAAAGCGACCGCTCGACGCTGATACATATCAGCCCAGGGATAGAAGGAAAAACATAAATCTATGGAAACATGGCCGCCTCGGGACAAATCCTATCGTGCGGCCGTACCTCACCGGAGAGAGTCGCCAGAATAGGCTTACAAGAGCAGGTGGTGAAAAAAGGAGGCAGCATGCACGAACCAATGATGGGTTTTGGGGGCTTGGTTGGTTATGTGTTGATGATCGCTTTTTTCGCAGTGGGGATAGTCGCAGTCGTCCTGTGGGTCAAGTCATGGTTAGAACAAGGACGGCCTGGCTCACCGTCACAAGAATCGGAATCAGCGTTAGAGATTCTGAAAAAGCGCTATGCCCGTGGAGAGATCAGCAAAGAGGAATTCGAAGAGAAGCGCAACGATCTCCTTTAAGAGACCGAAAGGGTCCGAAGTTGAATGACAGCTCCATGCGCACCGCTCTCACGGTAGCAGGTAAGGACCGATGAATACCGGGGAGAAGGTGATGAAGCAAAACCATGACAGAGGCTTCGCGGGTCCATGGTGGCGATACCCGGTTCTGCGCAATGCGCTGATGGCTGGCGCTCTAGCGGGCGTGGGATTTGCGCTGGCTCATCTGGGTGTGGTCTCAGAGCAGACCGAGGCGCTGTTTTATTTTGTGGCCATTCCGCTGGGTGGCTACCACTGGGGCTGGGAAGCCCTTGAGGCGCTGCTCCAGGAACGGGTCATCGGGATCGACTTCCTCATGCTGGCGGCCACCGTCGGGTCCGGCATCCTGGGGCTGTGGGATGAAGCCGCCTTCCTGGTGTTCCTCTACGGGTCGGCCGAGGGCCTGGAAGAATATACCTACGCGCGCACGCGCTCGGCTATTCGGGCGCTCCTGGACCTGGCGCCCAAAGAGGCGCATGTCCTTCGCAACGGCCAGGAAGTCACGATTCCCGCCGAAATACTGCGGGTGGGAGACCGGTTCCTCGCCCGGCCTGGCGAGACCATTCCGACCGACGGCGTGATTCGAGTCGGAAGTTCCAGTCTGGACGAAGCGGCAGTCACTGGTGAATCCATTCCGGTCGATAAGGTCCCCGGCATGAAAGTCTTTGCCGGAACCCTGAACCAGCAAGGCCTCCTGGAGATCGAGGCGACCGCGTCGTTTCAAGACAACACCCTGGCCAAGATTATTCATCTGGTGGAAGCGGCGCAGGAACGCAAGGGGCAAGCTCAGCAATGGATCGAGCGCTTCGGTCGCCGTTACAGCCCCGCCGTGTTGCTGGTGTCGGTCGGGTTTCTCCTTGTGCCGTGGCTTCTTGGTTTGCCACTGGAGGATTGGGCCGAGCGCGCGGTGGTGCTCTTAGTCGCGGCTGCGCCATGTGCGCTGGTGATGTCCACACCCGTCGCGACTGCTGCCGCGATTGGCTGGGCCGGCAAGCATGGCATTCTGATCAAGGGCGGCGTGCATTTGGAGCATCTCGGGAGGATCCGTGTGGCAGCTTTCGATAAGACGGGCACCCTCACTGCCGGCAAGCCGGTTGTCACGGACCTCATCTCTCTCAACGGCTCACCAGGCGAATTGCTCGCGGTCGCGGCCGGCATCGAGCATGGCTCCGAACATCCGCTGGCACGGGCTGTCCTTGAGAAGGCACGGGCTGAAGGGCTTGCTCTAAGACCAATGCAAAAGTTTGAGGCTCTGACCGGTGTGGGAGCTACCGCGGTGTCTTCTGACGGCGTGAGATGGTATGTCGGCAGTCCGGCGCTGTTCGAAGATCTCGGGATCCCATTGGATCCCGTTCGGGAGATAGTGCAGACACAGCAAGCCCAAGGAAAAACTGTCGTCCTCGTTGGGACGAATCACAAGCTGTACGGCCTCCTCATCTTGCAGGACCGTGTCCGCGACGGCGTGAAGGACGTCATCGGTGAACTTCGTCGCTTGGGGCTCCGCGCGGTCATGCTGACCGGAGATAACGCGAGCACGGCCCGAACTGTGGCTGAGAGCCTCGGCCTCGATGACAGCCTGGCGGATCTCAAGCCGGAGGACAAGGTTGAAGCGGTCAAGGAGTTGGAACGTCGCCACGGACCGGTTCTGATGGTCGGCGATGGGATTAATGATGCGCCGGCTTTGGCAGCTGCAACCTGCGGCGTGGCGATGGGGGCAGCGGGAAGCGATGCGGCGATCGAGGCGGCAGATGTGGCGCTGATGGCCGATGATCTGGCGAAGGTGCCCGAGGTGCTGCGGCTTGCGTTGAGAGTGAAGCGGATCAGCACGCAGAACATCGTCTTCTCCCTTCTATTGCTGGCCATTCTCATCCCTTTGGCCGTAAGCGGTGTCCTGAGTGTGGCCTTGGCCGTCGTTGTCCATGAAGTCAGTGAACTGATCGCCGTCGCCAATGGTCTTCGGGTCGCTTGGACGAGAGACGTGGCGACTGGGAAATCATCCTGAGGCATAGAAATCTATAGCTGAGTATTGCTGTCAATGCTTCGGCGATTAACGCCGGAGCATAAGGGGGGTATGAGATACACCATCAAGAAATTCTTCAGCCGTGATTCTAGCCGTATTTGTGTCGTAGTGGTCATCCTCAACTAACAGTTGCAAGCCGCCGATAAGGATTCGCCGTGCATAACCGCGAAGAAAGCCGAGGCATTCAGAAAACAAATCTGCTGACAGTCCTTCTCATGACCAGAAGTTTCATGGTTATCGAGGTGGTCGCCGGTCTGCTCACGGGAACTCCGGCGTTCCTGGCCGATGCTCTGGCCATATGCTGACGGATGTAGCTAAGCTCGGAACCTAGTATCCAAAGATAGTCGTCCCCATGTTCTGGGGATAACCTTGTGAAAAACTCGAGTCGTCCGCATGAGTCACCACGCCCACGAGTGTGTTCAGCATGTTGCCCACATGTTAGGCATCCGTATTCTGGGAGAGCATTTCAAACCAGAAGCAAGGCTGATACGCTGGGGCCGTGATGACGACCGGCACAAGTTTCACGAGGAGATCAATATGCCATCTTCGGGTCTTGGGCGGTCCAATTGCGGCTGTCAGGACAGGACAAATGGAAATAGGGGCAACTTAAGTCTCCGCGGCCTGCAGCGCATTCCGTAACGCTTGAATCGTCAAAGGGGCATTCCCTTCGCTGCGGTTGTTGACTAAGACATACGCCTTTCGCTCCTCTCCTATCGATTGTTTCACCAGGTCCACGGTGTCTCGCCGCATCTCTGGCAGCTCTTCCACAATCTTCGTGTACGGTTCTGCTCGTTTTTTCGCGGCTTCATAGGAGATCTTAAGCGGCGTCAGGAGGCGCAGGACCGTGAAGGGTGCCGTGAAGCGTTCCTCCATCCGTTGATGCTGCTCCCGTAACGGCGGCATGTAGGACCAATGGTTGTAGACATGCGCGACGCCGTGATTCTCTAAGACCTTGCGATAGTCAGGACCCAGCAAGCCCGCGTTGCGAATTTCGATCGCATAGAGAAAGTCCCTGGGGAGTTGGCTGAAGAAAGTGTCCAGTCGCGAGCAGAACTCCTCACCCGACATCCCGTGCCGTTGGAACTCGAACAAGAATGGGCCGGTGTGTGGTTCAAACTTCGCTTCTCGATAGGGGGTCAATACGAGGTCGTTGAAGAGCTTTGCATCCAGGAAGCGCGGATTCGGTTGTCCGGCCTTCGTGCCATACCGAGCTTGCTTCGCATAGGCCGGAATCGTGATCTCCTCCCAGACCTTGAAGCACATCTCAAAATCTTCGGGTATCTGATTGAGATAGTGTCGTAGTTGGTTGGCTGTCGGTGGACGGTAGAACGTGGAATCATTGCCGACCGTGCGAAAGCAGGGTTCACCGTTGTGGAGGTATTGGCAGTATTCTCCCAAACATTCCCGCGCAAAGGTGGTCTTCGCGTACTTCTTGAAGTAGACCTGTCCTTGCCAGCCTTCGTAGGTCCAGGTGGAAGTTCCGAACCGAATCAGCGGTGAGAGGGGCATGGAGAGGGAGTGTACTGGTTACACGCTTAGCTCCTCAAGCGGCTCACTCGATGCCGGGATTCCACCGGTGGTCAGGAGTTGTAGTGTTTTCACGGTGACCGTGACGGTC
>JAEURV010000285.1 GCA_016788465.1 Nitrospira sp. | reverse complement strand
GTCTTTCCAGATCTTCCGGATGTCGTCCTTCTCGAGTCCATGATAGTTGTAGTGGGGAGAATAGATGGCCATGACCTTGTCGAGATCGTGGGCTTTGATGGCCTCCTCCGCCTGCTCAAAGGTGCCGAGTACGGCTTTGAGAGTTGCCTGGTCGACTTCGATCACTGAACCGGTCGGAGGGACGACGATTTTTGCATCAGCTATTCCTATACCCGCGAGAAAGGCGAAGATGATCGTGAGACGGATGATGGTCGATCCTGCGTTGCCGATCAAGATTACGTTACCTCCTTCTGGTCTCGATTCGCTTTAGGGGTTTGAGGTCGATCTGTGTCATCTCGTCCATGTGACGCGCACAAAATCTTCATCTTTGTCGTAATGCAACTCCAGCTCACCATGATAGGCGTGCTTCAAGGCCTCACCGATGCGCCGAGGTAAATGGCTGTCGGTCGTGGAAATGACGAGGCCCTCAGGCGTGGTTTCGATCGACATAATTCGAGACAGAGGGTGTTCATGTTTTTCTGATTCCTCTGTATTCTTCACCAAGCCGGTTACCTGTTCATGTTGCTCATCCTTAAAAGAGCCTTTGAGCGTGACGAGGCCCTTGGGGTACTTGTCACGGATTCTCATGCAAGCGGGACAGATGACCTCATCGGCGTCCGTCGGCTTCACGCTCCAGGTCCACCGTCCCTTGTGAAATACGGCTCCGCACTCGGTGCAGATGGTCGGTTCCGTGAGTTTGCCGCGCAGCTTATAGGTGTCGTGCTGATACTCCTGGACGGTCCGATCATGTCGAGCACCCTGACCGGCTGATGTCTTGGTTTTGGCTGTCATGCGCGCTCCCTTATTGCGGCGGTGAGGTCGCTGAAGATTGTATCCGTTCCTTCCACACCAACAGCGATTCGTCCGCCAGGTTTAAGTATTCCACCACGTCATGATCGCTGACCTGCGCAAAGTCGATATAGTGGTTGCCTACGGCCCAAAATGGGTCCGGTGTGGCAAGGACAACCAACTCATCCACCTGTCTACGGGCTTCCTGAATGGTCTCCACCGGGCCGACCGGAATGGCACCGATCAGGCGACCTGGCTTGAAGTGTCTGATAGATTGGACTGAGGCAAAAAACGTGGAACCGGTCGCGATGCCGTCGTCGACAAGAATGACGATACGGTCGGCGAGTGCAGGGAGATGCCGGCCCTGGCGGTAAAGGGCTTGTCGGCGGACAATCTCTCGTTGTTGCACCTGAACCACATCCTCGATGTCCGCACGAGAAAGGCCGTACGCTGTCCTCGCATCTGGGTTCAGATAGATCGTTCCTGTTTCCGCCACCGCGCCGAGTGCATACTCGGAGTTATCCGGTGCACCAAGCTTTCGGGTGATGAATACATCCAGCGGAAGACGCAGTCCCAGACTCAGCTGATAGCCGACTGCTACCCCCCCACGAGGGAGGGCCAGAATGAGCGCTGCTGGGTCTTCACGATACTGAATCAGTCGGTCGACGAGCCGTCGACCGGCCTCTTCGCGATTCTTAAACACCACACGAACCTCTGTTGGTCTGCTTGTTCTTGCCGATCTCGTTTGTTGCGCTCAATCAAATAAACCTGTCAACC
>JAEURV010000271.1 GCA_016788465.1 Nitrospira sp. | reverse complement strand
CTTAGAGCGCGTAACAAAATGACCTCATAGGTTTCGATGGCAGATGAGGCAGGCTGCCAGTTTGAGGAGGGCTTCGTAGTTCTCAGCCTGCCTCTCGGTGCGGATCCTAATCTTCCCATAGCGCTTGAACCAGGCCAGGGTTCTCTCGACATACCAGCGCGTCTTGCCGAGCCCAGAGCCATGCTCGGTCCGCCGTTTCGCAAGTTGTGGCTTGATCCCGCGGCGTCGGAGCTGATCCCGGAGCGGCTCGGAGTCATAGCCTCGATCCCCTTGCACCCTGTCCGGTCTTTGTCGTGGCCTACCTTTTTTTCCCCCGAACCTTCGGCACCCCATCCACCAGCGGGATCACCTGGGTGACATCGTGGGTATTGGCGCCGCTCACCTGGATCGCCAGCGGAGTGCCCTTGGCATCGACCAGCACGTGTACCTTCGAGCCCAGCTTGCGGCGATCGGTGGGATTGGGGCCTGTTTTCTCACCGCCGCTCGGCGCCTTCGTGGTCGCACTGTCAACCAGCGCGCGAGACCAGTCCAGCTTGTCGGCGCCGTGGAGCTCCGCCAAGAGCACCTCGTAGAGCTTCTGGAACACACCGTTCCGGTGCCACCGCTTGAGCCGACGCAGGCAAGTCATTCCGGAGCCGCACCCCAGCTCCGCCGGCATCTCGCGCCACGGGATGCCGGTGCGCAGCACGAAGATGATGCCGGTGAGAACGGCGCGGTCGTTCAGGGGCTTGCGGCCCGGATACCGGCTTCGCCGCTGGTGCGGCTTGGGCAGCAGGGGGTGGACTCGCTCCCAGAGGTTGTCGGGGAGCCATTTGGATACGGTTCCTGGCATTCGTTCCTCCGTAAATGCCAGTATGCTGCATCACGTGCCGAAACATCACTCGCCCCTCAACAGTCATTTTGTTACGCGCTCTAAGTATCCTGAAGCGTCGTTGTTCAGGAGTCTGCATGGATCAGAAATGTCTTGATTCTCGTATACTGCCATCAGGGATGATCGCACTCAAGGGCAGCCTTAAACTTTCTACTCATCTTTATTGGGTTGGTGGTGTCGAAGGCTACTCGGTACACGTGAGAACTAGACAAAATTCTCTACACATAGGCTTCAGCGGCGCTGGAAACGGTCATCTAAGACCATGGTGGGACAAAATTTCTCCTTGTTGTACAGGTAATCTGTTGTATAATTGCCTCTCATCTACTGGAAAAGGAGTGTTATGAATCCATCCTTACAACGAGCGGTCACCAGCTTTTATA
>JAEURV010000259.1 GCA_016788465.1 Nitrospira sp. | reverse complement strand
TGAGAGAGTGTTCGAACCATCATTGGCTGTATAGAGGATGGCGGAAGTCGATCCTGTTCCCTCGAACCCTCCTCCTCCCCCTCCTCCATTCGGGCATCCGGCAAGAAGCACACTCATCGGCGATGCGAGAAGTAGGAGCATCATTCTTGTCATGATGGATGGTCCTCCTGGCTCAAATGTACCACCGCAACAACCTTTAGCCAAACGAGCCACACTTTCTTGACCTCGTCGGAATCACGTCTAAGTCGGGCTTCCGTTCGAACCATGGAAGACAATGGAATCACGGGGTGATTTATCCACACGCTCAAGGAGCAACTGTTGTGGGTCACAGCGCTCCCTACGGTCGACGAACGGTGGGACGCGCTCCCGGCTTGGCTCGTCACATACAACGAGCACTGGCTGGTCGACCGCTATGGATTTTCGGCGTGGGCCGAGCGTGTCCAAGCAATAGGAAGCGGCATCATTGTGGCCTGGACTTGCCAAGTCTTGGCGGTATACTTCTCTTATATGAGACCTAGACGCCACACCATCGTGTTGATCGTCTATAGCCTAGTTATGTCGCTTCACGCGTCGATAGCACTGGCTACCGAATTGGTGCGCGAAGAGTTTGTCGATATCCGAGCAATTATCTCAAACCCTCAAGCCTTCAATATGCGGGTAGTACGACTTCGGGGAACGATCACCACGTTGCAAGTGATCCCAGGCGGTGGTGGGTGTCAGGGGCAAGGGATACATGACGCCTATGTGGTTACCCTTACAGACCATACTGGAGAACTCCAAATTTTCGACCGTGGACAGTGTCTAGGTACTGCAAAGTCGAGGCTGCATGCAGTGAAACCTCAGATGACTGAGTTTGCCGCTGGGGACAGCGTTGAAGTCGTGATAGATGTCTCCCTCCTGCATTCTCCCAACTTTGATGCTCGCTCATTGGAAGGAGCCCTCCGATGGATCCAGCGAATCTCCCCTGAGTGAAGGCTTGTTAGGTACGATCCCTTGCTTTCCCAACATGTCCGCATGATTCCACGACTTCCTGCTCTCTTTGACGGTCGTTAATCAAGAGATACTTCTCCTGGATCGGCAAAAGCACACATATTTCGTCGCCGTGAGAGCGATCGTAGTTTCTTACTTGTTGGATCGTATGATCCCCTTCGAACTCGTAAATTGTTGAAGTCCGAGAGGCATCGTGGATGACAGTGATTCCACTGCTAGAACCGTTCATAAATGTGACCAGAATTTCTAGCCCTGGCTGGCCATCCGTGTCTGTGAACAGCTGGACTTCCCCCATCTTCCATTTCGAATCGGTATAGCTCACAAGCTCGTTCTTTTGGTCTCGAATAACGCAAACGCATACGAGTTGATCGGCAGCATCTCGAGCTTCAAAAATTACCTCCTTGCCAGACTCCCCATCCGTGTCCGCAACTATTCTAAATCGAAGAGTTGTCCAAGCAACATCACTATATTCTCTGACTGTCCTGTCACGATCACGAATGAGACAAAAACAGCGTAACTTTCCCTCGTCGCTTTTCACGTGAACAAGAATCTCTTCTCCATCAATCCCATCTGTATTTGCAAGCGTTTGCACTTCAACGGAACCCCAACCTTGACCACCATAGAATTGGATCGAATTAGCTTTGTCATGAATGACACAGACACAAGCGAGAAGCCCTTCCCGCGTATAGGCAACGACAACG
This sequence comes from Nitrospira sp., assembly GCA_016788465.1. Taxonomy (GTDB): domain Bacteria; phylum Nitrospirota; class Nitrospiria; order Nitrospirales; family Nitrospiraceae; genus Nitrospira_D. Next base: position 25,033 of record JAEURV010000259.1, on the reverse strand, counting down.
ATTTCGGCTCCGGGATCACCGTCAGTATCTTGCACCGCAATAAGCCTTACAGTTTGCCAAGCGCTATGCTGGTACATACGCTTGGATCCTGTATCGAGTGTAGTGACACAAATTACGTTGAACTCACAAGCTGAGATCTCTTCTGAGAGACCATCATCGTTCGTCTCACCAATGATCAGCGCAAAATCTGAACCGCTCTGATGGGTTTCAAGGTGATTCCTTGAGCCGCTCGCAACGGGAGGAGTACTAATAGATGCACTGTCTTTGGATGGAGCAGTCGCAATTTCATTAACCATAGGCGTCATTAATGAGGAACTTGAGTCCTGAGTGCAACTGGCCTGGATAACACATAGGAAGAATGCAACACACCAGGGAGTCACGCAGCTCGCAAGGAACGGAGATTCAATTGTTTTTTGTAGAATCATCTGAGGGTCTCCAGCAGGACGGGCGGGGCAGAGGGAAACCACTACCCCGCTCCTCCATCCTACCTGCTTGGATCGTTGCCTAGTATTCAGTTGTAGTATGTCCACTAGGATGCTGCGCGCTTAGATTCCCACTACTCACGAGACCCCCGCTTCCATTGCGGATTTCCCAATTGCCGTTCGCTCCATCTCCGCCGGTAATAAAAACGTTGCCGGTATTCGACTGAAGTTCTGCATTATGTCCGCTACGGTTCGCCCACAAGGTCCCCGTCGAGACGAGCGCACCAGAACCATTTCTAATTTCCCATGTCCCAGGACTCCACGATCCACCCGCTATGAAGACGTTTCCATTCGGTAGCTTGTTACAGGTATGCGCGTCCCGTGAGGCCCAGAGGTAGTTGGCAGTAATCAATGCCATACTGCTATTCCGAAGTTCCCAGCTGATATACCCTGGTCCACCACCTATCAGGTAAATATTTCCATTCGACAACTGAATGGCGCAATGACCGTGTCGACCAGACCAAAGATAGATTCCGGTTGAACCCGTGCCGGAAACCAACTGCCCATTGACCCCTCGAATCTCCCACGTCCCAGCGGAACCATTACCTCCACTAATGAGCACGTTCCCATTAGAAAGATTGATCGCATTATGGTTCCATCGGGTTGCCCATAACGTCCCTTGGCTTACGAACCCACCGCTGCTGTTACGGATCTCCCAAGTTTGCGACCCAGAATTGCCTCCTACTACTAACACATTACCATTACTGAGCAATGAACAAGAATGCCCGTAATTCCGTGACCCCCACAGGTTTCCATTACTCACGAGGGCCCCGCTTCCATTGCGGATTTCCCACGTGCCAATGGATGCTGTCCCGCCTGCCAGAAACATGTTGCCGTTAGCGAGCCGCACTGCGCAATGACCGGATCGTTGTGCCCACAAGTTACCAGAAGTCACTAGTCCACCACTGCTATTGCGGATCTCCCAAAATCCCGCGAAGAGGCCACCTCCTCCCGCGATGAAATTATTGTTGGCGAAACCAAACGTGGCACTTCCCAGCGTAACAGCACCTACGACCGCCCACATAACTAATCGTCGCATGCTCCAACCTCCTGCTATAACAAATGTTGGCTCGAACGTATTGACTAACGGTTATCTGCTTCGCCGCTACCTCCTTTCCAAAAGAATTTCTCCGATGCTACCGAGTCTTCTTAAAGTCGTGTGATGCTCACCGGATCGGTGGTACATCCACTCCCCACCGTGGCGGTTAAAATAGTCGTAGACGGTTGGTGCGTGATGCCGGTTAGATTCCTCAGGCTGTCATCGGCATAAATCGCGGTGTCATTCGCGGGATCGATGACGTCAGGCAGGCGGCCAGCGCCGTCATAGACCTAGCTGATATCCGCCGCGAGTCCGGGGGGGAGGAGGAAGGCCATGAGTGCGACGATCCACACGAGACCTATGCTCCACCACCAGCTGCGCGGCAGGGTCACATTCATCGGAACTCCGATCGACTCTTTCTTCGTGTGCTGCGCAGGTTCCGGTGTGCTCGCCCTGGGTTAGACTCATTAGGGGTTGAAGTCTACGCTCATCTGCGCCCGATACAAGCACCGAAGATGGCCTTAGCCATCAGAGGGGTGCGGGCCATATGGCTCTATGGACGAGGAGACGAGGCGTTGAAGGACGATGGTGTAAAAGTCCAAGATCTGCGTGACGGCCTCTTCCGCTCCGTCGAGCAGTTTTTGCACTTCTTCGACATAGATCTCCGTCGTCGCATAGTGCTGATGCCGCATCATCTGCACACGTGTCGGATTCGCATCATTGAGCAAGGCAAAGGTGGGGGTCGAGTGCCGCAGACTATGCACCACGATGCTTGATTTCCTCATACCAGCTAACTGCAGTCTCCTCCGTGAGAATTCGGTGAATCGCTCTTGGACTCATCGGCTTTCCCCTTCAATTCTCTCGGCTGCAGCGCCAGGCAGGACACTATTCCAAACCGGGAGCAAGAGTGAGACAGGGTAGGCCGTGCTGCCATCGGACTCAAGTCCCACGATCTTCAGGTGCACGTCTGAATCCTCCAGGTCACGTCGGAATATGCGCTTCTCCATGACTGTGACAGCGAACGTTCGCAATCCGCGGCTGCCATAGGTAGTTCTTTGGAGTGACGTGTTACACCTTCGGCTCTTGCTGTGTCGTACAATGGATGCCTCCGCCACCGGCTGCGATGCCGTCAATGTTGATCTGAACCACGTCTCGACCAGGAAACGCGCGTTGCAATTCACGCTTGGCAGCCGCATCGGTTCGCAGATCTCCAAACTCAGGAGCAATCACCGCGCCATTGCAGACATAAAAATTGATGTAGCCAGCGGCGAAGTCGGCGTGTGCAGATTGCTCTCGTGCCGGTGCCTCCAGAGCGATGACCTCCAGCCTACGACCGTCGAAATCCGTTGCCCTGCGCAAAATGTCCAGATGCTGTTGAGCCACCGCGTAATCGAAGGACTTGGGATCAGGATCAGAGCCAGCGATCACGACCCCAGGGCGTGCGAAACGGGCGCAAAAGTCGGTGTGTCCATCGGTGATCTCTTGACCCGTGATACCAGGCAACCAGATGATCTTCTCCAACCCGAGTACCCGCTTGAGTTCCCGCTCGCACTGGGCCATGCTCACACCAGGATTGCGGTTCTCATTGAGCACACAACTCTCGGTGATGATCGCGGTACCGTGGCCGTCCACCTCAATCCCGCCGCCCTCAAGGACCAAGTCAGTCTGCATGCGGCGCACACCCGCTCGCTGCGCGACGAACGAGGCGACGTTGGCGTCTTGATGGAACTCCTGCTTCCCACCCCAGCCGTTGAAGTTGAAGTCAACTGTGGCTTTCTCCCCGTGTTCGGTCACGACAAACACCGGGCCGGTGTCGCGCATCCACACGTCATCAAGCGGGCAAAGAATCAGCTCTACTTTGGATCCCATCAGTTGTTTGGCTCGTCGCAAGTCCATTGGACGAACCAACATTGAAACCGGCTCGTACTTAGCGATGGTCAGGGCAATTGTTGCCAAGTTGCGCTGAACCTCCGGCAAGAGCTTCTTGCCCCATATTTTTTGGCTGGCCCCAAAGGCCATCCAGGTACGCTCGTGTGGGCCACATTCGTCCGGCATGAACCAACCGTCATTGCTATTCGCCATTGCGAACGCTTCCTTTGCGCCAAATACAGTGGCTGCGGTCAGTAGACCAAGATAGTGAATAATGGTGCGCCGCGTGGGCATGAAGTTTCTCCTCGAAGTCCGAGTCCTAGGCACATGGACTCGAAAGACCTCAGGAACGGCCCGTGATTAATGTTTTGACGGGATGGTACATCCGTTCCACATGACACCGCCTAGATCTGCGTCACCGCATCTTCCGCGCCCTCCAGCAACCGCTGCACTTCTTTCACATAAATCTCCGTCGTCGCATAGTGCTGATGCCGCATCATCTCTTGCACCCGCGTGGGATTCGCATCATTGAGCAAGGCAAAGGGGGGGGTGGAGTGGCGGAGACTGTGGACCACGATGCCGGGTTTTTTCACGCCGGCGAGGAGCAGCCCTTCTGTAATCATGCGATGAATCGCGCGCGTCGACAGCCGCTTCCCGGCCGGCGTTACCACACTTCCCATATGATCGAAACAAACCGCACTCGCAAAAAGCGGATCATGCTCCTTCAGCGGTTTCATTGGTCCTCAGCCATACACACGTATGGATCACCGAGCGGAGTGGCCGATAACGTCCTCGGACGCCGTCGGCCCTCGTGCCAGGGGCGTCCCTCTTCACTCCCACGTCCAGAGAGGATAGATGAGGCTTTGGATGTGCATGCGGCGTACGGGACCAAAGTATCGAGCATCGTAAGAACGGTTGTTGGTGTCCGACATCAACAAGAGTTCCGTTGGAGCAAGCACATGATCGGTGATACGAAACCGTGGCAGCGGTCGTCCCATCGGATCCGCCTCAAAGGGTTGACTCGCTGGCATGAGCGTTCCATTGATCGTCACACCATCATCGGTCACGCTCACTACATCGTTGTGGGCAGCAAGGACTTTTTTCATCATGTAGCCGTATCCGCCAGGGCAGAATCCCGCCCCGATGTAGCCCCGCTCCTTCGCCAGGTCAAACTCCGAACGCTCCGGTGGGCAGAATAGCACATACGCCCCTTTCTCAATCGAATCGTTCGACATCAGATAGAGACCGAGCGGAATGCTGCGCGTCGTGTTGAAACGAAGACCTGATTGATGAGCCAGGACGAGGCCCAGTGCGAGACAGAGACCCGCAATCACAATCGGGTGACGGAAGCGGCTCTCCCAGGTCGTCATAGCTCGATCTTCACGGTCTGTGGCACGTGCGGCTCACAGAGCCTGTCGCTGATTGCTGGCGGTGGAATAGCCGCCCGAGCCGCGAAAATAGGATCGTGAAAAAAGAGTGGTTGGCGGCCGTAGATCGCCGGAAATCCTGCGACGTAGATCACCATGTCCCCGGCTTCCATGATCTGTCCCTGCGCGTCTTTCTTCGGCCCCGGCATCCGGAGACATTCATCGGGGGTGAGCAACGGCCGTTGCACCTCGTGGTGCGTGCGCGATTCCTGGGCCTGGATGGCGCTCATGCGGCGTCGGCTCACCGTCAGTTTTTCCTGAATGACGGTCGTTTGTCCCGTGAGACGGGACAGATGTTCAGCGGTTTCGAGGCGATTCGGGGGAAACGCATTTTGGATATGGCAGTTGGAGCTAATGGCTTCATCCGCCCCGTACCCGGTCTCACGGCTCTTGAGTTGGTTGATGTCCTGGCAGATCAAATAGAACTTCAGCCCATAACCCGCCATGAACGCGAGGGATTCTTGGAAGATCTCGAGCTTGCCGAGACTCGGAAACTCATCGAGCATGCCGAGCAAGCGATGTTGATAGGCTGCGTGAGTCGTGAGCGGTGGTTGAGTGGACCGGACACCCCTTCCCTTACACAATCGACTCCACCAGGATGTGGGCGCGGTCTCACGATGAACGGCAATCGTGTCGGTGAGTAAGCGTAGCGCCATGGCCACGAACACGCGAATCAGCGGACGCAGCCGGGCTTTGTCGTTCGGCTTGGTGACAAGGTACAGACTCACCGGACTTGGATGGTGCATGAGATCTCGAATCTTGAATTCTGAGGCACTGACGTTGTGGGCGACGAGGGGATCGCGATACAGCGCGAGGTAGGATTTCGCAGACGAGAGGACCGAGCCTGCTTCCTCCTCCGGCCGATCTTTCATGTCTCGAGCCGCGGCGCCCACCACCGGATGCACCTGCCCGTTCACGTGACCATAGGTCGTCATCTCCTCCCACAGCTCGCCGATTTTCCGTTGGGGATCGGCCAGCATCCGATCGACGGCGGGTAAGGAGGTGGTGGTGCCGTCGTGCCGAGCTTTATACAGCGCATGCAGCATGACGCCCACCAGCAAGGCTTGGCTCGTCTTCTGCCAATGAGATTCCAGGCCCCGTCCGTCTGGATCGACCAGGATCGTGGCCAGATTCTGGACGTCGGCCACTTCGTGTTCGGTCCCGAGCCGAACTTCATCCAGCGGATTCCACCGCACACTGCCCTGTGCGGCGGCCGGTTCAAAACGCAGCACGTTATTCTTCGCGTGGTGCTGTCGCCATCCGGCGGTGAGCTCCCACAACTCCCCTTTTAGATCCGCAATGAGGGCGCTATGCGGCCAGGACAACAGCGTCGGAATAACCAAGCCGACCCCTTTGCCGGATCGGGTCGGCGCATAGGTCAACACATGCTCCGGCCCACTGTGGCGCAAGTAGTGCAGCGTGCCCTTCGCATCCATCCACCCACCCACATACACGCCATCGGCTGAGGGGCGCGGCGAGCCCTTGACCCAATCTATGACCGTGCGTGCGCGAGGCAGCAACGTGGCGGCTTCAAGATCCTCTCGGTTGGCCCATCGTGCCGAGCCGTGCAGGAATGGATTCGGTCGAGGCCGTGACGCCTGGACGGTGCGCGCGATGGCGAGACACAACAACCCGCTTGCCGCCACGATCATGCCGAATCCTCCGGATTGTCGGAGCTGCAGCGGATAGTCGCTCGTCCAACGGGAGGCCCATTCAAGAATGGCCCAGGGCTTATACAGTCCACCGACATGGTCGCCTAACACCTCCTGATAGTTGAAGGTATAGGCGAAAAATTGTGTGGCCGACTGCAATCCAAAGACGAGGGAGGCACAGGCCAAAAAGGGAATCACCAGGCCTGGTTTGGGGTGTGGGGCTCGAACTTGGGGACCGACCGCATTGTTGTAGGTCGTGCTCATCGCCGGCGTCCTTTTCCAAGCCTGATCGCACCTGAGGCATTCAGATGAAGCGTGCGCCCTCGTGTGAACGAGGTGAGTCGCCCGTAGGTCGCCTCATCGATGGACAACACTACAATTTCGTCCTGTCGATGGACCAACGCGAAAGACCTGCCGTCGATCTTCTGCACAGCACCGAACTGCACAATCCCCTGGTCTCGTGCCTCGAAGCGTCTGACGGTCGGCGTCCGAATGATCTGTAACCGTTTTCGTTCCTGTTCCGCAAGATGGCGAAGCACGGCATCACTCGGCGGGGTGAGTGGTATCGGAGCGGTTTGCGTCGGACCTGTGTTGGACTGGGTATCCCGTGTGGGTGGGCGTCGGGATTCCTGAGTAAGATGTTGCCGCTGCTGTTCCAGCCTCGCGTCATCGAATCGAATGGTCAGACGAGAGTGAGCCGCCACCTGTGCCACACGAGTTTGAAACGCATCGGAGCCTGACACCGCGATCGTAGTCCCGTACTTCTGTATCGCGAGCCGGAGCGCCGCGTCTATTCCTTCGTTCGTGACTTCGCGCGAGACCTGGAGACGGGCCCCATCGTCCCGGACGGCCGAGAGCCCAACACGATAAATGATGGTCCCTTGTTTCGTAATGTAGTCTTGATGCGCACCCACGACCGCTTTCACGAAGCTGGTTCCAACTGCCGCGATCGTGTCGCCGGTGAGACCGCGGGAGGCGTCTCTGGCGCGTAACGCGCGCAGCGCCTCTGTATTACCCGCAAGCGCCTGCTGTCGGAGCCAATCAGCCCATGTCAGTCTCTGATAGCGTGCCGTGATGGCGGCACAGTCCTGTCGATGTCGATCGACAATCTGATGGAGATCGGACCGAAGCGACTGCGACACCTTCGCGTAGAGCAGTTTCTTCGTGATCCGTCCCCTCATGGTCAATTTGATCGTGTCTCGTTTGATCTGTCCGGCTCGCTTGGCCGCATCGATGTGCTGCGTCTTCCGGCTCCGCGCCTCTTGCATCGCGACAGCTCGCCTTTGAGCGCGGACGAGCCGGTCTTGTTGATACCGCTCATAGAGCGCTGTCGTATCCATGCGGCTGCGCACCGGCTTCGGTTCGTAGCGGCGTGTGGGCTTCGCGGTTTGGACGATACCGGGTGGTTGAAACCGACCGAGACGCCGTTCGAGGGACATCTTGGAGAGATCCCGCGCCACCGAGCTGGCCCGCACAAAGGTCCCCTGCCCGTCCGTGATGACCAACCCTTGGCCGCGTGGTTGGATGGCCAAGCCATGCTGATGCAGCACCTGATGCAATGCAGACCAGGTGTCTGCCGACCGAAGTTCGTGAAGACACTCCCGTTGCATCCAGCCGATCAGGCTTTCGGTGCCCGCCTGCCGCTCCATATCTGACGCCCGATTCTCCCCACTGGTTTTCCGGACCTGGTGCTGGTCCCGTTCGAGATGAAAGGCCTCCTCCAAGCTGTCGCACAGTTCTCCAAAAGCCTGATAGGCCTTGTACGGCTCATGCAGGGTATAGCGGGTCGGATGAATTTTGTTGATGGCCAGATGCAGATGGACATTGTTGGTGTCATGGTGGAGCACACTCACCCGTTGGTGCTCACCAAATCCCAGTCGGTGACAGATGCGAGCTTCGATCGCTCGAACGGTCGCCGCCGAGGGGAGCTCACCAGGCCGGAAACTGATGATGAGATGATAGGTCTTATCCGACTGCGCTCTGGTGTTGAGCGATTGGGTATTGAGCATTTCCAGTGACGCGGCGTCGTGCCGGTCGCTGTGGCAATTGGTCACCGTGATCTCTCCGACCCGTTCCTGTCGACCGTGGGTGTTGGTGAGATAGTCCACGAGGGACACGACATTGCTCTTCCGCAGCGTTCGCATCGGGACATGCTTGATGATCATGTGTCGTCGTCCTTCTGTGAACTCGTGCGTGGGCTCGTGCCTGGACTTGAAATGGGTTCGGCCTGTGGCCGAAGGACCTTCTGCATCAGCACGAGCATCTGATCTTGTGTCCGGTCGATCTTCTTCAAGGTCTCACGGATGGTGCGGGCATCGATCCCCGGGGCGGGCTTCCCACTGGAGAGCCAGAGCTTCATGAGTCCGCCGAGTCGTCCCAGATCGCCATTGATTTTGACCAGCTCTTCGACCTGATGATGGTCCACGATGCTGCGAATGGGATAGCCCATGCCGACACGCAACAGGTAGGACGACTTACTCAATCCGGTCGAGTGGGCTTGTTGCTCGATGGTCTCCCGCTCGTCGGGGAAACAATAGACTTTGATCGGTTGGTAATCCTTGCGATTCTTTGGTGCTCGAGTCTTCATCCGCCTGTTCCGCAGGATAGATCCCCGTTGAGCGCGCAGGCGCGAAGAAGGGAACTGTGAAGGGTGGCCGACCAGTTTACTGGTGGGCCCCCTTCACCTATCCTGCCCAGCACACTCTCGTTCTTTCTTCCTATAACAACATTAAGCATTGTACTGCAAGCGTTGATTCTGGTAGTGATAGGTTTCATTTCTCTGGATAGCGTGTGCTTACCGCGTTGTTTACACGTTGTTGGCTCGTGTAGGTGATGATTGTCCCGAGGAAGGCAGGGAGCACGAATGGCACACAGTCTGTCGGCGCGGATTGCAGAGCGTGTCAGCAAGTACCCGGCGTCCCCCCGTGAACGCAATCGCGCCGTCTTTCTCGCGTTGCTCCCAGAGATTCGTCAGGCGATGGACGAGGGCTGGTCCGTGATCACGATTTGGCGGACACTACACGCGGAACAGAAGGTGACCTTCAGCTATCAGGCCTTTCGTCTGTACGTGAAGAAGTGGATCCTGGCGCCCGCGAGAACCCGAACCGGTACCACGCCTCTTCCGCGCGAGCCGGTCCCCGCGAAAGGGACCACGGGCTTTACGTTTAATCCTGTTCCCAACAAGGAGGAACTCATCTAATGGCATCCATTCATCTGATCTTGCAAGGCAAAGGCGGTGTCGGCAAATCCATGATTGCGGCGTTCATCGCTCAGTACAAACTGGGCAAAGGCAAACTCCCGCTCTGTTTCGATACCGATCCGGTCAATGCGTCGTTTGAGGCCTACAAGAACTTGAAGGTGTCCCGGCTGAGCATTCTGCAGCACGAGGAGATCGATCCGCGCCGGTTTGATCAGTTGATTGAACAGATCGCGAACGCGAAAACTGATGTGATTATTGATAATGGCGCGAGTTCCTTCGTGCCGCTCTCGGCCTATGTGCTGTCGAATCACGTGCCGACCTTGCTGCGCGACATGGGCCATCAGCTCATCGTGCATACGGTCGTCACCGGAGGACAAGCTTTGCTCGACACGCTCACCGGGATGACGCAGCTCATCCGTCAGTTCCCGGCTGACGTCCCCTTCGTCGTCTGGTTGAATCCGTACTGGGGGCCGATCGAGTTGGAGGGAAAATCCTTTGAGCAGATGAAGGCTTATCGGGAGCACAAAGATCGGATCTCGGCTGTCATCCCGCTCCCGGAGTTGAAAAAGGAAACGTTTGGGCGGGATCTCAGCGACATGCTCCAAGCCCATCTGACCTTTGATGAGGCCAGCGCCCTCCCCTCGCTCACGATCATGGCACGGCAACGGTTGTCGATCATCAAGAAGCAGCTCTTTGAACAGTTCTCGGCTGTGCCGGTGTTGTGATGGGCGAGGACCCCACCGACGACTTGCTCAAGGACATTGCCTCGAAGCATGGCGTGGCGCTGGACAGAGCGGACCCGATTTTGATGGTGCAGACCATGCACGCTAGGTTATTGGCCGAGAGCCGGTCCGCGCAACACGCCATGCTCGAGGACTATCGCACCACGCTCGAAGGCCTACTCGATCGATGGAGCACGGAGACGACAGCCAAAGCGGAGCGGATCGTCACGGCCTCGCTGACCGCGAGCACGGAGACCATGAAGGCGCAGATGGCGACTCACACCACGGACCTGGCCCGTACCATCCGGAAGGAAGTCACCGAGGTAGTGGAAACGACCGAGACGCGACTGCGCAGGGCCACTACAGTGGGGTACGTGAATCTCCTCGCAGCACTCGTGACCTTTCTCTCAGCCGTCGTGGTCTATTGGACGCTCCGACCGTAACTCGTGAGTCCACCCCAACAGATTGTGGCGACATCCGCACAGAACCGATGCCTAAAGAGTAGGCAACGTGCTCAATCGGTCTTCATTCGTGAACATTCAGCGCAACTGCTCGATCTGTTCACACGGTTATCCCCAAAACATGGGGACAGTGGGGCGGCTGATGAGGCGAGCACTCGCGCCAGCCAACAGCCTCAGAGGGCTGGCACGCCTGCAACGCCCTATCCGCCGACATCGGAATCGGGCGTTCCCGCCCCGTAGTGGGTGAGGGGCGGGACACGCGATCAAAGGAAAACGTCGTGATTCCCTCCCCTCTCACCTGCTGTCCCATCCCACCAGCGCCAATCCTCCTCAACCTTTCGGCGCGGGTAACGCGTGAGGATAGTGTTTGGCGAGGATTCGGTTCAGCCGCTGGATCAGATCCGGTCGCTTAAAGGTCACATGCCCATTGTGATTCTTGAAGAGCCGAATGGAGACATAATCATTCTCGGCAAGCTTCGGCCAGACTGACGACGCCTGCATCGCCGTTGAAATCAGACTGTAGGACGCATGGCGGTAGTCAGCCTCTGGCTTGCCGTCGCACAGATGAAATACGCGCAACAGGTCGTCGAGGTGATCGGTTGCGGTGTGATTGGCACTGCCGTACGAGGTCAGATACGTCATCACGATCCGCTTCCCGAATTTCTGCGGTTGGTTGGTTGTGTAATCCCATGAGAGCCGCTTAAAACACTCGATCACGCCTTGGTCAAACATCTCCTCACGTGATTCGTGGAGCGTCGAGAAGGTACTCACAATCGCCTCACGAGTCAGTTCCGGCACCTTCCCGCCGTGGATTTGCTCATCCACCGCCTTTCGCTTCGACGCGCACATGATCGAGCGCAGACCGGAGTCGTTCAATAGCGTCGTCCATCCTCCGGCGTCCACAGAGGCCTGTAACGTCTCCAACAGCGTCGTCCGATTGGCACCCTCATCCGTTACGCGGATGCCGTGACCGCGCCAATCACGGGATAATGAAATATCTGGAAAGCCAATCCGGGCGGCGAGCGCCAGGGCGTGCGCCTGCTCCAGCTTTGCCAGCGCCTCCTGAAACAAGGTCATGACCGCCTCCCGTTGTTGCAACAGATTGGCAATGCTGAGGCTCGGAATCAGTTCGTGTTCTGCTCCTGCTTGGCCGTCTGGCGTCACAAAGATGGTCTCTGGATTCATGTCCCCGTCCTTTCTTTTCCTGATTTATAAGCCTGCCCTGATGATCATGTGGTTGTGGTCGTCCTTCGCTCGTCGGCCGACGAGCGCATGAGCCGCGCGGGATCGCTGGGTCTTGTCCGCGATGAACTCGCGCAACTCGATCCCATCCCACTCTGTCGGAATCAGGCCGGAGTGAATTGCACCCATGATGTCGTGACGAATGTTCCTCAACAGATCGCCGACGAATTGGCGTTGTGCTCGTTTCGTCATGGTTCACACCTCCTCGTGGTGGAAGTCGCCAACGGTGGCGTGTTTCCCACAGGCTTGACAGATCGCCACAGAGGCGTCGTCATATTCATGGCTGCCATGATCGGAGGACAGATCTGATCCGTCATCCCAGAGCAACACGTACGTTGTCACCTCGACCGTGAAGGGTCCCCAGCTGTGGCAATCCGGGCAGTGCCAGCCTTCTAAACAGTTGGTGTTGGGTGATGTCTTGTGAGCATGATGTGTCATGTATGCCTCTTTCTGTGTGTGCATGATCACTATGCAAAAGTCTCATGAGCGTTCAGCCAGCCAGAATCGGCAAACGACACATAGCGCTCATCACCCATGACGATATGATCCAACACGCGAATCCCGAGGATGTCGCCTGCACGGACGAGTCGATCCGTCAGCGCCCGGTCTTCCTGACTCGGCGTCGGATCACCGCTTGGATGGTTATGCGCGAATAGCACCCCCGCCGCATTCATGCACGCCGCTGCCTTGAATGCTTCACGTGGGTGGACGATCGACAGATTGAGTGATCCGACGGACACCACCTGATAGCCAACGACGGTATTCTTGGAGTCGAGAAACACCGCGACAAACTCCTCGTGTGGTTTGCCTTCAAAATGTGAGTGCAGTAATCGGTAGACATCCCCCGACTCTTGAATCCTCGGCACTCCGTACAGCGGCGCGTGTGCTTCCTTCACCACCTGCAACCGATACAGCGGGACCAACACCTCGCCGCTTGCTTTCTGTGTGCCCGTTCCTGTTACTGCTTTCTTAGCCATGTTTGGGCCTCCTGGTTCGTAAAACGTGGTGAGGGAGCCGGAACGGTTGCTGCCGTTCCGACTCCCGTTTTCTTTTCACCGTAGCTTCAATCCAGCTTCGGCGAGGTAATTGAGATAGGCCAACCCATCGATCTGACAAAGGTTGAGATCCAATCGATCAGCCAAATGCCGGATATCGGTGAGGAAGTCAGCAATTAGCGTCTCGTCGTCCACGCCGTGCTCCCGTAACCCGGCCACGCGGTAATACTGAAGCGCCTGTTGCGCCCGATCCGCCCGGATCTCATTCTGTGTTTTCTTTTTCGTTCGCACATTCGGTCTACACATCACTGCTGCTTTCATTTCTCTCTCCTTTCAGTTTGAGCTGTCTCCCTATGAGAACAGCCACCCACGAGACCAACGGCCACATCGCGTCGACCGGCCCACCGGTCTCTTTCAAAAACATGTGTTGCGCCTCTCACGCACAGCAGGAGGCGCAACAGAACATCCGAGTCTGGGGCCTCGGACGGCTGCGAGCGTGACAGCCCTCCCGGCCAGTTGGCTGGCGCGGTTGCACCCGGACGTGCCCCACACCATGGGGAGCGAAGAAATGGGATGGAGAAGGAGAACAATCCGCACGGTCGAGGCGCCGCAGGCGACGCGACGGTGCGTGAGAGGGGCACGGCGCGGGCGCGGTGCCACCGTGCTGGTGGAACGGTCCAACACACTCGTGGGTCAGGATCGGAAAGACAAATTTTGGGAAAGGAAGAGAGAACTGGTCTGATCAGACAAGGCCGACGAGCGAGCGAGGCCCGCCGGCCCTGTTGACCCAATCAGTCGATCGCTCGAAAGATCAGGCCGGCCTCGGGATGATCGCCTGCGAAATCACGCAGCAGATGGAAGTAGTCTGCGATCCGAGGACCGAGTGGATCGTTCTCCAACAGGAAGGACAGGTGGCTGAACGTGAAGAGCGACACGATGATCCCGGCGGCATCGCCCGAGACGGTGGCGTCAAAGAAACTGTCCGCATGCACGAGTGCATAGCGTTCATGATGTGGTGCGAGATAACACCCGCCGTTACTCAAGTCATAGAAGTGCCAATACCCTCCGATGTATGTGGGACACAGCTTGGCGAACTGTGCGTACACATAGTTCTCGACCGTGAGCATATGCTTGCCAAAGTGCCGCGGCAGAAACTCGAGCCGGTCTTCTTCCGGCACCACGGTCGCCACGATCGCTGGGTGTTCGTTGTTGAATGGTGTCATGTCAGTCCCTCCGAGTTGTCTCAGGCGGAATTGCCTGAGTGGAGGGTCTCCAGCACACCGCACGCACAGCGGTCAGGGCAGTGCGCAGCACGCTCGCAAGCATGCGGAATCGCCGCAGCGCAGGCCTTGACCGTGAGAACGGTGTGATAGCCTCACGACACACTGGCAAGGCCGCATCCCCTCTCCTCCTGTCTGTCAGCGGTCTTTCTTCCCCCACCGATGCGAACGACGAGACCGGATTGAGCAGGCGTCTTCGCACGGTCCATCTGCGCGGCGCGGATGGACGGTGCCACTCGAATACGGGTGCGGCACGGCGCGTGCGCGGTGCCGTCCATCGGTCTGTGTGATTGGGATCATGTGCAGGGCGTGAGTCCCGCCGTCTGACGGGATGAGCGAAGCGAACCAGGAGCAGCGCGGTCGCCGCAGGCGAGACGCCAAACCGAACTTAAAGGGCTGCGGCAGAAGGGTTCCTCGACGCTGATGCCGCGCAGCTTGGTGTGGGGCATGAACAACCACCAAGGATCAGATTGGGTGTTGATTGTCGTCACCCGCACCCACCGTCAGCTATCGGCCAAGTGCGGACGTTCGTGGCTGAGATCGCACCGCCATAAAGCGGTCCTCAGCTCTATGGCGTTAACGCTTCGGTTGAGTGACTTGGAAAAGCGTGCCGGAGGTTTTCCAACTCCAACTCGAACCGATTGTTAAATGACTAATTTCGGAATGCCAGAATCTTATGGGCCAAATGTTATCTCTATGCCTACATCTGCTAGCCCTAGGATACCCGTGCTCACTTTCCCTTGAAGCTTCCACTCCTTGGGTGTAAGTAGGTTAGAAATAATTTGCCATATTTTTGATAGGAAACGTTTCAGCAAGGGTGTTAAATATGCTTTCAATTTGTTCAGTGCAGCACGAACGGGGTTCGTAACTTGTCTTACAAACCATTCAGGAATTGTTTCTATGCTGTCTTGAATCATGTTTTCTATATGCTCAAGAATACCCCTGAGCCATTCGAGTTGTGCATTTAGCTCATTCGCGAGTGTTGAGAGAGAAAAGGCTAATCCCTCTTTTGCTCTTCCGACCTCTGAAGATCTGATTTCTCTGAGTAGTTGGTAGATTCTGTCAAGTAACTGAGCCACTCTGTTTCGAAATTCGTTCAAATCATCAGCTAGAGGTGTCCGTAAATCTCGTAATGCTGGTTCTAATGGCCTTAGTTCCGAGAACTCTAAGAGCTCTCTACGAAGTCTTTCCACATCACCGAGCGCCGCCGTTGTATCACGTTGCAAGTCTTCCGAGTTTGTCATTTTGACCTCCTTGTTTGGCATTTAACAATGTTTTGGCGGATCCATCTAAGAACCGGATCTGCTATTTTCTATCCGTGTAACACACCTTCAATGCCAATGCTCGTGAACAGTATCTCATCATCAACGGTGGTGCAATGAGTGACGGCCCATCGACCATGTAGCACGGGTGATTATGCGGGCCGGCACGAGACCTCCCTTCCGGTAGCAGTCAGTCGTGGACTTCTGGTTTGGGTCGGAGACCGATGGTCGGAGACGGCCACAAGTTGAAGTTCGGCGACGGGGTTGCACCCCCCAATCAAGCGGTCCTGAGTCTTGTCGCGTTAACGCTGGAGACAACTGGCGCCGGAGCGCGCAGCACGGACGGAGCACCAACAGAGCAGTTGTTGGGGCGTCCAGTTGACCGAGACGTTAACCTTTTGGCTGGGCATCACGTCTTTCCTGCGCAAGTCGAAGTCTTTATGGCTCGGCGTATAGCCGTTCAAGAATAATGAGAATGGAGGTCCGTGTGCTATTTCTTTGTGGGACATAGCTGGTTTTGGTCGCTCCCGTGTGGCCCCGACTCATAGCCGTCCAGCTTGCTCGCCGATGCCCTCCAGTCACGAAATAGTTCTCTGACCCTTATTTCCATTTATATGAGTCTAGAGCCGTTTGATGAGGCTTTTGATCCATGACATGCAGAACTCGATGGTCTGATCGATCTGCGGCCCTGTCATTGTCGGCATTGGGTCACTACCGGGACCGTGCCCATACTCGTTGCGCACGCCGTTGAAGAACGCCTGCAGAATCTGCCGCTCCCATGGGTCGATGAAACGCCTGTTTGTCTTGCTTTCGAGGTGGTTCAGGTAGTCGGACGCACCTTTCTCCTTGCCAGTTGTCCAGTTCTTCTCATTGCTGATGATCTTGATAGTGCTCTCGAGCGCCTTGCCAGCGTAGAACGCCGGATCACGGCCGCCCGTGTCGCGAACGTCAATCGCCGTGGCCATGTCGGTGCTGACGTTCACCCATTTCTGGTCCTTCACGGCATCCCAGAATGGTTGCTCAATCTGCGTTTGCGTCAGCGAGTCGGTCGTGATTTGGATATATCCATTGTGGTAGTGCACCGGCATGCCAGCCTGCCTAAATCGCTCGTTTAGTTCGTGTACATGTCCTTGGAACGTTGCGTTGATGTGCTCGTTGTTCCACTTTACACGGTCGACGTTCGACTGAATAGTTCCGGGGATGCGCAGCCCGGTATTGCGCCTCGGTGCCGCATCCTGCCGAGCGGCGGTGCGCAACGCGCCATCGAGCTGCATGTTGATATACGTGATCTGTTGTTCACGTTTGCGAAATGCGAGCTCTACAAAGCTCAACCTTCTCTTGACAAAGACATCGGGGTCTAGGCCATCGCTGAACTTGTGGGTAATCCAGTTCTCACAGACCGAATTGATGGCGTACGAGCCTGCAGATGTATACGGCTTGCCCATCCACTCGCCCTGATAGGAGTACACCCTTGCGGATAGCTCCTTGATGCCGAGCTCCATTGTCAGTTGGTCATGCAAGCTCGTCCACGTGGCCTTCGCCGTTTCGTCAACCTTCTTGTCATGCCCGTAGTACGGAAAGAGCTGCTCATTAATGATTCTGTAAGCTTGGACGAACAGTGCTTGTTCACGCGGTCCCACTGTGTTGAACAGCGGCCGATTCTCGTACCTACGAGCAAAGATGTCAGTAAGCATCTAGCGACTCTGTATCCCTCTCATGGAAGTTCGACGACATATCAGTCCAGATCGTGCGGCCTAACAATGTATAGGCGATCCATGTAAAACCAGGATCTGCCATTTTCTGTCCGGCTAACACGCTACTGGGATTTGCGAACAATATCCCATCACCAACGGTGGTGCAAATGGCTGTTTTTAATTCGGTGATCGACTGGTTCGGGTCGAGGCTGCCATCGACAAGTGAGGAAGTCCAGCGCAGAGATCGCACAGCCATAAGGCGGTCCTCAGCCCTGTCGCATTAAGGTTTGAGCTCAGCCGCACAAGCACTCTGATGGCGATGTTGCCTGGAACGATTTGTTATGGCCGCACATGGAATTCAATCCTCCTTATATCCTAAGTGGTGTTCTGGATGGAGACACTTCGACATCGCCATATCCATGCTGAGAGAGCATGAGCTTAAGTGATCTAGTTTCAGAATCTAGATCTCGACATGGTCCGATCATGATTGATTGTATGGGAAGCTTTCGCTTCTGAAGGAATTCGATCTCAACGTATGGAGTCAATCCAAATCGTCCCGCTCTGTATTTTGTGCCCAGGGAGAGAGCTGACCTGGCAGGTTGGTAGATCTGCCTGTATTCGTTCTCCTCTATAAATGCGGGGTCCTTGATGATACAGGCTACGTTGTTGAAGGTGCCCAGCAACATCCCTATGAGATAACCAACCTCAACTTCCCCAAATTCGTGGTCGTTAAGAAATTGATCAACGCGTACCAATAACAGTGAAAGAACCGATTCGGCCATCGTCTTGGAGTAGATAACCTTCTCCAGTAAAGGCATTAGACTATCTGTCGTGGCCATCTCGCTTGTCTTGAGCCCAATGCAATAGCCAGTTTGTGCCCCGGAGTACGCACGCCATTGACTAAGTAAATCTGTAGCGGCAGAGTAGCACGCGATATAGGTATCGACGAATCGGAACTCAGAGATTGCTTTGTCGATAATTGGCTTGGATGCTCGTTGAAGGTTAGCTCGAATGAAATCTGTAACAAAAGATACGCCTATCTCGTACTCCGTTGTGTCGTTTAGGCGAGACACATGCGTCGCCCAAATTCGCCCGGAGGTAATCATACCGATGAGCCCACGCACGTCCGTGTAATGATATATGACTTTGGCTGGGTTCTCAGAGATCAACTTGGCCAGTTCTTGTCGGACCGATTCCCCCCATCTATCCATGGTTGCACAGCGGCCTTCGAGCTCAGCGTCATCCATTGCTACATTGCTCGTCCAAAGTGAACATAACAAAGCTCGGCGGATCCAAGTAAGAACGGGATCTGCCATGTTCCATTGCGTAGCAACCTACCATGAACGTGAACAATACCCCATCATCGATGGTGGCACAATGAGTGACGGCACATCGACCATGTATCACGGATTCATATGCGGATCAGCGTAAGAAGCCTCTTTTTGGTAGCGGGCGGTCATGTACTTCTGCTTTGGGTCGGAGACCGATGGTCGAAGACCGCCAGGAGCTGCCAGTGGTTAGCGGCAGCTCATGGGCATTCCATTACCTTGGTACGGCCCAGAAGCCTATTGCGCCGTCTGGAAACTGATCAAGAAATCGGTCGGGCTTGGCTTGATCGTCTAGGTTCTTGCGACGTGGGGCAGCGACACTCTCAATAGAAGATTCAGGGGAAAGATTGTGGTCGCGCCGCAGTACCTGGACTTCCTTAACTATTACTCTCCGATCAGTAAAGGCCCTGGGAGATTCGGAAAGGTCCCAATCAGACACAAATCTGGCCCTCAGGATCGGGGAAAGAATTTGAGCGAATGCGATCGCTTGAGCGAAGGTCAAGCGACGGTTCGTCGTTCCGCATAAGCCACGTCTTCGTGAAAAGGGATCATCACATTGGACAAGAGATGCGTCTGATGTCTGCGCATGAGAAAAGCATACATGGGGATCGCTTGTTGACCGCGATCAGGCCCCGGTGGCAGACGAGTCCTCTTTCTTAAGCTTCAGCGTTTGCTCAAGCTTTGAGTCCGTGTCGAGCAACTTCACCGAGGTTGCCTCAATTAGAACCACCTGGAACTTTCCATCAAGCGTCTCACCCTCCTGCAGGATATAGAGTTCTCGGCCTTTGCCCAGAAACGCCTTCTGCACGCCGTTCTGATTGACGTAGCCCAGATACCGGTACTGGGCCATCTGCTCTCGGAGTTGTTGGAGTCGCAGCGCCTCCTGTTGCTTGGCGAGTTCTTCCGGCGAGGGAGGAGGCGGAGTCACGGGAGCCGGCGGGGTGGCTGGCACCTCAGCCACCATCGCCGGCGGCTTTCTCTTCCGGGCCGCGATCCTAGCCTCCGTGTTCTGCGGGTGCGACACCGTAGTGCCCGCAAAGAGATTCCTGGTGGGGGTGACGGGCAGATCCCGGACCGGCGGTTTGAGCGAGCGAACCTCCCAGCGATCGGTTGTCCCGTTTGCTGACTTCGTCCGGGCCACCGATCCTGACGTATATGTGAGCGGCACTTCTTGCTGGGACTGAACCGTCAGCACATTGACATACACCATGGCCACCCACACCGCGAGTAACCCGCTGAACCCCATCCATTTCTTGCGAGCTGTCATCGGTTCCGCCTCGATCACACCGCCTCGTGCCGGAGATAGGTGGTCACTGTGATATTCACGACCACTCGTGTGGCCGCCGTCTCTCGCATGTGTTCTCCTGCCACATCCAAACTCTCGATGACCAGATAACGCTCGGCCGTTTCCAAGCGATGCACAAATCGATAGATCGCCGCATAATCCCCCGTGGCTCGGAATGCCATCGTAGCCTTGACGAGCTGAGGCCCGTCCTTCTTCTGCATGTCATAGCTCATGCCTGGAATCGTGACCTGTTCGCGTTTGGCCAGTTCCGAGACGGCCAGCGCCAACGATGAAAATTCTGCGCGCGTCGGCAACGCAGCGCGCTCGGTCTCCAGCTGTCGCTGCGCCGCTCGCACTTGCACCTGTTGGGCTCTGGTCTGCTGCAACGCCGTCTGGACCTGCTTCGCCGAGTGGTACGCCCGCTCGATGGCGTCCAGACGCGCTTCAGCCGGCTTCAATCCGTAGACATAGCTCACGACGGCGACGGCGACGGAAAGCCCGGTGAGGACCGTGAGCGGCAAGAGCCGCCGCAAGGCCGCCTTTGGCACGGTGACGACGGGGAAACTAGGAAACCTCATGCGAACCTCTTTTCCCACCCATCCCGCGATACTGCACGGTCACCGAGAAGTCCACGCCCGAGCTGTCCCGTACACCTCTCCCGGCGGAACCGGAAGACTCGCTGAGGTCATGGCGATGGAGGACCGGGTCGTGAAAGCCGGCGTGGGCCTGCAATGCGGAGAGGAGCCGCTGTAACGTGTCCATACCGGTCACATGGCCAGTGATCGTGAGGGCGGAGGTATTCCCATCCCGCTGAATACGGCTGACCGAGATGCCACTCGGCAGGGCCTCTTCCAAGTCAGCCAGCAACTGCGTCCACGAAAAGTCCCGCTTCTCGGCCAGCTGATTCACCACGCGAATCTCCTGCTGGATCCCCGCCACCTGCGCAGCGGAGAGCGTGAGCTGGTCCCGTTCCAGTTGTGCGGTAAATGCTTGATTGAGCGCCGTCGTCCGCTCCCCGGCTTCGGCGTACCGAGTCGCGTCGTCGTCGATGGCCTGTCTCGTCATCCACATCATCGCCGTGAGCAGGCTGGAGCCAAGGAGGAGACCAGCCAGTCCCCATTGAACGCCGCGCAGCACGGGCAGACAGCCCGGCGCAATGGAAAGCGAACGGGATGGCACGCCCACGCGTGGAGCAAAACGGAAGGTCGCTGTAAACAAGTGCCTCATCGTCGTGTCAGGCCGCCAACAGCGCGGCCACGACTCCCAACGGAGCCGGCTCGGGAACGGCCACCGCACTCACTACCGATACCGTCGTCCACCCTGCACGCGTCACCGGGACCGTCCAGTGAGGATCCTCGGAGAGCATCCAGACATCCGTTGCGTCCCGCGCCGACCAGGACTCATCCCCGGATGGACCTTCTTCAACTAAGTACAGCGGGGTCACGCGAGCCCGATCAGGATGCTGAGGCGGGTCATCCTGGGAAAAATAACGCAACGTCTGGAGCAACGCGGTCTTGAGATCACCCGTCGTCGGCCGGATCGGCTTGACACGCAGACGAACGGGCCGCCCCTCCTGAAGAGCGAGCACGATCAACGCCTCAGCCGTTCGATGGGCGACGTAGAGGTGGGCCTCCGTGGGAAAGACCGACCGGGCCAGATGCAGGAGATGGAACGTCGACCATCCCATGGTCACAGGCAGCAGGTGCGCCGCCTCACAGACATGATGGTACTGATCCAGAATAATCTGCCGAATCGCCACCACCAGAACCGACACCGCCCTCGCGGGAGGGTCTCCCTGAGGACTACAATGCCAGCGCAGCGTCAGATCCGGCGCCGTGAGGTGTTCCTCTTGACGAAGTCGCCAGCGCAGCAGCGCCTCTTGTTCCGTACGAGCCGCGGGGAACGTTTCAAAATGCAAGAGCGCCGGCGTTCCGCAGGCCATCGGAAGATCGATCGCCACCGTTCGATCGCGTACCCCTTCCAGGAGCGCGTCGACTTCCTTGGCGACCGCAGCGGGATCAGCCATATTCGGTGTCGTCGAAGAGGGAACCAGCAGGCCGGCCTGGAACGCTCGGCTCGCCACACGCACCACGATTGGAGGCTGTCTCCACCGACGACGGACTTCGATGAGATCAAGCCCGTGAGCCCGGAAGCTGAGGCCGAGCCGTGGGCGATGAATGGGAAAGAGGGAGCGAATCATGCCTCACCCCAAAAACGTCATGCGGTTGACTTCTTTCATCGTGGTCTCCCCCGCCAAGATCTTGGCGATCCCCGCCTCCCGCAGACTCGTCATCCCGGCATCGAGTGCAGCCTGTCGAATCTCGGACGGGGGTTTCTTCTCGAGGATGAGATCCTTGATCCGGTCCGTGACCGGAAGAAACTCCGTGATCGCATGGCGCCCACGAAACCCCAACCCGTGACAGTCCACGCAACCTTTATCCCCATAGAGGACCTTGCCCACGAACAGGGTCGGGTCGAATCCGAGTTGCACGCACTGGTCCGGGCTGACTGTGATCGGGACCTTGCAGGACGCACAGAGTTTCCGGACCAGGCGTTGCGCCATGATGCAGTTCAAGGATGCCACGAAGTTGTAGGGCTCGATCCCCATGTTTACGAAGCGTCCGATCACGTCGAACGCATTGTTCGCATGGACCGTCGTAAAGACGAGGTGGCCGGTCAGGGCGGATTGGATGGCGATCTGCGCCGTTTCGGCATCGCGAATTTCGCCCACCATGATCTTATCGGGATCGTGGCGCAAGATTGACCGGAGCCCCTTGGCGAAGGTGAGACCCTTTTTCTCGTTCACCGGAATCTGCACCACGCCTTTCAACTGATACTCCACGGGATCTTCGATCGTGAGTACCTTGTCTTCTTTGGTATTCACTTCGTTGAGGGCGGCGTAGAGGGTGGTCGTCTTGCCGCTCCCCGTCGGGCCGGTCACCAGCACCATCCCGTAGGAGGCCGTGATCGCCCGGCGAAATCTGGCCAAATCCTCCGGCTTCAACCCCAGCGAGTCGAGGTGCAGCCCTTTGTTGGCTGCCGTGAATTCTTCCTTCGCCAAAATACGAATGACGACCGATTCGCCATAGACACTGGGAATGATGGAGACGCGAAAATCAATGGTCCGTTGCTCAATACGCAGCTTGAACCGGCCGTCCTGCGGCACCCGGCGCTCGGCGATATCGAGTTCCGACATGACCTTGATGCGGGATACCAAGGGATTATGAAATCGGAGGTCGAGCGGCTCCATAGCGAGATAGAGCACCCCATCGATCCGGTATTTGACTTCTGTCACCCCATCGGCCGGCTCGATGTGAATGTCGCTGGCTCGTTTCTGCAACGCATTCTTCACGATGGTGTCCACGAGGCGGACGATCGGGCTCTGATCCTGCGGGATCGTTTCCTGCGACAGCACTTCTTCGCCCTGCTCGTTCTCGTGAATGAGCACCGGACGAAACTCTTCGGTGATCCGCGCAACGACGTGGCTGTTCCGCTCGCTCTCCTTGAGCGCGTCGGCAATCGCGCTGGGCGGTGCCACACAGAGCGAGAGGTCTCGTCCCAACAAGCGCTCGAGCAGGTCCAATGTCTTGAGGTCGGTCGGGTCCGAGACGGCGATCGTCAGCACCCGGTCGCGGTCGTCCAGCGGCACAAACCCATGTTGCCGCATCCAGTCCACCGGGATGGTGGGAAAGGCATCGAAATCGACGCGGTAGTCCTCGAGCCCACGGTAGGGCACTCCAGCCTGTTCGGCCAACACTTCCGCCAGGCTGGCTTCTGACAGGAGTCTGTCCTCAGCGATCAAACGGGCCAAGGTGCGCGGCGAGCCCTGCGCGCGCAACGACAGCTCGTCGAGCTGCTCTGTCGTGAGCAGATCGCGACGTCGAAGGATGGCGGTCAAGGTATCCATAGTCCGGTGCGTTTATGGAAGCCGGAGCACGTCACCGACCATGAGGGCATCGCCGACTCGACCATTGACCCTACGCAACGCCTTGATGGTTGTGTGATGCTTCCGAGCTAACGTCCACCAACTCTCACCCGGTTGCACCGTGATCCACGAGGGTCGCGGCCGCTGGTCGTCCTCGCCAAGACGATGCACCGCCGGGATCATGCCGTGGGTCTTCTCATGGTTCCAGGCAGAAGCGGGGCGACGGACACTGAGTGCCGGCTGGCTCGAAAGGGCTGCGGCCATCAGGTCACCTGATGACGCTGCTGCAGCCGGCGGCGGACGACTGATCTGGGCCATCGCTGCCTTGATGGTCCCCAGTTCCTGGCTCAGTGACGCCACCGTGTGGTGCAACGCCGTCAGATCATGTTCCTTGTCACTCGTTGGCACGGAGGCCTGGACCGGTCGTTCATGTTCCATCTTCATCGCCGTTAGTTCACGGTCACGGGTATCAAGAGCTCGCTTCGCCTCCACGAGCGCCTGATGCGACTCCCCGTTCTCCTGTCGCAACTGGACCACGGAGGTGCGCAGGTCATGGAGCTCCGCCTCCTGCTTCGCGGCAGCGATGCGAGTCGCGGCCAGCTCGGCTCGGAGCGCGGTCAATTCCTTCTCACGCTCCTGCATCAACTGCAGCGCGCGCTCCGCCTCGTGGATGCCATGGAGCACCGGCACCTCTGACGCGGTGGCACATCCCCCGAGCGTCGCGCCCATCAGCACGATTCGCAGAGCCACGTGAGTCTGTGTTCCACCGGTCCGCAT
The DNA here is from genome assembly GCA_016788465.1 of Nitrospira sp. Taxonomy (GTDB): domain Bacteria; phylum Nitrospirota; class Nitrospiria; order Nitrospirales; family Nitrospiraceae; genus Nitrospira_D. The sequence goes on along the minus strand of JAEURV010000259.1, from coordinate 394 downwards.
GGGCTACCACTCGTTATAAGGCTTGCCGTCGATGATGGACACGAATGGACTTCCACTGTGCACGTCGAAGATCCCGCTCTCGACGGAGTCCTGGATTGCCTGCCACGTAGTGGTGGATCCCGTGAGCGGATCGGTCGGTACGGACCGAAGATATCCAGCTGTGACCAGATCAGTCAGGGCTGACGGATACGTACCTTTATCGGCTCGGTATTTGTCGATCACATCGCGCAAGGTAAACAGGGTGTGTTTGAGCGCCGTCTCCCGTGCCTTGATGACACTCTGCTGATAGTTTGGCACCGCCAAGGTCGCCAGAATCCCGACGATCGTCACAACGCTCATGAGCTCCACCAAGGTGAATCCCGCCGCGCTCGTCAACACGGCCTGATGCGATACA
>JAEURV010000168.1 GCA_016788465.1 Nitrospira sp. | reverse complement strand
CCATGCAAGACATGAGAATAGAAAAAGTCAGAGTCTTTGGAGACGACGACACGCTGCTCATTGACCGAGATCTCGTTAATGAGGGAATCTTTGGTCGCATTCCCGGTTGGAAGTTCGTATGTATGGATGGCGTTGTGCCCGTGCTGAGCAAGCATGACACAGACCCGACGTGGGAGCTGCGCATCGACCAGAAAGTTCACGTCAGTGCCAGATGCACACTCTTGGCTGCCAGCATCTTGCGGGAAAACTCTAGGCAGGCAAGGATATCGTCCCGCTCAAGGTCTGGAAACTCGGCGAGCACCTGTTCTACAGAATCGCCCCCCGCGAGATATTCAAGGATACTCTCGACGGGATACCGCAACCCACGAATGCACGGCTTACCGTGACACACAGCCGGATCAACCGTGATACGTGAGAGTAGGGATGTTTGCGACATAGGCGCATTGTACAAGCCTCCGGTGCAGATGCCAAGCTGATTTCCCCAATGTGTTGTTCGTCCGCACCATTCATCAACACTTCCGCTACAATTGCCGATCCGTGGCCGGGGTTTTTATCGTTCGTCGTTTGCGCATTGATCCTGAGTTTCATGCTTGCGGTTTCAGGTCAGACAGAAGCCATCAACCTGAAACATGCGACGTGAAAGGTGAAACGTCACACCCTTGCCCGAAGCACTTCACGCACGACGCTTCCCCGTTCGACAAGCTCACGGCCCTGAGTCCGATCGAAAGGCGAGATACGTTTCACGCACTTGCAGGCGACTCTTACCCATCTCGCGCACTAGCCTGCCTATTCATGACGGGTCGTCACGAAATCCCAAAGTCAGATGAAAGGAGCATGTGGAGGATCGAGAGACTAAGACATACTTGACACAGTACGTCGACGTCGCGAGGAGCGGGCCTGCCCGCCGTAAGCTCGTCGTAGCAGCAAATCCGCGATTGCAGTAGCAGCGCTCATGAATACTGCTGGTTAGGACGAGCCGGATTTACGTGAGACGTTGCGATGGTTCCCGGACTCCTCTGGAAGCGATCCCGCCTCATTTTCGTTCGAGTCGCCAGATTTTGTATCGGACGGAGGCTCTTGAGGAAGCCCTCGCATTCGTCTACTCATAACCGTCATCTTGCCTTTCATTCCAGTACGTCCGTGTACCAGCATCATACCTGCTACCCCCGTCGCCACCGGCATGTCCAATCCACTGGATTCGCTCGATGTCGCTTTCATGTCCCCTGTATGCTGCACAGTAGGGTTGTGTGACTCCGGGCGAACCATGTCCTGGTTCCCCGTTGCGTCAAGATTCACTGCGATCCCCTCCCTCTTGTCGGAAGGGGTAGAGAGACTCTGCATCCCTCCTACAATAGCCACATCTTTAATATCAGCTGTATGAGCAAGGGGTGGAAGATCTTTTGCCGGAGTC
>JAEURV010000256.1 GCA_016788465.1 Nitrospira sp. | reverse complement strand
ATCTTGGACGCGGTCCAGATCTCCTGGATCATCGGTCAGGATCTCGATGGCGGTGCGGTCCCGCTTCAGCGGCATCCAGTGGTTCTTCTTAAGATAGTCGACATTGAGGTTCTTCAACAGTTCGGCATCAACAATGGTTCGCTCGCTGTACTCAATGTAGGGACACTTATAAAACTGGGCGAGGGATTTGCCGAGTTCAAGTTTCGGAACCTTATACTTTTCGAGCAAAATACTTTCGAGATCGCTCATGCCCTTGCGAGAGTCGGCAAGCGCTTGCTCCAAGTCGTTCTGCGTGATTCGGTTGCTGCCGACCAAGAGGTCGAACTTGGTCGGATTCTTTTTTGACGTTTTCTTGAGATTGAAAAAAGCTATGCCCAAGGCTTTGGCGATTTCGTCGACAGCTTCCTCGTCCTTTCGCGTAAAGCGACTCCCACTCTTCTTGTTGAGTAGTTGGAGCACACCCATGAGGTATTTATTGTCGGCCACGACCGGGTAGGTCAAGACTTGCTTGGTCTTGAAGCCGGTGCGCTTGTCGTAGGATGTGTCGTGGAGCAATGCCGGGTGGATCGCCCGCAGTTCCGCAAGATTGTACGCATCGGTGATATTGACTGGGCGAAGGTACTTGGCACAAAAACCGGCTAAGCTTTGTTCGGTTATGGGAATACGGACCTCTTCGGCCCCGTCGATGTGAGGAACCTTTGAGAAGATTTCTTTCTTCTCTGAATCGAAGGCGAAGAGCGTCAGGTCCTGAGCATCGAAAACGCTGAGAATGTCCTTATGAAGGTCAAGAAGAATGTGGTCAAGATGACTGGCTGCGTGTATTTGCGCAGTGATGCGCTTCAGGTGTTCCGCATGATCGGCCTTGAGTTGGAGGTCCTGGACATTCTGCATCATCGATCTGCTGTGTATTCGGCTGGAGTGGTTGAGAACCGGACATGAAGGAGTCGGGTTCCGCGTCGGATGAAGTGGTGTGTAGTCATGACATGGTTACAGAGTTCGGGGGGCACAAGTCGCCCCACAAGTCCACCAGCCTCGTTCTGATGTCGCGTGGAGACTCAATGCATGGAAAGTCAAAGGCAAGCCGCCTCCTCTCCCTCTTTAGCCGTTATTGTTCGATAGGCTCAGTCTAGCCAAACAGGACGAGAAGGCAAGGAAAAGGCGATTTCTGATGGACTCTTTACGCTACGGGAGGATGCATTTCGCGGGAATGCGCTTTAAGATAGGTGATAAGCTCACCCGGTTCGATTCTGGATTTGACTCCACTTCTTCGTATTTTCGTTTCAACGATGCCATCTGCAAGCCCTTTGTCACCGACGATGAGTTGGAATGGTGCCCCAATCAGGTCGGCATCGTTGAATTTGACACCGGCTCGATCGGTGCGGTCGTCCCATAAGACTTCAAAATCCGCAGCCATCAGGTCGGCATAGAGGCGAGAGGCGACCTCCATGGTCCTGTCTGATTGGCTGAGGGTCAAGAGATGTACATGAAATGGTGCGATGGGGTAGGGCCAGACGATGCCTTTGTCATCATGATTTTGTTCGATTGCTGCAGCAGCGGTCCGCCCGACGCCGATTCCATAGCAGCCCATGATGGCCAGCCGTTCCTTTCCCTGATCGTCAAGGATGGTGGCTGTCATCTTATGGCTGTATTTTGTTCCAAGCAAAAAGACCTGTCCGACCTCAATACCCTTTGCGAGCGACAATACACCGGTTCCTCGAGGAGAGGGATCTCCAGGTTGAGCGTTGCGAAGGTCGGCAAATTGCTCGACAGTAAAGTCGCGGTCGAGATTGGCGTTCTGATAATGGGTGTCGGCCTTGTTGGCTCCAACGACGACGTTTCTCATTCCCTTGACGGCATAATCGGCGATGATACGGACCTGTTGGAGGCCGACCGGTCCGGCAAACCCCGGGGGGGATCCTGTCACACGTTGGACAGTCTCCGGATCCGCCAACACGACCTCCGTGACTTGGAGGAGCCGCGCCAATTTGACCTCATTCACCTCATGATCCCCTCGGATCAGCACAGCAATAGGGTCGGTTCCCGCACGATAGATAAGCGTCTTGACCAGTTGGCGAGGGGTAATCTTGAGAAAGGTCGTGACTTCGTCAACTGTCCGATGCTGCGGTGTGGCAATGGGAGTCAGGGGCTGAAGGGGAGACGTGTCGATATCGGATGGAGGAAGCACCTCCGCTCGCTCAAGGTTCGCGGCGTATGAGCCTTGGTCGCTGTACGCGACCGTAGCTTCGCCCGTCTCCGCCAATACCATGAACTCGTGCGAAACATCCCCGCCGATCAGCCCTGTGTCGGCTTCGACTGCCCGAAAGGTCAGTCCGCATCGAGTGAAAATTCTCGTGTAGGCATCGTACATTTTGTGATAGCTGGCCTTGGCGCCGTTTTCATCAAGGTCAAAGCTATAGGCATCCTTCATGATAAATTCACGGCCTCGCATGAGCCCAAAGCGAGGACGGATCTCATCGCGAAACTTTGTTTGAATTTGATAGAGGTTCAGGGGGAGTTGGCGATAGGAACGGACCTCCCGTCTGAAGAGATCAGTAATGACCTCTTCATGTGTGGGGCCGAGACAAAAATCTCGTTCATGACGGTCCTTGAAGCGGAGGAGTTCCTTGCCGTAGTAGTCCCAACGAGCCGTTTCCTTCCAGAGTTCAGCCGGAGATGCGATCGGCATGAGAAGTTCTTGCGCACCGGCGCGGTTCATCTCTTCTCGAATGATCTGTTCGATTTTTCGGATCACGCGCAGACCGAGTGGGAGGTAGGTATAGATGCCCGCCGCTACTTTCCGAATCATGCCGGCGCGCAACATCAGTCGATGGCTGACGGTTTCGGCTTCGCCTGGATCGTCCCGCAAGGTGGGGATGAGTAATTGAGATGTCTTCATGATGTTGTAACGAGTAGTGTGTGAGTTGATCAGTGGAGGGTTTCAGTATTCCGCCTAGTGGGAGAATATGCGCTCAAGGTCGTTCCAGAAGGCAAAGATCATGACTCCGACCAAGAGCACCAACCCGACCTGCTGGGCGACTTCCCGTTGACGTTCTCCGAGTGGTTTCCGAAGGATGCCCTCAATCAAGAAAAAGAGCAAGTGCCCTCCGTCGAGAATGGGAATGGGGAGCAGGTTAAGTACACCGAGATTGATGCTGAGGATGGCGATCAAGAAGACGACGCTGGAGGCGCCCTGAGATGCGGCTTCTCCTGAAATATTGGCGATGGTCAGCGGCCCGCCGATGTTCTTGCTCGAGATATCGCCGACCACCATTTTATAGAGACCTACCGCCGTTAGTTCGGTCCAGCCCCAGGTGGCTTCTAGTCCATGGTAAACGGCTTCCGCAGGGTTGTTGGAGCGCATCAATGAGCGGCCAGGGCCTGCAATGCCGATCTTACCGACTTCGAGTGTTTGCCCGTTCACGGTGACCTTTTCACTGGTTGGCGTGATGGTCAACGTCGTTCTGGTTCCTTCTCGAATGACTTCAAATATGAGCGGCTTGAGCGGGTGTTCCCTGACCTGAGTTGTCATTTGTGCCCAGGTGTAGATGTTGTGCCCCTCGATCGTCACCACGCGATCGCCTGGTTGCACCCCGGCTGCGGCAGCAGCTGATCCATGCATGACCGAGGTAACCAGCGGAGGTGTTTCTTCTACACCGATGGTGTACAGAGGTTCATCGTCGTGAGCGCCTTCCCCCTTCATCTGGATGGGGGTGGCAGTGATGGTTTTCAGTTGTCCATCGCGACGGACTTCGAGTGCGATGGGTTGTCCCTTGCTTTTTGCGACGAGCTCCAAGAGCTCGGTCTTGGTCGAAATATCCTTCCCATTGACCTTGACGACCCGGTCGCCGATTTCCATCCCTGCCTGTGCGGCTGGCGAATCAGGCACCAACGCTTCGATATCGGCACTGAGGTCGCGGAAGGTCGGGACAAACAAGGGGGTGCCGGTTGACAACCACCCAGCAAAGATCAAGTAGGCGAGAATGAAGTTGAATCCAGGGCCGGCTGCGACGATCAGGACCTTTCCCCAGAGTCCCTGATGAGCGAAGGAGCGTCGACGGTCGTCCGGGGTCGTCGCCTCTGCTTCGTCCTCCCCGAACAATTTGACGTAGCCGCCGAGCGGGACGGCAGAAACGAGATACTCGGTTTCGCCCACCTGTCGCCCAAAGAGCTTCGGACCGAAACCAATGGAAAACTTGAGAACCTTGACCCCTACCCAACGTGCGGCCAGAAAATGGCCGAGTTCGTGGAAGGCGACCAGGACGCCCAAGACCACGAGAAACCACCAGGCTTTCTGGAGCAATAACCACACGGTATCAGGCGACCAGGAAAGTACAGACGTCATGGAAACTCCCTGTCTCAGTTCAGTCTTCTACTCTAACATTCGCGGCATGAAATGCAAATGATCAAGAGCGCGGCAACGCATGCACCAGGGATTCGGCCTTTTCGCGGGCCCAGCGATCCGCTTCCAAGGCATCCTCAAGGGATGAGACTTCTTGTTGGGTATGTGCATCCATGGTACTGCGGATGACCGATGCAATTTCGATGAACCGAAGACCGTGGTGAAGAAAGGCGTCAACGGCGATTTCGTTGGCTGCATTCATCACGGCTGGCATGGTCCCTCCGATTCGAAGCGATTCATACCCCAAATTAAGGCAGGGAAAGCGGTCATGATCGGGCTTACAGAATGAGAGTTGGCCGATCTCCGTTAGGTCCAACGACGGGAGATCCAGAGCCATTCTGCCTGGATATCGCATGGCATACGAGATGGGGGTCCGCATGTCCGGGAGCCCCAACTGCGCGATCATTGAACGGTCATGATACTCGACCAGAGAGTGAATAATACTTTCTCGATGTACTATGACATCGATGCGGGATTCAGGAATATCGAACAGCCAGCGGGCCTCTACGACCTCCAAGCCTTTATTCATCAGCGTTGCGGAATCGATGGTAATTTTGGCGCCCATCTTCCAATTCGGATGTCGGAGGGCTCGTTCCGGGGTGACGTGCTGGAGGTCTTCTTGGGAGACGGTCCAGAGTGCGCCTCCCGAGGCCGTCAGAATCAATCGCCGGACATCTTCAATCCGGTGTCCTTCCAATGACTGGAAAATGGCGCTGTGTTCGCTGTCCACAGGGAAAATTTTGACTCCGTATTTTCGGGCTTCGTCCTGCATCAACTTACCGGCCATGACCATCGGTTCCTTGTTCGCCAGCGCAATATGCTTTCCGCTGCGGATGGCGGAGAGGGTCGGGAGGAGGCCGGCGGCGCCGACGATGGCAGAAATCACCAATTCGGCGTCGAGTCCGGATGCAACGGAGGCGATCCCTTCTTCCCCGGAGAGGATTTCTACTGGAAGGGTCGCACATCGGGCTCGAAGCAGCGCGGCAGACGATTCAGTCGAGACGGCGACTGCCTTGGGTCGAAAGCGGCGAATCTGCTCTTCGAGTCTGTCGATGTTGTTGCCGGCCGTCAGCCCGACTACCCGGAATTCATGGGGAAATCGTTGCACAATATCCAAGGTATTGGTGCCGATCGATCCGGTGGATCCCAGGATGATAATGGACTTCATGTCATCTCCTCTCCATCTCTGAGTAGAGGCTATAGAGGCGGCAACAAGCCTCGAACATATACGACATAGTAGTAAAAAGTGGGAGCTGTGAACAAGAGACTATCGATTCGGTCGAGCATCCCGCCATGTCCCGGGAGAATTCCGCCCGAGTCTTTGACGCCTGCCCGGCGTTTTATTGCCGATTCAAAGAGGTCTCCGACCAGACCTGTGAGAGTCAAGAGGATGCCGAGTGCGACGGCGTCGGTCCATGAGAGTTCAGAGGCAAACCACAGTTGTGCCAAGAGGGCGGCTGCGATGGCTCCAACAAGTCCGCCCAACAGCCCTTCATAGGTTTTCTTTGGGCTGATGGAAGGCATGAGTGGATGTTTACCCCACAAGGTACCGGCATAGTAGGCACCTGAATCTGATGCCCAGGTGACTACTGCCAAAAACAAGACGAGGAATGCTCCCGATGGTGAGGACCGAGCCGATACGACCGTACTCAAAGGGATGCCCACGTAGAGAATACCGAATAGGGCGAGAAGCGGGTCCTTCCAGCGGTATGCCGACGATGGGCCAACCGCCAGAGCGGTGAGGACCAACGCGAACGCACCCCCGAACAGCAGCTCTGGAAGAGGAAGTGACAGGTGTGAACGGGCGATAGTCATGACAAAGACAGCCATTCCGACGCCGACGAGCCCGTAATTCAACCGTGATTGGAAGCTGAGACGATAGAGTTCGAGCAGGGCAATCGAGCCCACGGCGATGAGGAGGAGCGTGAGGGCCCATGGCGCGAGGTGGACGATAATGACGTAGACGGTAGGAATCAGCGCTGCGGCGGTATAGAGCCGCCGGAGATCAAATTGTCGCGTCGGTGCAGGTGAAGTGGTCACAGATTTCGACTGGTGGAGGATAGCGTCTGTCGCGAGCGGATATCCCACAAGGATTTATTTATGATGGTACGGTGCTGAGCACTCTCCCGAATCGACGTTCCCGGCGTTGATATTCGATCAGCGCCAGGAGGAATTCTCGTCGCCGAAAATCAGGCCACAAGGTCGGGGTAAAACAAAGTTCGGTGTACGCCAGCTGCCAGAGAAGAAAATTGCTGATCCTGGCTTCTCCGCTTGTCCTGATCAGGAGATCCGGGTCGGGAAGAGGATGGGTCGAGAGATACCGTTGGACCGTATTTTCATCGATCAGATCGGTCTGGACGGTCCCAGCCTGCACGTCCCGTACTAACGCTTTCACCGCATCGACGATTTCTGCGCGCCCGCCATAGCTGAGGGCGACGGTCAGAATCAATTTCTCGAGATGGGCCGTTTCCTTTTCGGTCGTGCGAACCCAGTGTCGCGCAGTACGGGGAAGCAGCTCCTGGCGTCCGACGGCGCGAAAACGGACGCCTTGCTCGATGAGACTTGCCCGCTCTGTCGACAGGTAATGTTCTAAGAGGCCCATTAAGGCGGTGATTTCTTGGGTCGGGCGATTCCAATTCTCTTGGGAAAAGGCGTAGATGGT
>JAEURV010000226.1 GCA_016788465.1 Nitrospira sp. | reverse complement strand
AAAAGGTTGTTCGCTAGATGGACTATGGCGGTCATCGCAATCGCCAGTTCCAGTGGGAAGAAGAGGGCGACCACGGGCATCAGCAGCGTGCCAAGCCCAAACCCAGAAAACAGCGTGAGGGCCGACGCCAATAACGATGCGATGCAGACGATGAGCAACTCCACTATGATTCTCCGAAGTGGCGAGAGACTGTCCTAGCCCGCATTATTCACGAGCGCTTCTGCTGGAATCGCGGATTCGCCGCTGCGACAAGCCGACATCGTGGTCGATCATGATGCCACTATTTAATGTAAGAAACGTAAGCCAGTGACGTATGAAAGGTAAGTTCAGCTCCCTCTGTGCTGTCCCGAGGCTCTTGAATTCTTCGTCGCCGTTTTAGTGTCCAGTGTAGTGCATGGGTTGGTTGATCCCAATTTGGGAGCATGTTATAGTGGTCCGTGCGTATCATTGCCAGGCGGACGCTGCGGGACTTCTGGAAGCGATACCCCAAGGCCAAGTGTCTTTTGGAGGCCTGGCACCAGGAAGTCGTGCACGCTGATTGGGCATCCCCATCGGCTGTCAAATCTCACTTTCGTTCAGCCAGTATTCTGATGGGCAATCGCGTCGTCTTCAACGTGTCGGGGAATCAGTATCGGCTTGTTGTGAAGATCAATTATCCGTACCGAGTGGTGTATGTTCGCTTCATTGGTACACACGCCGAATACGATGCTGTTGATGTGATGACTATCTAGAAGGCGAGGAGACATTGTGGTCATCGCTCCGATCAAAACAACCCGAGACGATGACCGGGCGCTGGCACGCATCGAACAATTGATGGATGCCAAGCCGGGTACGAAGGCTGGTGACGAGCTGGACGTCCTTACGACGCTTGTTGAGGTGTATGAAGCGAAACACCATGCGATCTATCCTCCCGACCCGATTGAGGCAATCAAGTTTCGGATGGACCAACTCGGTATGACGCGGAAAGATTTGGAAATGGTATTGGGTGGACGTGGGCGCGTGTCTGAAATCATGACGAGGAAGCGGAATCTCTCGCTCGAAATGATCCGTCGACTCCATCGCAAGATGCACATCCCCTTAGAGAGCCTCATCGGCACCGCTGCCTAGCAGCACTTCATCTGACCACCGTTAGTAGCTAGCTTCTCCTGCTTGACTCCCATCCGATCGTTATGGTTAGGTCCCGCACCACGATGAAGGTACTTCGTACGGTCCTTAACTTCAGTCTATTCTCATTCATGCTGTTCACGCTGGCCTGCCAGAAGGAGAGCGAATCGATCGTGTCGATTGCGCTGCATCCGACGAATGCCAATATTCTCTACGTCGCCACGAATGATGCGGTCTATAAGTCGCGAGATGGGGGAGGGACCTGGGAGAAGTTCCCGAGCTTCAGCGCGCGACGGGTGACGACACTTGCGATCGATCCGCTTCTGCCCGCGGCGATCTATGCCGGCACGATGGGGGATGCGGTCTACAAGAGTCCTGATGGGGGGCAACATTGGCTCCCGCATAATGTCGGACTGAAAGAGCATGTCTCCTTCATCAATCAGTTCGTGTTTCATCCGGCAGCGAGCGAACAGATTTATGCGGCCACGACAGTCGGCGTCTTTTATACGAAAGACGCGGGCCGTGAATGGGTCGAGCGGATGAACGGAATGAAAGAGGTGCACATTGTCACGTCGATTGCGATCAACCCAAGAGAGCCGGCGGTGCTCTATGCCGGGACGACGGGTGGGGTCTATCGGTCCGATGATGGGGCAACGAACTGGAAGAAAATCAATAACGGGTTAATCCCCGAGACGGAACTCATGGCGGCTATGGCCCTCGGGGTCAATGCCATCGAGATCGACCGAACGAATCCCGACGTCGTCTATGCCGGAACAACGAAGGGCCTCTTTCATACGGTAAACAAGGGCGAGCAGTGGGAGCGTATTGGTCAATCCATCTCTGATCCCTTTATCAGCAGCCTGGTCCTCCATCCGAAAGAACCATCTCAGCTCTATATCGGCGGCCCGGCCGGGATTTGGAAAACTTCTGATGGAGGAAAGACTTGGCAGGCCATGAACCAAGGGCTC
>JAEURV010000153.1 GCA_016788465.1 Nitrospira sp. | reverse complement strand
CAATGGAGCATGCCAAACAGTTTGTGGAGACCTTCGGGGACAAACAGTTCTATCGGATGCGCAAACATCTAGGGTGGTATTGCAAGGGATTTCCCCATGCCGCCTCGCTTCGCGCCCAGATGGTGCGAGTGTCTTCCGTTGGGGAACTTCAGTCCGTACTCGACGCATTTCTGAAACGACCACCAACCATTGAGGACCTGCCGCACGATGAATCAGCCGATGATGCGAGCATGCTGGCATCACGATGCAGCTAGTACTGGCCTCCAGTTCACCTCGGCGTCAAGAACTCCTGACCCTACTCGGTCTTCCGTTTGAGGTTTGCGCATCCGAGTTCCTCGAACATCCGATGGCGGGGTGGCCGCCTCTCGAACAGGCGAAGCACTTTGCTTACGAAAAAGCTCGTTGTGTTGCCCAGGTACGTCCGCAAGATTTGGTTCTCGGCAGTGATACCGTCATCGAGTTCGATGGAGACTTATGGGGTAAACCGTTCGATCTTGCGGAAGCCCGTACCATGTTGAGTCGGCTTGCTGGTCGAGATCATCACGTCCATACGGCCATCTCGGTCTGCTGTCATAAGCAGGGGATCGGCAGGGTCGAGGTGGCCACGACTCGCGTGACCATGAAAGCGGATCTTGAACATGCCTATAGCCGGTATCTTGCTTCGCAGGAGTCACTGGGAAAAGCCGGAGCCTATGCGATCCAAGGACTTGGTGGAGAACTGGTGGAGCGGATCGACGGTGACTACACCACTGTGGTAGGCCTCCCGCTGAAGCTTGTTGCGTGCCTCCTACAGTCAGTCGGGTACCCTATCCCGGTCGATATCGAGGAGCTGTATCACCGCAAGCCCTATGCGAACTGGAGTCGCTTTGCAGCGTGATTGCAAAGGTAGGGCGGTTCCCCTACAATGCGCTCCAGCCAAAGAGGATAGGTCTGTTCAGCAGGTGCGCGTCTATACCAGAGTGAGAAACCTCATGATGTTTCGCAGCCGGATGAGACTGGTCCTTGGACTGATCGGAGCCCTGATTGTGGGGACTCATTCCGCCTGGGCCATCGATGTGAATCTGTCCTCAGAAGAAGCACACAAGGCGCTTGAAACCGGACGCATCCCGATGGAAAAGGCAAATTCTCAAGACGAGGTGAAGAAAGTCCTTCAGCAAGCTTCGCTTGCGACTCGTGTCGGGGCCGACCCAGAAACAGATCCCTGCGGGGCGAGTGCCGTCCTCCGCACGAAGCGGTACCGGCTTGAAGCATTCGGCCGTCAGGAAGCAGCGGAATCGAAGAAACGGAAAACGGATATTCGGATGCCGGAAGAGTTCATCAAGAAAGTGATGGACATGCCGAACATGGAGATCGAGGTACAGCTCTGCGGCGACGACGAGTACTTCGCCGAAGGCGCGCTGATCGAACTGCAGCAAGGATCGAAGCGGATCAAGGCCATCGACATCGGCAAGGCCGAACGTGGAAGAAAAAATGAGACGAATGGTCCAGCTTATCGATCGCGTTTTACCGCTCTCTTTGCCTACGAACAGTTCAGCCCCACTGCGGCATCCGAGTTCGTCGTGAACTTGCAAGATGGCAGTGAAATCCGAATCCCTGCCGAGTTTTCCAAAGTGAAGTAGACACCGCGACTTACATCGAAACGGATTTGGCTAAGTGAGCGCATTGCAGAGGGAGTCTCTCCGATCAGTACGGAGAGGTTGCCAGTTGAAGGCGCTTCATGGTTTCCGCAGTTTTCTCACGCTGGAGCACCTACGGAAGTTCAATCCTCCGTGCTAGAGACATGTCACTCACCTGTGGTGATCGTGTCTTCAGAAAATCATCTTTGTTCAATAGGAATGAGCAGGGAGAGACGACAGGCGGCGAAGAGCCACTCTTTCTGTATGAGAGGAAGGAGCCGGTGTCGGCGGAATTGGGTAATCGCACACGCGATTGTAATCATGAGTGTGACATATGCGTCGCCTGTGGCATTCGCGCAAGGGGCCAGTTCCGATGTCAAGAGCTCTGAGGCGCCGACTCAACAGGCAGAGATAGAGGCCTTGAAGGCCCGGGTTAAGCAGCTGGAACAATCAGTTGAAGACATGAGGAGAAGAGAACCGCTGCCTGATGAACCACTTTCATCGGGAACTCAAACAGTGGTTCCCGCTATTGATCGAGAGCGAGAGCTTGTCACGGAAGATGGGTATGCAGATGCTCGACTGGACAATGCGCCGTTTGATCCGGCCTTGCGTGGTTTTTTCCGCTTTCCTGGTTCCCATACCCTGATGCGGGTAGGAGGCTATGTCAGGACGGATGCGATTTATGACTTCAGTGCACTTGGGAATATCAACCAGTTTCGGCCTGAGTCCATTCCAACTCCGAACCTCGATGCCTCAAATTACAATATGGCCGCAAGGGCTTCGCGCATCAGTCTTGAAACCAGGACAGATACTCGTTGGGATGTGCTGCGCACCTATATCGAGATTGACTTTGTCGGGCCGGGGAATAGTACCAATCTTCGGCTGCGGCACTTCTATGGACAATTGAAGAATCTCCTCATCGGGCAATCATGGTCGACATTCCACGATTCGGATGTGATTCCCGAAACAGTTGACTTCAATGGCCCGAATTCCTGGATCTTCCAGTTTAGCCCTCAGGTGCGATATACGCACCGGTTGGCCACGAGACATACCATCTCGGTTGCCGCCGAGCAGCCCTCCTCCGGGATTCCCTCAACGAATCCGGTCACTGCGCAATCGGTGTCTTCAACCAGTCCATTCCCAGATTTTGTGGTTCGGTATCGGTATGAAACCGACGATTTCCACTTCAACACAGCAGGACTCTTTCGTTCGGTCGGTGGGGTGACGAGCTCACGGCAATCGGATCATGCATTCGGCTATGGGATAATGGCATCAGGGCTCGTGAGGCTTTGGGGGCGAGACAATATCGTATTTCAGGGAGTGTACGGGGAAGGGATCACCCGATATTTCAACGACACGAAGAATCTCAATCTTGACGCAGGATATGAGTTATCGGGATCCATTAACGTGCAGCCGGCATATGGAGGGTATGCTGCCATTCAACATTTCTGGAATGAGCATTGGCGGTCGACGGTAACCTACGGCTTCTTTCAGGTGAATACAACGGAACTTTCTCCTGCCGAGACCTACAAGCGAACGCAGTATCTCGACTGTAATCTCATGTATAGTCCGGC
>JAEURV010000151.1 GCA_016788465.1 Nitrospira sp. | reverse complement strand
CGTGGACATCTCCTTCTCGAAGATGTTCCGGGGGTCGGCAAAACCACGCTGGCCCACAGTCTCGCACGGTCGCTCGATTGCTCGTTCAAACGGATCCAGTTTACGAGCGATCTATTGCCGTCCGATATCGTCGGGGTTTCGATTTTTAATCGGCAAAAGCAGGCGTTTGAGTTTATCCCAGGACCCATTTTCGCGAACATCGTCCTGGCGGATGAAATCAATCGTACGACGCCGAAGACCCAAAGTAGCCTCTTGGAGGCGATGAGCGAGGCGCAGATTTCGTTCGATAATAAGACCTATCCGTTAAGCCCGCCCTTCATGGTCATTGCGACACAGAACCCCGCGGAATATCATGGAACCTTTCCCCTTCCCGAGTCACAACTGGATCGGTTCTTAATGAGGCTGCGAATCGGCTATCCGGAGCCGGAAGAAGAGAAGAAGGTTCTTGAACGAGCTTCGTCGCTACACCCCGCGGAAGAGTTGCTCCCGCTGTTGACCGCACAAGATGTCGTCCAACTTCAGGAGCAGGTAGACAAGGTCTTGATGGAAGAAAGTCTGACAGCGTATCTCCTAGCCATTGTCCAGAGTACTAGGCATTCCGACATCTTGTCCCTCGGGGTGAGCACAAGGGGCGCGCTTGCCCTGAGTCGCGCCGCGAAAGCCCTGGCGCTTGTGCGGGGACGGACCTATTGCCTGCCGGACGATATCAAAGAACTCGCCCCGATCGTGCTGTCTCACCGCATCATGGTGACACGTCAGACCGGGCTTCACCAACGAAGCTTTGAACAAGCTGAACGCATCATCCGTGATTTAGTCGATACGATTCCTGTCCCTGTCTAGTGTTGTTCTCGAGTCGGGGACCCCTCGCAGAGATTGGTGGGATATGCCGTTTCAGTGGCCGCCGTTCGCCCATCGGGTATTTCGTTACCGCTCCACCCGGATCACGTCAGAAGGGCTTCAATTTCTGATCTTCACGCTGGCGATCGGTATTGCGGCCATTAATACAGGGAACAATCTGTTTTATCTCCTTCTGGCCATGATGTTGAGCCTCATCCTGGTCTCGGGCGTTGCGGCGGAATACTGCTTGCGACGACTTGAACTTCGCCGTCATTTGCCGGACCTCCTTTTCTTGAACACCTCCGTCACCAGCGTTCTGGCGGTCAAGAACCGGAAATCTCGACTGACCAGTTTTTCGCTGACCTTCTGTGATGTCGGCGATGATCAATCGGCCTTCCCAAACGTGGAGATTCACGCCCTCCCTCCAGGCGCAAGCCGGTTACTTTCCTGTCAATGGATCCCCACACGCCGTGGGAAATTGCTTTTGAGCGGGGTTCGAGTCAGTACGGAGTTTCCCTTTGGACTCTTCACGAAACGAGCCTTCTATCCGATGGAAGACATGGTCATCGTGTGTCCGGAGCTCAGACCGATTGACGAGCGTCTTCTTCGTGGGCTGTTCGCCGCAGGGTATGAACAGACCGTCCATCGACGCGGGCACGGCAGTGATCTGTACAATCTTCGTCTGTATCATGCGGGAGATGATTCCCGGAGTATTCATTGGCCGACGACGGCCCGGACTTCTCAACTGACCATTCGGGAGACCGAGGCAGAAGAACAACGCCGGGCGATCATCTATCTCCCAACGAGTGTTCCGGCAAGTCATGACGCCCTATTTGAACGTGCGGTGTCGTTAGCCGCGTCGTTGGTTGAGCTTTTGATTCACAACGGTTACTCAATCCAATTACGTGTGGGGCCAGATTGCTCTTCGTTTGACCGGGGGGAAGCGCACCGTCTCGAGCTCCTTCGTATGCTGGCCCTCTGCCAACGGAGCACTCGGATGGAAGAATTTGCGAGGCAAGACAAATGGTCGGACGGTCCTTCTGATCTTGACGAAGAGGGAACGGTGATCACCGTACAAGCTTGGTGCGATTCTGGAGGCGTGGAGACGGAATTCCCTCGTGTCTCGATCGATGGGGAATTCATACCTGGAGCAGCCCATGCCGCTTAGTCAGGCTCTTCGTCTGACCTCCATACTGCTGGCAGCGGCGTCCTTCATTGGATTGACGCTTGGAGCTGGTCTCCCAGAATGGCTGGCCGCACTGACCGGTGCAACACTGATCGTGGTTCTCCTGCGAAATATGGGAATCAAGCCCGTCGAGCAACTCACTACACAGATGCCCGTGTCAGCCATCGGGTGGAATCTGATCGTGCTCGGGGGCTTTGGGGGATTTTGGATCGACCTCTTGTGGGTTTCCGGCGAGCTGCTTCCAGCCGGACTACACTTTCTGATGGTTCTGATGGTTATTAAGCTTTTCAATCTTAGGCTTCGCCGCGACTATCTGCATCTCTATGCGATCAGTCTCGTGGCAATTCTCGCCTCAGGCTCGCTCACGACGGACGTCTGGTTCGTTCCGATCTTCTCGGTTTACCTCTTTGCGGGCGTTTGGACCCTTCTTCTATTTCAGTTGACAAAGAATTCTGAGGTCAGCGGCGATGGGGGGATGGCCTCATTTATCCGACAAGCGAGTCACGAAGGAAGTAGCCGGGTCTCGTCTCGCCTTTTTTGGATGGCGAATGGATTGGCCTTCGGGGCGTTCCTCATCACTTTGATAATCTTCTTCACCATCCCACGAGTCAGCGCGGGAATCTATCAGAAGGGGTTCGGAGAGAACCTTCGCACATCCGGATTTTCTGACACGGTAAATTTAGGTGCGATCGGATCCATCAAGCGGGACCCCAGCATCGTGATGCGAGTCGAGTTGACCCGGAGCCCGATGCGTGACGGCAGACCGCTATATATTCGAGGGGTTTCCTTCGACCGGTACGACGGCAAGGTGTGGACGAATCAACTGAGCCATCGCCGAAGTCTCGTCGAGGAAAGCCCTGGCACCTTCACGTTTCGTGGAAAACGAGCGGTCTCACGGTCTCAGCTCGGCGAGGCGATGCAGCAGAAAATTCTTCTTGAGCCCTTGGATACGCCGGTGTTGTTTGCCGCACCGTTCATCGAAAGTGTAACGGGGATGTTTCCCAGTCTCTTCTTCGACGCCACCGGTGCGGTCTATCTACCCTTCCCAAGTTCCTCTCGAATCGAATATACCGTTCTGTCCCGTTCCAATGTGCTGGTACCGGCTGATCTCGGGTCCGAGCCTGGGCCTTATCCTGAACCGGTGGTCAGACAGTACTTGCAACTCCCCCTTCAGTCGGATCGTATCAATGCATTGGCAGGAGAAGTGACTCAGAGACAACACAGCCCGTATGAGAAAGCGACAGCGATTCAATCCTATTTAACCCATAACTATCGGTACAGTCTGGACGCGCCGCTTGCCGAGCAGCATCAACCGCTAGAAGAATTTCTTTTCATGAGAAAGACGGGGTACTGTGAGCACTATGCCACGGCAATGGTCATTATGCTCCGAAGCGTCGGGGTTCCTGCACGGCTAGTGACAGGCTTCATGGCCACGGAATGGAATGAATATGGAAATTACTACGTCGTCAGACAGCAGGATGCCCATGCATGGGTCGAAGTGTATTTGCCGCATTCCGGGTGGGTCAGGATGGATCCAACTCCTACGGAAGACAATCCATCGGCGGGAGGTCCCTTGTGGAAAGTGCTTGAACCCATCGTGGATAATATCAAGCTCCAATGGAACCGGTTGTTCGTCCAGTATAGTGCAGCAGATCAGTTGGCCGTCGTTCGGGAATTAAAAGCCGAAGGGATGTCGGTCCGAAACAAGGCGTTGGATTCCATGACAGCATTATTTGGCACCTTCATGGTGGCTCTAGGTGGGATCGTAACCCACGACATGTCTCAGGTGAGAATCAGATTTTGGGGAGAGGTCGTTGGTTTCATCATGATCAGTCTTGCTCTCCTCCTTTGGGTAAAATGGAAGACGCCATGGGCAGCCTGGAGTCTCTTGACAAAGACCTCTAGTAACGAGTTGGTCATCGTTCAACTCTACCGTCGCATGCGCGCCTATCTGTCTAGGCAAGGCCTGTCAAGATCTGCGGCGATTGCACCACTTGAGTTGGTCGAGGTCACTCGCATGCAGTGGAGGGAAGCCCATGTTGCAGTGGCAGCAATCACAGAGCTGTATTGTCGAACCAGGTTCGGTCATCTTCCGCTGACCCAAGAGGACTTGACGCGTGCGGAAGGTTATTTCCGTTGCTTGTTGGAATTACGGAAACCGCACGAGTGAGGCAGTGAACGACGCAAGCCCGTCGGTGCAGTGGCATGATTCGCACAAGACCGAAGCCGAGAGCCTGAAAGATTGCTGGGCAGGGATCAAGATGTTTGGAGCGGGAAAAGGGATTTGAACCCTCGACCCTCGCCTTGGCAAGGCGATGCTCTACCACTGAGCTATTCCCGCTCCCGTAAGACCAGGGGCGGAGTGTACTGACCTCACCAGTGACTGTCAAGCCAGGACTCCTGCGTCCTACGCTGAAACAAATCATCGTACCACTACGCCGTTACACGTTTCGAATTGGTAACGCCACAGGGCTACAGCCAGCTAAATATAAAATAACACTACTTATCAGTAGTTTATGGAATTTTATTCCAATTGAATCTGTCATTTGTCATCACTAAGCTTCAGATCTTACGCTACGTATACTACTCATCTGAGAATGGTCCAATGACGGAATAGCATGCTTCATGGATATAGAAATCATCATTATTATTAATTGGTTATAATGCATTTGTCTTGCTGGAAGAGTATGCGAACACGAGTGGTTTGAATCTTGCGAGCAATACTAGTTGAGTCGCTTGTTTCGCGGTGCTATATGTGTGGCTTATTTTTGGGCGTCATGTTTGTGATGGGTGCATAACAGATCCCCTGAATTCGATACTAAGGAACTCAAGAGGAAGAAAAGCTTCGTTCAAGTTCACATCATGTGAGGAGGTATTCACAATGTTCTTGTCACGTCGACAATTTCTGAAGGTCTCTGTCGGTACGGTTGCTGCGGCAGCCGTGGCGGACAAGGTCCTGGCATTGACGGCGCTCCAACCGGTGATCGAAGTCGGAAACCCATTGGGTGATTATCCGGACCGGTCATGGGAGCGTGTCTACCACGATCAATATCGTTATGATTCGTCTTTCACCTGGGTCTGTTCTCCTAATGACACCCATGCTTGTCGAGTTCGGGCCTTTGTCCGAAACGGGGTGGTCATGCGTGTGGAGCAGAACTATGACCACCAAACCTACGAAGATCTCTACGGGAATCGTGGGACATTCGCGCACAATCCGCGCATGTGCTTGAAGGGCTTTACCTTCCATCGTCGGGTGTATGGGCCTTATCGCCTCAAGGGGCCTCTCATGCGGAAGGGCTGGAAGCAGTGGATGGACGATGGATCACCGGAGCTCACGCCGGAGACGAAGCGCAAGTACAAATTTGACAGTCGGTTCTTGGACGACATGCTCCGTGTCTCCTGGGATACGGCATTTACGTATGCAGCAAAGGCCATGATCATCATCGCCACGCG
>JAEURV010000162.1 GCA_016788465.1 Nitrospira sp. | reverse complement strand
CCCATCATGCCGTCCATCATGGCAAGTATTCCTGTATCTAAAAGGAGTACTGGATACCCAGCGTCACTCGCATCGTGGGCGACTCTTCGGCGATGCCGGCGCCCACGCCGAGCGAGAGGACGGTCAACGGATTGATGATCTGCCGGATCCCCAGTTCGATGATATTGGAGTCGGCGCCTTTGCGGCGTTGCTGCTCCCGCACATAGTCAGCGACAAACACAGTCGCCCTGGCTACCAGCGCACTATAGCCGACAATCGCCACATACCGATTCTGCCGCTCGTCATTCATGGGATCCGAGTTGCGGACCCAGCTGACATTCACATGCACGCGTTGGAAGAGCGAGGTATAGGGAAGCGTTTTTGTGGCTAAGAAGCGCACATGGGTATCGAGTCCGGTGCTGCTCACTCCGGTAGGCACATCAATTCGACCCGCCAGCGCCATGGCAGGCAGAAGTGACGATTCCTGATTGAAGTTGTACATGGCCTCCGCGATCAGGTCGCGGCTGCCGGTCTTGTCGGCATCGCCCAACAAAAATGGAGCTCCAATGCGGGCTTGCCAGTTCCTGGCAAAACCGAACTCCACACGCGGCTCCAGGCGGAAACGATCCTCCTCTTCTCCCGTTTGCTCGTAGCGGAAAAGACTTTGAAATTCGCGGTTCAGGTACGGAAGGGGATAGGCATCTTCCATTTGTGTGGGGATGTTTTCTTCCAGGTTGGTATGATCGGCGGCGAGCACGATCCTCGGCGTGAGGAAGAGGTGCCAGAGCATGCCATACAGTAAGACTGATCCCAGCCGACGTAACTGTTGTTGGGTCATCACGCGCCCTCACTCGTTTAACAAACACTAGCGGACACTGATCGGCACTGATTGCGCGGGCGGCGGCGGAGCGGTCGGCTCGCCTTCCATCGGCAGCGGAAGGACATTGGGCAGCGATCCGTACTTCTTGTCCCATCCTTGCAGCATCGCCTCGATCATTTTCTGTGGCGTTCCGCCCGGCTCCATGGCTTCAGGCATCATCTGCATATCCGGCATGAGCGCCTTGAGCGCTTCCATCAGCGAACCCGGCTGCTCCCCATCCTCTAGACCGGGCGTCATTTTCATTTTGAACTGCGACATCAACCGCTCATGCTGATCCTCGCTCATACCCGGTGGCATCATCATCGGCATCATTTCTTCCAACATTTCCCGCATGATGCGGTTCATCTCGCCGTCGGTGCCTCTCATCCAATCGTAATAGATCCGAGGATCCATGTCGGGGTAAGGCACCGGGAACTTTCGCGCGAGCCGCTCATCTCCCGGGTGGTATTTCATCGCATCAATGACACGGTACAACTCGGCGCGCTTCTGTTCGATCGTCCACTTGTCGTAGGCCAAAATGTCGTACGCGATCCCGTGCAGCATGTGCAGGTTGTCGAAGATGTTGGCCGACTCCGGTGAGAAGCGGGAGTAACGCGGCATGACTTCCCGGCTCAGCAACATGCGTAAGGGGCGATCCACGAGCACACGGAGATACCCGGTCTGATTGGTCTGACGAATCATCGATTCCTGCTCCTCGTCGTTGCCCGCCAGCAGCAGGGCTTCGTAAATGGCCGGGTGCCACCAGTGCGCGTAGTAGAAGAAATTGTTGGAGAGGGGATAGTAGTTCCGGAAGCGTGTGAAATAGGGCTTCATCATGACCCCGGCCCGCCGCATGGTGACGTCGAGTGGGGCGGGGCTGCGAGGGATATTCATGTAATGCAGGTAGTAGTCGACCGCTCGATCTGTCCATCCCTTTTTGTCGGACCACGAGATGTTCTTATCCGAAAGAATGTCGTAGGTCTGTTCATGATGCAGATGGGTCCAATCGATCGCCCGGTAGAGCTGCCACGCAGCCTGCGAGGTATAGGGCCCATAGAGTTGCATCTGAGGTTCGACCGGTGGAGGATGATAGAGATAGGCGAGGCATTCGAGGTTGAAGTCATAGTCGGTCTGGGCATGGCGGTCGAAGGGGTTCAAGAGCAGAACATCATGCTGCTTCCCATGGGCGAAGTGAATGCCGGAACTGACGAGGTAGGCCGGGCGATGGCGTTGGAAGAAGTCGATATTGTAGCTGAAGAGCGTCGTGTGTCGCTGCCCACGAAGATGGGTGGTCTCCGTCCGCTGCTCGACGAGAGGAGGAGGAAAAACCGGATGGGTGCTCGGATCCACTTGGCATCCAAGTATGAAGAAGCCGACTACGACTGGCCAAAGACTCCGAAGCATGGCACGCAAGATCACGCAAGCCTCGGCACAATATCTCAATCTCACGGTCCCCAGGCCGATCATGCCGTCAATCATGATTCAACCCTCTCCCGAGGAGGGCAAGATTCGATAAATCTTGCCCTCCTCATGTTTTGGATGACGTTATCGCCGAGCTCCGGCCGGCTGTTGCCGTGTCCCAGCGCCGGCGGCCACTTTTCGACATTCTTCCGCACAGCGGCGGCAGGCCTCGGCGCAGCGGCGGCAATGGTCGTTCTGGTGCTTTTCGCATTCCGCGGCACAGGCGTCGCAAATCGTGGCGCAGACGCCGCAGAGCTCCGCGATGAATCGGGAATCCCGGCTCATGAATGCCGCGCAGGACCAGCACTGGTCCGCGCAATCGATGCAGAGCCGCGCGCATTCCGGCATCTCGCCGAGACACTGATTGCCGCACGATTCGCATTCTTCCGCGCATCGGACACAGGCTTCCATACAGGATTGATATTGATGAGCCATTAGAGAATCTCCTTTATGTTAATAGGGCTGCGAAACAAACGAGCAGCTCACAGCGACCTACGATCTTGAGCGTTGCGATAGAGCTGCCAACGTTAATGTCATGTTCCAGAAGATGCGCACGAAGGAAGGCAGATCACAACCGAAGAACAACGAGTCTGGCAAGGACTTCCTCGACAGGTGGACCTATACTTTCACTCCCAGAGAGACGGGAGAGCGCCATACAGTCAGAGGGACACATCAGCGATACCGAAATGGTTTCTCCCAAGGACGTGCTGTCAGTATCAAGCCACGAAAAGTCATGATCGGCATGCTCTACGCTGAAGGTTTTAAAGACGTCGCAATAGTCACGCGCCGGTTGATCGGGTGATTCACAGCCCATCGCCGTTTGCTCGGCACTATACAATGGGATCAGACACGCGTAGGCGTTAAACGTCAGCCCGAACAGAAGCGCTGCCAACGAAATGGAGAGACTTCGCGCGATCATGGACAAGGGACTCCGATAGACATCCTCTTTTCGCAAAACGAAGTCTCGCAAGATGCAGACCTGAAGCATTATCGGAGGCGATTAATGGATAGATTGGCGAAATCGCAGAAGATGGGAATGGCATCTTTGGGAAATGGCCAAGGTTTGGAATCGGATTTTAGACAACTTGTCTAGGATCGGGACAACTCTTCTTGCGCCACATCGCAGCAATCCAGAAGATCAGCGGCGGAAGCAATAGCATCTGGGCCATCGGACTGATGCCCACGGCAATTACCGGAATGAGGGGCATCTGTGCGGTATAGCTCCACCACTTCATCCTAGAAATCATAATCCATTCCAGAGGAATGATCATGACCAGCCCGATAAGGGCCATGAGCAGATAGCCTCGTAGACCAGGACGGTCAAACCATCCCGGGTGACCAAAGATCACCCGGCCGGCCCAGAACATGAGCAGAACGAGGAGACCATCACCGAGACTCGCGAGCATGCAGTGCCACCAAGGGATAGCAGTTCCAAGGTTCGTAAGGTAGAGGCCGGACTGAGCCCGTTCCCAGGGATAGTTGAGGATGACCGCTATGACAAAGAGACGGCTAGAGTCACGTCTGATGAACTCCTTAATAACCCATCTCACAATTCCACTATCCTCCAATGGCAATCACGATCTATCCTTCGCGTAACACGAGCGACCACTCAACTAGGCATCACCGAAATCAACAAGTAACGTATAGGTCATGGTACTTCTCCGCTCTCATTGACTGGCAAAGATCGGCGCCGCCACAAGGCGTACAACACCGGAATGACCAGCAACGTCAGTATCGTGGAGGACACCATGCCGCCGATCATTGGCGCGGCGATCCGCTTCATCACGTCGGCCCCGGTGCCGGTGGTCCACATAATAGGGATCAATCCGCCCATGATCGCCGCCACTGTCATCATCTTGGGACGCACGCGCTGAACCGCTCCTTCCATGATCGCTTCTCGCAAGTCTTGAATGGAAGCCATTCGGCCTTCGCGCACGCGCCGCTCATACGCTTCATCGAGATAGACCAGCATCACCACGCCCGTCTCCGCCGCCACGCCTGCCAACGCAATGATGCCCACCCAGACCGCCACACTGAGGTTGTAGCCGAGGTAATGGAGATACCAGATGGCACCGATCACAGCGAAGGGGACGGATAAAAGAACAATCAGCGATTTCGCGAGCGAGCGGAAATTGAGATACAGAAGCAACAGAATCACGGCCAGCGTCACGGGCACCACCAACTTCAACCGCTCTTCCGCCCGCACCAGATGTTCGTATTGTCCGGTCCAAATCAGCCGGTACCCTGACGGGAGTGTGACCAGCTCATGGACTACTCGCTGGGCGTCTTCGACATAGCTGCGTAAGTCACGCCCACTCACCGACACCGACACCAGGCCGGCGAGCGAGCCCGCCTCATCCGCGATCGACGGAGGCCCCTGCGTGATCACCATCTCCGCGATTTGTCCAAGGGGGATCTGCGCGCCGGTTGGCGTAGGAATCAGTACCCGTTTGAGCCGGTCCGGATCGTCGCGCAATTCGCGCTTGTAGCGAACGTTCACTGGATATCGTTCTCGCCCTTCGACCGTGGTCGTCACGGTTTCTCCTCCGATGGCCGAAGTGATCACCGTTTGCGCGTCTCCCACGGTCAGGCCGTAGCGAGCCGCTTCACGCCGATTGACGATCAGATCCAAGTAATAGCCTTCGTTCAACCGTTCGGCGAAAGCGCTTTTCGTACCGGGAACGGTCGCCAAGGCCTGCTCGATCTCTAGGCCGATTCGCTCGATTGTCTTCAAATCCGGCCCCAGCACCTTGATCCCGACTGGACTTCGGACACCCGTCGTGATCATTTCCGTGCGAGTCTGGATCGGCATCCACCAGATGTTCGGAAAGCCAGGGAGACGCAGCTTGGCATCCATCTCATCCAGCAACCGATCCCAGGTCATGCCAGGGCGCCATTGTGCCTCCGGTTTGAGAGTCACGGTGATTTCCGCCATGCCGACGAAGGCCGGATCAGTCGCGGTCGGTGCCTTCCCCATCTTGCCGAATACCCGTTCCACTTCAGGAAAGGTCGTGAGCAACTGATCTTGAACCTGCAAGACCTTCGTCGCTTCGGGGATCGACAGGCCTGGGACGGTGGTCGGCATGTAAAGGATGGTGCCCTCGTTCAGCGGTGGCATGAACTCCGCGCCGAGTCGAGAGAATACCGGCACCGTAACGGCCACTGCTGAGACGGCGACACCCACGGTCAGCCATCGGATCCGCAATGTGCCTGAGAGGATGGGGCGATACAGGGCAATGAGCCACCGGTTCAACGGATTCTTGGTTTCAGGGCGAACCTTCCCACGAATCAACAGCACCATCAGCACGGGCGCCAACGTCACTGAAAGTGCGGTGGCAAAGAGCATCGAAAAGGTCTTGGTATAGGCTAATGGCGCGAAGAGTCGTCCTTCCTGCGCTTCCAGGGCAAAGATCGGCAGGAACGACACGGCAATCACCAGCAGTGAAAAGAACAGGGGCCGCCCGACCTCTTTTGCGGCAGCAATGATGATCTCCGTTCGGTTGCTTTCACACCCGCCCGCCCCCGGCGCGCCGGGACGCGCCTCTTTCCCGGGGGGAGATTGCTCCAGCCGTTTATGGGCATTCTCGACCATCACAATCGCAGCATCGACCATCGCTCCAATGGCAATGGCAATCCCGCCCAGCGACATGATGTTGGACGTAATCTTCAAGTAGGCCATCGGAATAAACGCGAGCAATACCGCCACGGGGAGGATGAGGATGGCCACAAGGGCGCTTCGAACATGAAACAGAAAGACCAATGCGATCAGGCTCACGATCACACTTTCTTCAACCAGTTTCTCACGGAGGACGGCGATCGCGCGATGAATGAGATCGGACCGATCGTAAGTGGGGACAATGTGTACGCCTTCGGGCAAAGCGGGGGTAATTTCTTTCAGCCTGGATTTGATCCGCTCGATCACGGTGAGTGCGTTCTCTCCGGCCCGCATGATCACGATGCCGCCGACGGTCTGGCCCTTGCCGTCCAATTCGGCAATGCCTCGCCGCTGATCCGGCCCGAGTTGGACATGCCCGATGTCTCGTACCAGGATCGGCGTGCCTCGTCCATCCGTGCCGACCGGAATCAGCTCGATCTCATCAACCGACCGCAGATAGCCTCGCCCTCGAATCACGTATTCAGTGCCGGCCATCTCCAATACCCGGCCGCTGACCTCCGCGTTGCTGTTGCGGACGGCTTCGATGACCTTCTGAATCGGCAGCCGATAAGCCGCTAATGTATTGGGGTCCACTTCGATTTGATACTGTTTGACAAATCCACCGATCGCCGACACCTCTGCCACACCGGTTACACTCTCCAGTTGGTAACGCAGGTACCAGTCCTGAAGGCTTCGGAGCTGAGCCAAGTCGTGCGTCCCCGACTCGTCCACCAACGCATACTGATAGACCCACCCGACACCGGTCGCATCCGGCCCCAGTGTCGGCGTCACGCCTGACGGCAACTTGCCGGTGAGCTTTTGGAGATATTCGAGAACACGACTTCGTGCCCAGTAGAGGTCGGTCCGGTCTTCAAAAATCACATAGACGTAGGAGACACCGTATTCCGAGACGCCTCGGACCCGTTTGACTTTAGGTCCCGCGAGCAGAGAGGTCACGACCGGGTAGGTGATTTGATCCTCAATCAGCGTGGGACTGCGCCCCTGCCACTCGGTGTAGACGATCACCTGAACATCCGAAAGATCGGGAATGGCATCCAGAGGAACGTCAAACACGGCCCAGCCACCCCAGACGGTCAATAAGAGCACACACAAAATGACCAGGACCGGATTCCGAGCGCTCGCTTCGATGAGTCGATCAATCATGTCTCTCCGCCTTCCAACTACACGGCGCGCTGCAACTCTCGCTTTCTGACTACATGCCACTCCCTACGACCACGAATTGAAACTTTTCACTAACCGACGGTTGGCCTGGTATGGTCACGTTGGCGGTTACGACCCACGTACCGCCCATGCCGAACATCACCTTGCCTTCATAGAGCCCGTCCTTGGTATGGCGCGCCGTCACCTTGGAATCCGTCATGCCTGGCATCGGCATGGTATAGACGAACAGGACTTGCGCATTGGTCACTGACTTGCCGTTCTGATTCGTTACCCGGAGCTTGAGGAGCACCTCACCAGCCTTGGGCGTTTCAGGAAGGGTCGTGAAGGTCAGGATGTATCCGGCTATCTTCCGAGTTTCAGAGATGGCTTTCGCTGAACCAGGATCCATACCCGGCATGCCGCTCATGTCCTTCAT
>JAEURV010000132.1 GCA_016788465.1 Nitrospira sp. | reverse complement strand
GGGCTGAGCCTGATCGCAGATGCCTCGTGGCGTAACTTTCATGACAAGGTCGACACATTACTGATCTGCGGTGGGCCTGACATGACCGCGCTCCAGCGAGATCAGAAACTCCTGGCCTGGCTCCGAACCATGACACACCGGACCAGACGGATCGGCTCTATCTGCACCGGCGCCTTCCTGCTCGCAGAAGCCGGCTTGCTGAAGAACCGCCACGCCACGACCCACTGGAAAGAAGCCGCGCGGATGGCTCAAGAGTATCAATCGATCACCGTCGATCCGGACGCGATTTACGTCAAGGATGGCCATATCTATACCTCAGCAGGCATCACGGCAGGGATGGACCTGGCCCTGGCACTCGTGGAAGAAGATCTGGGTCGGGATACGGCACTGGCAGTGGCTCGCATGCTGGTCCTCTTTCTGAAACGGCCAGGCGGGCAATCCCAATTCAGTACACAGCTCCAAGCCCAGGCCGTCGAAGGCCAACGGTTGGCTAGCCTCTTGGGCTGGCTGGCCGACCATCACCATAAATCGATGACCGTGGAGGACATGGCCTCACAGGCCGGCATGAGTCCCCGAACCTTCGCACGGGTCTTCGTCACGGAAACCGGCGACACACCAGCGCTTTACTTGGAGAAGCTTCGCCTGGAACATGCTGTGCGCCTTCTGGAAACCACCGGCACATCGCTCGATATGACCGCACAGGCCTGTGGCTTTACAGGTCACGAACAGTTGCGGCGTGCCTTTCAGCGGCACAAAGGCATCACACCACAAGCGTATCGACAACGGTTCCAACGAACAGGATGCTGAAAAAGTCCGCCAGCGGCGTTCTCGCATCA
Organism: Nitrospira sp.; assembly: GCA_016788465.1. GTDB lineage: Bacteria > Nitrospirota > Nitrospiria > Nitrospirales > Nitrospiraceae > Nitrospira_D. The sequence goes on along the minus strand of JAEURV010000132.1, from coordinate 1,036 downwards.
CTCAGAGGCTCAACGTACCGAAGCGTACGCCTCGCCCCTTCATTCGCTGCGGCCTTGCTGGACAGCCATTTTGAGCATCCTGAGGATTAGGTGAGCTAGCTCAGAACCATACATCACCATGGAGGCAACCATGCAAGACGTACAGGAAACAACGAAATTACAAGTGGCGATCTTATTGTATGACGGGATGACAGCACTGGATGCCATCGGCCCGTATGAAGTGCTCCAAGCCCCAACACTCAACACCGATGTGCGCTTTGTGGCGAGTAAGAAGGGCGTAAAGCAAACTGATTTCGGCAAGCTCCGATTAACGGCAGACTATGGCCTTGAGGAGACTCCCCGTCCTGACATCCTCGTCGTGCCAGGAACGGCCTATCCCAAAGCCATCATGGGTGATCCACAAGTCATTGAATGGATCGCGCAAGTCCACAAGACCACCAAGTGGACCGCATCGGTCTGCACGGGCGCACTGGGTCTAGCGGCCGCCGGAATCCTAAAAGGGCTGAAGGCTACCACCCATTGGCTTGCGCATGACGTATTGAAGCAATTTGGAGCAATCCCAACGAAAGAGCGAGTGGTCCGCGATGGGAAAGTCTTCACCGCCGCCGGCGTCTCCTCAGGAATTGACATGGCTCTCATACTGGTGGCGGAAGAATTCGGCGCCGACGCCGCGCAACTCACTCAACTCTTAATCGAGTACGATCCGCAGCCGCCGTTCAATTCCGGCAGCCCAGACAAAGCACCATCGGCGATTGTGCATGAAGCACGTGAGGCCTTCGCCAAACTTCAGGCGAAGCAGTAGTGACAGCCAGGCTCAGCAGATCTTCTCTTACTCATGGAATTACTTCGGGATAACGGAAGATAAACGAGTCGGCTTTTGGAATTATTTCGCTCTTATGGTGCCCACGATCTTAGGTGTTGCCGTCTTCACATCGGCATTCTGCGCCCGGTGCAGCAGCGCATGGTCCATGAGGACGAGCGCCATCATGGCTTCGGCAATCGGCGTCGCGCGAATGCCGACACAAGGATCATGGCG
>JAEURV010000101.1 GCA_016788465.1 Nitrospira sp. | reverse complement strand
TGCAGGTTCCTCATAGTGCGTATGATCATATCCTGGCTGGAAATTGTACGTCAGATCCATCACAAAAAGCTACGGGGAAAACGGCTAGATTCTTCCTGTCGCGTTGAGCAGTTTCTTCTGAGGGGCGTATGGGGCTCAGGCTGAATCGTAGGGGGTGCTGGGAGGAAAGATGGTTCGAATTATTGCTCATTTAGATATGGACGCGTTTTTCGCGGCCATTGAGGAGCGGGATACTCCGGCACTGCGGGCTATCCCCCTGGTTGTTGGGGCAGACCCGTTAGGTGGCAGGGGGCGTGGAGTGGTATCTACGTCGAACTATCTCGCACGTGCCTATGGGATTCATTCTGCTACCCCGATCTCCATGGCATGGCGGTTGTCTGAGGCCGCACGTCGCGCTGGGAAGCCGGCGGTTGCCTTTGTCTCGGTCGATATGCCCAAGTACGCGCGTGTCTCCGATGAAATTATGAGGATCGTCAGGCGATTCATTCCCGTCGTGGAGCAGGCCAGCATCGATGAAACATACGGCGATCTGAGCTTTACGGAGTCTTATGGAGCAGCCGAGTTGTTGTCTCGCGAGTTGAAGGCTGCGATCTATGCAGACACACGAATCACAGCCTCAGTCGGCATTGGGCCGAACAAACTGATCGCCAAGATCGCTTCCGGCATATCAAAGCCTGACGGGTTGAGGGTCGTCTCTGAGGAGAAAGCGGAATCGTTTCTTGCGCCGCTTCCACTACGGGCCATCCCCGGCATCGGCCCGAAGACGGAAATGCTGCTTTCTCAGCAAGGGCTTACCTGTGTGGAGGATATGAAATCGTTGACGCTGTCGCAACTCGATGACTTACTAGGGAAGCGTGGGGTGGATCTCTATGAAAAGATTCGAGGGCGGGATACTGCTCCGCTTGAGGAAGATGCTGAAATTAAGTCGATCGGGGAGCAGCATACCTTCGAGGTCGACACACTCGACAGTCAGCGCCTGCTCAGCGAGTTGGAACTGCTCGGCAAAGGCGTGATGGATCGGCTCCAACAGGAGGGGTTTCGGTCATTTCGGACCGTTGTTCTGACTGTCCGCTTCGCCGATTTCAAAACGACGTCCCGTACCCACACGATGGCGGAACCAGCCGGAGACACGGCAACGTTGCGTCGGGAGGCCCTGAAGCTGCTCATGCCGTTCCTCGATCGCCGTGAGAATCCTCATCGTCAATTGATTCGCCTGTTGGGCGTTCGCGTGGAAAAGCTGGTGTAACCAACTCGCCCTGGTCCGATGTCGCAGAGGCGGATGAGTTGGGAGAACGGCGATGGCTGGGTGAATCCATATGACAAGTACACATCCTTCAGCTGAGTCAGTCATACTGCCGTATGGTTTTTCATCCAGATGAAATTATCTTGTGGAATCAAATAGATCAGAAGGTAACCTGCCAGAGGGGCGAATTCATTTTCCTTCGCTCTATGGAATTTGTCCGAATGAAAGGGAAGACAAATGGAACAAGTTATCACAATGATTTCCAAGTGAAATTACGTGGGAGGTCGTCAACCATTTCATGGGCACGACACTTGCTGGAAGAATTATGTAGATGACTGAGTCATGATGTCCGTATCCGTTGATCGTATATATGAGAAAGCTTCGCAGTAACTATCCCTGAAGCAAGTGATGGCAACATGGGGAATCTGAATACGGTAGCTGTGTCGGACGGTACCTTCGAGGAATCGGATGCTCGACTATTCGAGCGTCGGCAGGAAGTACGGGTCCATGACTCCAGGGTCTGTCCCTATGGCCTCTGTGAATCGATCAAGGGCGAGTGGGTTGTGATCGAACAGGGAGAGGTGTTCAGTCTTGACCGGAGTGAACAAGGGATTCTCGTATTGATGGGCAGTCAGCCTAGAAATCGACAACTATTGGAACTCCACGTTCCTCGGACTCGATGGGAATATGCGTTGAATCTCTATGAAGTGCAGTGGACAAAGGTCCTGCCCATTGAGTCACAGGGGGATCTCTTTCTGGTCGGTTGTCGCCTGCTTCTGGGCGCATCTCGCTACTGGGCATTCTGAGCTATAGGTGCCAAGGCTTTCTTGGCG
>JAEURV010000077.1 GCA_016788465.1 Nitrospira sp. | reverse complement strand
CGACGCTATGCCTGTCTCCAAGCCCATACGGCATGGGCCGGGGCCGGATGGTATCCCAATGCCGTCGGTGTGGTGAACGTGCTGTGGCGTCCTCTGTAAAGGGTTTACTTCTGCAACCGCTAGCACAGTAAGAAGTATGGTCTGGTTCCGTGGCCCACAAGGCATGGAGCTGGATCAGCTTCAAGTGCTGAGGGATGAGTACTGAGTTGCAAAGATCCGTCGCTTGACGCTTCACCCATTCGAACAAGACGTGAGAACGACGTTCTGGCTACCGCCGACCGTCGTACCAGACAGAGAGATGTTTCTTATCTTGGAGGGTCTTCTTTGGGAGAAAGAAAATGCGGAAGATCTGCGCGGCGATTTCACGGCTTGAGTAGAGGGTGATTTTCCGCGAAGATGTTTCGAGTGGGTGACTGGTTAAAATGGTGAATTGCAGGCCTCGCGGTCGTCCCCACTGTTTGAGTTGCTTACTGAGTCTGATTTCATCCAATGCATAGAGTTCCTGGTCGAACCCACCGACGGCTTGAAAGGCATCGCGACGGCAGACCACGAGTGCACCGGCGGCCCAGCGACAGAGTACCGAGGTGCTGGTCCAGAGTTGCAGCGTCAGATTAGCCCACCAGGGCAGCCCGTCCATTCGTAACGTACTCCCGCAGCCCACGTACTTTCCAGAGTCGATCAGACGCAGAATATCCGCTAACAGCTCTGTACTGAGCAAACTGTCTGCATCCAGGAACAGGAGCCACTCGCCACTTGCCTGCGCGGCGCCCGCATTACGTGCCCGACCGATTTGGTTGATCGGCTCAAAGACCACACGGGCCCCGGCCAGTCTAGCCAACTCCGGGGTGTTATCCGTGGAATTGTTGTCGACGACGATTATTTCCGATGAGAAACCCGGTGCGGCGTTCGCGGCCACGGACGTTGTCACGGATTGAAGGGTCTGTTCGATCAGGCGCGCTTCGTTGAAAGCCGGTATGACGATGGAGAGTCGCATCATCAGTCATCATGCCATAATCAGACCAGGTTTCAAATGGCCTGCCGGCAGAAGACTGGAGAGTGCGAGTTGAAGGCCGGACGGTCAATGCGCGACTGTATTGCCCTCGGTAGTGACCCGTTGATACAAACAGGACGAGTCAAGAGTAGCAGGACATGAGATCAGGGTAACTCTAGTGACCATGCAGGGATAATGAACGCATGCTAAGATGCCCACGATGCCACTGGATGGGTTTCACCCTCTTATCTCTGAATGGTTTTCTTCACACGTCGGTGAGCCGACTGATATCCAAATACAAGCATGGCCGGCGATTCAATCCGGCGCGGATGCGCTGATTGTCGCCCCGACCGGTTCAGGCAAGACGCTGGCAGCGTTTCTTTCTTGTATCGACGGCCTGTTCAAGCAAGCCCTTGCCCGTGAGCTCGACGACCAGACTCAAGTGCTCTATGTCTCGCCGCTCAAAGCGCTGAGCAACGATATTCAGAAGAATCTCCAGAAGCCCTTAGCAGAGATCGGTGAACGTGCGCTTCAGGATGGGCTCCTGATTCCGGAACTGCGCGTGCTGGTCAGAACCGGTGACACTCCGATGGCAGACCGACAGCAGATGCTGAAGCGGCCGCCGCATATCCTCGTCACAACACCGGAATCGCTCTTTATCTTATTGACGGCCGATAAGAGCCGGAGACTGTTGCAGGCCGTGCGCACCGTGATCGTGGATGAAATCCATGCGTTGGTGCCCAATAAGAGAGGGGCGCATGTCGCGCTGTCGCTTGAACGGCTCGAGGCGCTGACGTTCACCAAGCCCCAACGTATCGGTCTCTCCGCCACGCAACGCCCGATCGAAACCGTGGCCAGGTTTCTGGTCGGCAATCGTGATGGGGCATTGGTCACTGGTCATTCCTCAAATGGTAAGGCATCTCATCTTTCCGATTCGGCACTCCTTACCCCTCACTCCTTACCCCTTACGGCTCCATGCACGATCATCAACGTCGGCCACACGAGGGAGATGGATCTTGCAGTGGAAGTCCCAAAAGACGAATTGAGCGCCATCGCGACGAATGCCGTCTGGGCCGATATCTACGACCGAATCGCTGAATTGGTGCGGGGACATCGCACGACGTTGGTTTTTGTCAACACACGCCGCCTGGCTGAGCGGGTCTCGCACTATCTGGAGGAACGGCTCGCGGATCTTGGTGCTGACGCAGTGGCGGCCCACCACGGGAGCCTGTCCCGGCAGATCAGACTGTCAGCCGAGGAACGGCTGAAGTCCGGCCAGACTCGTGTGGTTGTGGCCACGGCCTCCCTGGAACTCGGCATTGATGTGGGCACCGTCGATCTGGTTTGCCAGATCGGTTCACCGAGAGCAATTGCAACCTGTCTCCAGCGAATCGGCCGTGCCGGCCACTGGATTCAGGCCATTCCCAAAGGTCGTCTATTTGCCACGACGAGAGACGAATTGCTCGAATGCGCAGCGCTGATTCACGCGATGAAGAACGGAACGTTGGATCGCATCGAGGTCCCACCGGCGCCGCTGGATATCCTGGCACAACAGATTGTTGCTGCTGCTGCGACCCAGACTTGGACGGAAGAAGAACTGTTTATGTTGGTGCGCCGTGCTGACCCCTATCGGGACTTGGAGCGGGCGGAATTTGACCGCATTGTCCGCATGTTGGCGGAGGGGATTGCCACCAATCGAGGAAGAGGGTTGGCTTATCTGTACCGTGACCAGATCAACCATCGCCTCAAAGGTCGGCGTGGGGCGAGGCTTGCGGCGATCACCTCCGGCGGTGCAATTCCGGACACCGCGAACTACGCCGTAGTCGCGGAACCAAGCGGCACAGTGGTGGGTTCGGTGGACGAAGATTTCGCCGTGGAGAGTCTAGCCGGCGATATCATGCTGCTCGGCAACACGTCTTGGCGGATCAAAGGTGTTGAGATGGGGAAGGTGCGAGTCGAAGATGCCCAGGGTGCACCACCCAGCATTCCCTTCTGGCGCGGTGAAGCCCCGTCCCGCACAGCCGAACTCTCTGCTGAAGTCGCCTGTCTTCGCTCTGAGATTGAGCGACTCACAAACGCAGATTCCTCACCTGAGCGCTGTCAGCTGTCAGCCCTCAGCTGGCTTCGGCAAGACTGCGGTCTCGATTCTCGCGCCGCTCAGCAAGCTATTGAATATGTTTTGGCGGGCAAGGCGGTGCTGGGCGTGGTCCCGACGCAGGAGACGATCGTCGCAGAACGGTTCTTCGACGAAAGTGGTGGGATGCAGCTGGTGCTGCACACGCCGTTCGGTGGGCGGATCAACAAGGCCTGGGGACTCGCGCTCAGGAAACGGTTCTGTGTGACGTTCGACTTTGAATTGCAGGCGGCAGCGACGGATAACGGCCTTGTGATTTCATTAGGAGAGAAGCACAGTTTTCCGTTGGTGTCCGTGTTCAGCTATCTCCATTCCAACACCGTGCGAGAGGTCTTGATTCAAGCCGTCTTGCTGGCGCCGATGTTCACCACCAGGTGGCGTTGGAATGCCTCGCGGGCACTGGCGCTGCTCCGGTTCTCAAACGGGAAGAAAGTGCCGCCGCAGATCCAGCGGATGAAAGCTGAGGATCTGTTGGCAGCGGTTTTTCCGGATGCCATTGCCTGCCAAGAGAATCTAACCGGTGAACGGGCAATGCGGAAGATCCCCGACCATCCGCTGGTCCAGGAAACGTTGAGTGATTGTTTGACTGAAGCAATGGATGTGAAGGGGCTTGTGGATGTCCTTCGACGGATCGAGTCCGGCGCGATCGGCTGTGTTGCCGTTGATACCCCGTCGCCATCGGTCTTCTCCCACGAGATCCTCAATGCCAATCCGTACGCCTTTCTCGACGATGCACCATTGGAAGAACGGCGTTCCCGTGCCGTGGAGCTGCGACGAACCCTACCGCCGGAGTTGCTTGGTGAGATCGGTGCCTTGGATCCGAAGGCGATTGCCGAAGTGGTTCGTGAATCCTGGCCGGTCGTCCGTGACGCCGACGAACTCCACGACGCTCTGTTGACGCTGATCTGGGTGCCTGAGTCCGAAGCGGGGAATTGGGCGTCCTTCTTTCCCACGCTGATCGAATCTCACTGTGTTGTCACCCTTACGTTTCACGCTTCAGGTTTCACGCCTCACGAAGTCCGTGGATGGGTCGCCGCAGAACTGAAAGAGCGGGTTGAACAGCTATTCAGCGGCGGGAATGACTCAACGCTTGATGCCATCGTACGTGGATGGATGGAAAGCATTGGTCCCACGACAACCGGCGAGCTAGCTGATCGGCTCTATCTTCCTGCTGAGGCAGTCAACGCCTCGATGATCCGGTTGGAGGGGCAAGGACAGGTCCTTCGTGGCCAGTTTCGTGAGGGAATAGGAGTAGGGCGTCGGGCGAAGGATGAATCCCCTCACGCTTCACGCTTCACGCCTCACGAATTCTGTCATCGTCGCCTGCTGGCACGGATCCATCGCCTGACGATCGGCATCTTGCGAAAAGAGGTCGAACCCGTGACGGCCTCAGATTTCATGCGGTTCCTCATGCAATGGCAACATGTCGTACCGGGTTCGCGTCAGCACGGGGAAGCCGGTTTACAAGTGGTGATTCGACAGCTGGCGGGATTTGAGGCGGCGGCTTCCGCATGGGAGCCACAGCTCTTGCGCTCGCGCATGGCCAAGTACGAACCTGAACTTCTAGATCGTCTTTGTCTCAGTGGCGCGGTCTGTTGGGGGCGTCTCTCTCCGCATCCGAGGCTTTCCCAATTAGGGGACATGGATCGTCGACGGATTGTTCCAACCAGTATTGCTCCTATTAGTTTGTTTCCACGTGAAGACAGTGAGTGGTTGATGAAGGCTGTGCGAGGTGAGGCAACGACCAGTCCCGTTGAGCCAACGTCTCAATTGAGTCCGGTTGCCCATGATCTGCACCGGGTCTTAACGCAACAAGGGGCCAGCTTTTTCAGTGACCTGGCCCGAATCACCCATCACCTGGCGACAGAGATAGAGCAGGGACTCTGGGAACTCGTCGCCGCCGGTTTCGCAACGGCTGACGGCTTCGATAATCTCCGCTCCCTCATGGACCCTCATCGACGTCGTGCGGAAGGACGCGAACGGGCTCGTCGACCACGGCACTCAGTTGGACGGTGGTCGTTACTCAGGCAAGCTGATAGCTGGCAGCTGTCAGCTGCCAGCGCAAGCGAGCAGGTGGCTCACCAGCTTCTTCGCCGCTACGGGGTCGTCTTTCGTGATCTATTGGCTCGTGAATCGCTGGTTCAGTCCTGGCGAGATCTGCTCGTGCAATACAGACGGATGGAAATGGCAGGGGAGGTGCGTGGTGGTCGATTTGTGAGTGGATTTACCGGTGAACAATTCGCATTGCCGGAAGCCGTGGAAACGTTGCGTGCGATCAGGAAAACGAGTGGCGCTTCAAGTCATGAGATCAAACTATCCGCCATTGACCCACTGAACCTCGCTGGGGTGATTCTCCCAGGCCCACGGGTTCCGGCGGTGCCGACCAACTTTCTGGTCTTGAAGGACGGTGTGCTTGTCCGGGCCGTAGTCGGTCGCCACGGTGACGGACTCTTCGCTGTTACGGAACCTTTCGACTCGGCAAGAGTCGAGCGATTCACATGATATCCTCGGTCACTGCATGAATGGTTTGGACGCCTCACGTAAGAAGCTGAGCAGCCCCGCAGGCGTTTGGTCGGCCACCTGGGAATAATTCGATTGAGCGGCTGAAGAAAATGCGGCTTGGCGGTCAGCCGGAATGCCCAATAGACGACTCACGGATCCCAAGTACTCGCCTCGCCCTGCTGCCAAATCCTGGATCAGATTCGCTTGATTAAAGGTCACAAAAGCAGTGGCTTTGAAGTCAGGTTTGAGATGACCGTCTTCGTTCCACCAGGCAGCGCCTGAAGTCGTGCCGGTCACATTGGATGTGGTATCAGTAATTTCCTTCACCGTCGATTTAATTGTGCAACCGGTCAGTCCAAGCACCAGACTTACACCCATAATTGCCATACACTGTAAACGGTTCTGCATTGTGGACCTCCATGTCAGGGGTGATGGCACCACTATAGCATAGAGTTCCTCAAGTTCGGTCGCCCATGCGCCGATAGGAGAACGACGGGACGATCTTCTCCTAACCAATCGTAAGAATAGAGGATAGGCCATGTCTATGTCAGTGCAGCCCCTGACATCCTTCGATCCACGGCAGTTCTTCAATCCAGGGTCACGACCTGAAGCGGGAAACTATCGATTGGATACGCGAGTGAGTGCGCTATCGGTTGCACGTGAGTTTTCAGGACGGTTGGATGTGATCACGGCAGATGGTGACCGAATTAGCGTGGTGGCCGATATTGATGACGAGTATCAAGCAGGTTCTCTCCATTCTCCCGTCCAAACCAGCGAGGGAATTGGGACTCTCAGCGCTGAGTTGGCACGGGGTGCGGGTGCTCACAATTTAGGGGTTACTGTCAGTGGGGATCTCGACGAAGCCGAAGTGACGGATCTGGAGAAACTATTTGAAAAGGTCTCGGGTATCTTTCACGGATTCTTTCAGGGTCAGCATGAGGAGGCCAAGGCTCAAACCGTTCACCTTGCGGGGGAGTTTCGTGGATTGAAGAGCCTCTCTAGTCTTGATCTCAGCGTCGAGATTGTCCGGTCTCTCACCATTGTGTCGGCATCAGGCGGTACCCCGGGTGGGGCGCCAGCGGCGGCTGTGGCGATCCCACAGTTGTCCAATGGTACCACGGCGCCCACCCCGTCACTTGACTCTTCTGAGGCTCCGCATTTCGCGCTGCCGGTGAGCGGCGAGCAATTTGCCTCACTGATTCAACAAGTCTTCGAAGCGTTGAATGAAGTGAGACTTGATACGGAAAAAGTGCGTCACAATCTTTCAGACTTTCTCGACAAGCTACGGGCGCAGTTTGCCGCGGAGCTTCACCATAAGTCGGAAGCAGAGACTGCTGACCACGGTAGTTCGGTTGGGGAGGCGCCCCGCGAGCATGAAACCTTGACGGACAGTCACAGCCTCCTGGTGGCGTATCAGTCAGTCATGGAGAGATCCTTCTCGCTGTCTCTCCAAGTGTAATTCCCCAAAATCGTTCATGTTACCTTCGGTCTTCACCCCAGGGACAGCGGCTAGTCTGGTCACGGCGGACTTAATAAATTGTGCCGTTTCCAGACTGATCTCGACCTGTCGGATCGAAATGTCCGAGAAGAAGCATCCCTATTGGGGAGAAGCGTCGAAATAATAACGATCTGGCAGAAACGATGATCCGCTCAAATCGTTGAGTGATATCGTTGGGGCCTTTTGTCTTTTTCTCCATGGGGTTCCCTTTACGCGAGGATGCGGTGGCGGAGTTCTCTCAGTCGTGATCGACGGGGAACTCATTACCGAAAAAACGAACCTCATCCTTGAGGACTGCAATGAATCGGTTGTCGGAAATATCGCGTGAGCGGGTATTTAGAGAATTCCATCAACGAAGCCCTATTTGTGGCAGTTCGCCAATTCCCCTATATTGGGACCACGCTCAGCGCGTCGTCAAAAATCCAGTCCGTATCCTGATACATTTGGCGACAGCCTCCTAGTCGTACGGCTGGCTCGTTCGGTTGGCTTATGCCATTGTCTTGCCTTATCAATTCTTCCCCGGCTGGCTTGCTTATATATGGCGGCCCTTACAGAAGGATATGGGCGAGGGGAAGAATCTTTTCAGGAGGTAATCAAGCGGATCAGGTTCAGTTAGTATAACAACGCAGGAACATAGGATGTTCTCGCCTCCTGGTGCTGAATCTCGTACTATCGTTGTTGACGTGGAGGAAATTCTAGCTAGCGTTGTCCGCTGGAGGGCAAAGGCCTGGTGCTATCCTGTCAAGCCTGAATTATGATGGAATGTGTTAAAGCAGATGGCCGAGGAGCCGTTATAGTCCTGCTCCAGTACTCGGTCATCGCCGTGTACATTCTTAATTTCTCAGACGTTTCTCTACGGGGCCGTGATTAATTTAGATCACTTATCTTTGCCGAGCTGCTCCTCATCGCACGTGGCTCGTTTGGCGCGCACGTTGGATTCACTGTGGCAGGTGAAACCAAGTCCCTTATGTGGTCTGCGATATCCGGAGTGGTATTAGGGTTAGTCGTTGAGATAGCTCTTCATCTCTATACGCCATTTTTCTCATTTCGCACTGATCTCATGGGTGAACTGGGAGCTGTAATTCTTGGAGTAGTTCCTTCGGAAATCACCACTCTAATTGTTGGTAGAGTACCTTGGGATAAGTAAAGAAACCCCAACCGTTGGTGAGGCAGGATCTTGATCTCGGCGGTGCGGTATTGCAGGGGCAGCTGGTTAAGGATAACCGCGACCTCTTGGTCATTGAGCCCTGTTCGTCGCGATTCCATACAAGCTCGATAGGTTCAGAGCGCTCCGGTTGCCTAGTTGGATTTGTTTTGGAATGTACAATGGCTGAAGAACTTGTTCCAGTATTCTATGTGAGAAATGGAATCAAGGCCATACGGTGGTACGCCAGACTCGGCTTCAGCATAGAAGGTGAGTACCAGTTTGCTCCTGGGGTGCCGCAATATGTGTGTCTTCGTCGCGGTCAGGTTGCACTGCACTTGTCCGAAGATATGGGTGATGCGCCGCCGAACTCGCTCGTGCGCTTTTACGTTGCTGATATTGAACGAATTGCAGTCGAGTTCAACGTCAAAGTGAAGGACCTCCCGTCGTCGTACGAAGTGGAATTGACAGATCTAGACGGAAACCGATTACGAGTCGGGATGCGAAAGGCTCTAGGGCCTCTGAAGTAGATGAGAGGCTTGAACTTGATCTCGGCTGTGCGTTGTTGCCGGAGTTGGCAAGGTGATCTAATCAATCTTAGCAGTCTTTGAACTGCTTTGACCGACACTGTTCTGAAAGCCGTTTGGCTTCTGTGATTTGTGCGGGTGTCATGCGTTGGGCGACATCGTCTCGATTTTCTTCCGCTTGCTTCTTGTCCTCACCCTGCATATGTGACGCTGCGAGACTCACCCACATATAGGCCCGCACCAGGTCTTGCGGTCCCCCGAGCCCTGCAAAATAGAGTTCCGCGAGATTGTTTTGCGCCATCGGGTGACCCTGTGCCGCAGCCTTCTCATACCAGGTTCTGGCTTGGGCATAGTCCTGCGGCATGCCTTTTCCCTTGGCATACAGCTCCCCGAGGCCGTTTTGCGCCTCCGCAATTCCTTGATTGGCTTGAGTCTGGAGTGTGGCCAGGTCTTTCGTACCGGCTGGTGGGAACGCCAGGCTAGACCCAGCCGGGAGGACAAGAGTTGCTAGAAGAATGATGGTAGCAATGACATGCATGAGTTGCTGAGTATGCCGTGCACACGAAGGGATCGTCAAGATGAATCCTACCGAGCTCGTTGAGGGTACTCAGGCGGAGGCGGTTGGACAGGAACAGGAGGTGGGGGAGGCAGCTGTAGGGTTCGATTATTCAACTGCAGGGGTGGACCAAGATTGAGCCCAGGAATTTGTGGCGGCTGCACCCGTATGATTCGGTCTCCATTCGGGAGATCGGTTGTGGTGTGTACATTGCCCGAGGTATCCATATAGACGGTTGTGCCGCCTTCCGCATCTAAGACTTGTTGCAGTCGTTCCTTCGCGCTGGGCTGTGCCGCCGGCTCCTCTCCACCGGCCCACAATAGGCCTGGCCACGCCGTTCCGATCGTGATCATGAGCAAGGCTGCGATCCTGTTCATGTGATTATTATACTGCTGATCTTCGACGGATCAATGCCTCTCCTGGCGTTACATGCGGGTGTTATCACAACGGCTGTCCCGTCATTCATTTCATTTCCTGAACCTCTACTTATTCAGCACGATAGATGCCTCTCAGAGCCTGCCGTACACTTCTCTTCTGAAAAACCTGCCTCGATTTTGGGTTAGCGCCGGTCGGTCTACTTGACTGAACCAGTTCCCTCATCCTGAACTCGGTACCAGGTTTGTGTGCGGAAGAATGGCCCGATGTAGCCTCGGACCATCAGCGAACGATTATCGTCCGAGAGCCGCAAGCGCAATGTGTAAGTTCTCCCGTTATCCGGATCGAGAATCGTGCCCCCTTCCCACCATTGGTCTTTGGCCGGACGAACCCCTCTGATGATTTCCATGCCTTTAAGGGGCTGACCTTTTCGATCGTCGGTGCATTTACTGCAATGAGTTTCTTCCTTTGAGGGGTCAGGTGACAGGCTGCGTTCGATTCGTCCGATAAGGATACCTCCTTGTTCCAAGAGACGAATCTCCGCGCGTGGTTGGCCGGTTCGGTCGTCGATGTTGTACCACAGGCCCACGGGGCTTGGTTGATCGGCCAAGGCCGGATCGTGCTGGAGTCTGGATACGGTAAGCATCAACACCAGCAACCCGATGACGAATCTGCCAGACGTGCTGGTCCTACGCCTGGACGACGAAGGCTGTAGCCAGCAGTGTGAGTGCTGGTTGTAAGTCGTGCGGTGTGGTGTGGTCAACATCGTCCGCATCGTACTACCGGCTCATTCGTCATGCCAAACTCTTTGTGTCTCGATCGCAGGCAAGGCATGGTGCCGAGAATTTGGAATTATGTTGTGTGAAAAGCTGTCTCGCGATACCCGTAGAGCAAGCGCTGGTTTCCAGCATCACACGTATCACAATAATCAGTGAGGGAGGACGTTCATGCATCTTGTCGTGGTGTCCGCATTGGTGGTCGGATTGGTGTATTTGCTGTGGCAGATCAAGCCGTAGCGCGTTTTTCTGTGACAGCAGCGAGCGCGCTTGATCGAAGCCATGCTCTTGCACGGCCTCCAGGGGACAACTTGCTGGAGGCCGTGGGAATTTGGCTTCTTCTGCATTCGTTTCTTCTGTCTCTCGCGCGGTACACGCGAGTCTAAAACCACAAAAACAGTTGCTGGCAATTTCGTCTCACGATAGCCCTAGACTGGCGGCCGGCTTCCGGCGCCGGTCCCGTTGGAATAATCAATTATTAGAGGAGGCGATTCATGCGCGTCATCGTGATTTCTGCAGTTCTGTCTTCACTCATCATGGGGACTGGTACCTTGGCTATGGCGGATGAGCTGACAAGTCTCGGCTCTGAATTGAAAGGCGAGGTGGGTTCCATGGCCACCGAAGCCAAAGGTGAGATGAAGGCCGAGCAGGAACAGATGAAGGAAAGCCTTAAGTCAAAAAGGGCCCAGATGAAGGCCGACATGAAGGCCAAGCGAGAGCAGATGCGCTCGGACATGAAGGACAAAAGAGATGCGCTCAAGGCAGAGAGAAAGGAGATGAAGCAGGCGGCGAAGGCCAAGAAGTCAAAGGCCAAGAAGCAGGCTGAGGAAGCCGCTGAATCATTGGAGCCAAGCTCCTATTAGCCGAACGCGTTCAACACGATGCTGTTGAGAGCGGGTTCATCAGACGGCCTTCAGGAGATGATCTCCTGGAGGCCGTCTGATTGCCGGTGGTTGAGGATCTCGAAACCGTTTTGCGGTGACGTTGGACGGCCTCAGGACGCGTTACACCACCTGTTCGCACGGTAAGACAAAGACGTGGAGTGGGAACATGAGGTCACCTGTGGATGCTTCTTGTCCGAGGCGGAACCGCTTGAACCCGTCGATAAGACGATGGGCCGAATGTTCAGGAACCGCGACAAGGATCATCCGGTTTGTTGAGGGAGCGAGAAAGAACTGGCTGGTCAGTCCGGTCTCTCCTTTTCCTGTGACGTTGTGCAGCTCGCTATATGACGTTACCTCATACTCCTTCAAGAGGGCATGGACCTGTTCAACGAGCGATTCGCGAAACACGATGACCAACATTTCCATGTGCGCTGCTCCTTTGTTCCGGGGGGTGCCGACTCTTGAGCTATTATCAATAGCGCCAGGGACCATTACAAGTACAAGCTCAAGAGGAGATTCTCACGAGATGGTGGTGAGCCTCGCGGGCCTTCAGCCTGGTGGGTTGGCTCGACAAGAGCAGAGGCGATACGCTATAAAGACCTACTCAAGAGCTTCGTGCGGGAATCAACCAGGAACGGGGTTATGCAAGAATATGCCGCGTATTACGGGACTGCCTGTCTCATCCTTTCCATGTATCTTCTCTTCAAGGGCGTGACTGCCGCGTTACGACAGCGAAGCGAAGATCAGTCCACGACGCTGGTGCCTGCTTATGTCTATGGAATCTTGGCGTCGGTCGCGCTCACCTATGCGTTGGGACTTCTGAGGATGAAGTTTCCAGGGTGGGAACTACCTTGGTGGGGAAATCGGATTATTTTCCCGGGTACGACCATGCTCTTTCCTGGCATCATCTATCTTGTCGGTCGGCGGCCTCCAACACGCCGAATCGATCATGCCGACGTATAACCGAGTTCAACCTTCCTTGTATCACCGATGTAGCCGACAGGAAACGCCGCATTACTTCGCGATGGTGATGCTGGGTACGCCGGCTCGTGGGACTTCCGTGACAGTCATCTGGAACAGTTGCGACAAGAGTTTGAACGCCTCGCGATTCCACCGAGATTCAGGCCCGGTCGTATTCACGGCATAGTAGCGTCCATGCGATTTCATCACAAGGTCGAGCTCGGACGGAGCTGATGCGGAGACAAGGAGGTCCATCGTTTTCATTGGATTTTCTGCTACCTCCGGTGTGCGGTTGTCCTTCTCGACATGGTATTCCGGCTCTTCCATGATGGAGAGCCCAAGAAAATTCAACATCGCATTGAAACTGCGCAGCCGAACGTCTCCTTTCAGGGGCCACTCGCCGCCATAATGTCCCGGGCGAATATCAAAGGTCACATCGTGTGGGAGTCCTTGTTCATTCTCACTTTGCAACCGGGCTCGCTCGTCTCGGGACAGGAGGTTCGGGTCGTAATTCGTAATCAGAGTGCCGCCCTCAACTTGTTTTCGCAACGTGAACGTTTTGTCCTTGGCATGGTAGGACACCTGGTATTCCTGTTCGAGCGCTTTGAAGCCTTCCGCCGTGACCGATTCCGCTGGAATCGTCCAACTTCGTTCAATGTTCAACGGCTCGACATAGAGACTGTTGTGGTCTTGAATCGCAGAGAGATGCAGGACTACCCGTCGGAACATCTCATAGCCGACTTTGTCGGAGGGATTATTGCGATAGGCGATGGCTCCGTCGCCATGAGTCATTCGGACTTCCTTGGCCATCAATCGAAGGAGGAGGTCGATGTCGATTCCTTGCTGTAGAAGCAAGGTCAGTTTGGATTCATGGAATGGTGTGAGTAAGCGTTGGGTGAATTCCTCACCTTCGATCGGTGCGATGCTGATCGTTGGATTTTCCGCCACGCTTCCTCCGATGACGGGCAAGATCGTTCGACTTGCGTCACCGGTCAATGCCGGTGTGGCGCCGGCCGTAAACCGAAAATCGAACGTCGCCGCGACGTTGGAGACTCCGGTAAAGTGTATCGGCTGATGGTGTTGCGCTCTGGCGATGTTCACGAGCAGCTGCTTGGATTGCGATTCGGTGATGGCGTCGTCGTAGGCGATCACGGCTCGAGTCAGGGTGACTGGCGAAAGGCAACCTGGGAGAAGGAGACTGAAAAGTGCCAGGAAGACGCTAGGCACAGCTGGAATTCTGTTGTTCATCGTCAATAATCGGTGGTTCAAGCCTCGCCCATACGTAGACGCGACTTGTACCATATCAGTAAACAGAAGGGTAGCAGCTGGAAGAAGTCAAGCTACGCGATAATGGGATGCGATGTGGGCAGGTCGATTTGCCGGACAATCATCTCTATCGGAGTTCTGGGGTGGAGGGTCATACCAGGCTCTGGGTGGATTGCCTGACCGTCGATGAGGCTGAGCCGGACCTTTGAAGCGATCGTGGCCAGGATCAAGAGACCTTCGAGTTCAGCAAACGACTCGCCGAGGCATCCACGTCTGCCGGCGCCGAATGGGATGTAGGAAAAAGGCAGGTAGGCTCGAGTAGCTTCGTCGGAAAACCGCTCTGGGTCAAAGCTCGTGGGATCGGGAAACCAGCGTGGATTACGGTGCAGATTCCACGGGCTGATGAAGGCCCAGGAACCGGAAGGGAGAATCGCTCCAGATGGAAGGCGATCCTCCTTGTGGGCCAGGCGAGTGTGCAAGCTCCAGGCGGGAGGATAGAGGCGAAGCGACTCATCCCAGATCATCTTCAGGTAACGGAGGTGAGGTACGTCCGCTGCTTCCGGAAGTCGATCACCTAGCACATCCTTCAACTCAGAGAGCAACCGTTCCCATACCGAGTTGGTCTGAGACAGAAGAAACCAGGTCCATGTGAGCGCATTGGCCGTCGTTTCGTGGCCAGCCAACAAGAGTGTTATGAGCTCATCTCGAATCTCTCGATCACTCAACGGGCGACCATCCTGATCGCTTGCAGTGAGGAGGAGGGAGAGCACGTCATCTTGCGGCTCCGATCTGTGTCGACGCTCGCTGATACATCGCAGAACCGTCTCCTCGATGATCTGAAAGCCACGCGTGAATCGCCGATGGTGGGGAAGGGGAATCCAAAGAGGAATTAGGCATGCAAGAATGGAATCGTACTGAATCTTGATAAGCCGCTGGCCAGCTGAAATGGTGTCACGTATGAGACCAGCATTCGATCGCAATTCTTCCCCAAAGAGCAGACGCCAAATCACCGACAGGGTGAGATGGGCCATTTCATGCCCAATGTCGATCGACGCTCCGTCTTGCCATTGCGCTACTCGGGTCTGGGCCATCCCGCTGATGAAGGTGCTGTAGGTGGTCACATGGGTCTTGTGAAAAAACGGCAAAAACAGTCGCCGTTGACGGTGGTGGATGTCGCCCTCTGCATGCAAGACACCCTGTCCAAAGATTCGGGATTCAACCGGAGGAATTGGTCCCTTCCGATAATTGTCTTGATTCGTGACTAAGACATGCTTCACGTCCGCCGGATGATTCAAAAGATACATGGCGGCATCACGCTGTTGCAGCAGCAATTCTACGACACGTCCCACAGGGAGCTTAACGACGTCCCCATAGGTTTGGCAGTGCAACAGAAATCCAAGCGTATCCCTTCGGAGCTCAGGGTAGCACCCCCACCAGCGGGAGGCTGGGGGACCCGACACAACAGAGCTTGGAGTGTATTGATTCGTCATCGGCGATGGCTAGCGCTGAGTGGCACTACAGCATGGAGGGGCTTTGCTGTCAACGGTGGCTGGGCGGGGCTACCGTGGGCTCTTGCGCTTCGTTACGAATCGTCATGAGGACCAGGAACGAGATGACCGCGCACAGACTAACGTACCATCCTGGTGCGAGAGGACTTCCACTTCGCTCGAAGATCATGGTCGCGACCAACGGAGCCGTTCCGCCAAACAGGGCCGAAGCCATATTGTACGAAATTGAAAGTCCTGTATATCGGTGAGCAACCGGAAACAGAATCGCGACGATAGCAAAGAAAGGCCCCATGTACGCGGCGACGAAGACGGTGATGCTCAATTGTGCCATCGCCACAGACACGACATTGCCACTGCTGAACAAGGAAAAGAACGGAACAGTGCTGAGCGCGAGGCTCACCGCACCGGCAGCAAGGACCCATCGAGGTCCAACTCGATCGGCTAACTTGCCCATGAACGGGATCAATATCGCCATCACGGCCATGCAGACCGTGTTGATGGTTAAGGCTGTTTGCATCGGGAGATTGCTGACCTTTGTGACATAGGTGGGGAGATAGACAAAGAAGATGTAGAATCCTACGCCGTGCAACAGAACGAGCCCAACGACTTGAAGGAGCGGCGCCCGGTTTTGACTGGCAAAGTCACGAATCGGTGTTGGGGAAACGACCCCGCGCTCTTGGAGTCGTTCAAAGGCGGGTGATTCAGGAAGATGTCGGCGAAGGTACCAGCCGACCAATGCAATGACGCTTCCTGCCAAGAATGGAATGCGCCAGCCCCAATCATGCAGAGTCTCCTGTGAGAAACTCGCGCTGGCCACGGCACCGATGCCGGATCCCGACAACGCGCCGATTTGGGCGCTGAAGCCAGCCCAGCTGCCGATATAGCCTCGTTCGTTCCGTGCGGCATGTTCGATCAGAAAGGTGACCGATCCGGTAAATTCCCCGCCGACTGAGAAACCTTGAATAAACCGCAAGAGGGTGAGCGCAATTGGTGCAAGCAGCCCGATCTGCGCGTAGGTGGGCAGCAGGCCGAGGAGGCAGGTGGGAATCGCCATGAGGATGACCGACCACGAAAGCGCCGAGCGGCGTCCTCGCGTATCTCCCCAATATCCGAAACACAACGCACCCAGCGGCCTTGCCAGAAAACCGACAGCAAAGACGCTGAATGTGGCGATCAAGGACAAGGAGGGATCTGATGCAGGAAAAAATAGAACGGATAAGACGGGAGCAAAGTATCCAAAGAGCGCGAAATCATACCATTCAAGTACATTACCGATGGCGCCGGCCAAGACGGTTCTGCGAAGTGCGCGAGGCCTGTCCGGAGTTATGGAGGTATGGTCATTCATCACGGTGCGGTGGAAGATCCACCATACCATGAACCTATGTATTCCATGCGAGAGTTGTGTTTGCTATTGAGTGCTCGGTAGAGTTCTCAGATGACAGGCCTTGATCACGATCGAAGCTCATTGTGTCGGTGAGGCATCGGAACCGTTGGTCTCCTTGTGACAACGGGAGTCTTGAGTGGTCTGTTGCTGTCCTGCAGCAGGGAGAATGCCTCACCCTCATCTCCGAGCCAGACGGAGAGTATCGCCGGAGTGGATGCCGATGCGAACGGGGTTCGAGATGACGTGGATCGGTATATCGATACGACCTATGCGGACCAGGCCAGCGTAGATCTCAATAAATCTGTGCATCAGTATGCGATGGCCGTTCAGTCGTCACCGGTTGATGCCGACAGTCAATCACTGTCTCTGACTCATGCGACGGAACGGTTCCGAGCCCTGGAATGCTTGATGGCAAGGCGACCTCGGGAGTTCCATACGATTTTTGTCGACCTTCGCGCGCAACTGCTAAATACGCCGAGCCGTTCCGATGCCTATCTGAAAGCCGATGATCAGGTGAAGGCAGCGAGCATCCCGTTGCTGCAGGCAGACCAATGGGTAACGGGATGTCGGTGATGAATGCCAAACTGTGTCTTCTGCTCTTGCTCAGCGGTCTTCTGGGAGGCGGTTGGTTCCCTGAGGCTGGTGCGTAGGCGGCACCTCAATCGGCGTGCCAAGACGCTGCGGCTCCCCGTACGGCCATCTACTTTGTGAATGGGGTCACGATAACGCGCGACGAAGCGAGTTGAACAGCGGGAAACTGGAGCTGGAATTCCTGAGCAGGCTTCCGACAATGGCCCCGGACGTCCAAGGGATGTGTCATCTGTTCTTTCTGAACATCAATCCGACCTCTGGGGCAGTCAAAGATTTTCTCGAGGCAGGCCAACAACGGCTCGGGCTTACCTCGACGACCTCTTGCCAAGGGTTGGAAGGTGCAGGCCTCGCGGCATCGGGCGTGATTACACAGGTGCTGCAACGTCCGGTCAGGCATGCTGATCAGATCGATCAGGCAGCGATCAGTCGCCATGCGACTGCCTATCGGGAGCAAATTGCCTTCCCATCCTGCCGTCGCGTACTCATCGTCCCACATTCTCAGGGGAATCTGTACAGTAATGCATCGTTCGAAAGAGTGTTTGGCCAGGTACCGAACCCGCCGACCGGCACCGTCAAGATTGTCGGTGTTGCCACACCAGCCGATGCGGTACAAGGCAACGGGCTCTATCGTACCTCGAGCACCGATCTGTTAATCAGTGGGATTCGACTTGTGTTGCCCGGCACGTTGCCGGCCAACACCCATTGGGGAATCAGTCCGCTCTTAGTGTCTCCCGCCTATTCCGGTGGGCATAGTTTCATCGGGTACTTGACGGCTGAGCCGAGCCGGACCCAGATTCTGACGGACATAGAGTCCTCATTGATCGCACTGGCTTCCGTCGCCCCCTGCTGATTCCGCAGTGGGTTTGTATATCCCTCGATCGCACTCGGTACTCACGACTCAGCATTTACGACTGAGCACTCGTCCTTACCGCCCCCTGAGCAAGAAGAACTGCTGTTTGAGAGTCGAAATTTTCAGGAGGTACGTACGGAGATCATGGGCACCACAGTGCTGGTGTAGTGTTGGTCGATAGTTGCGTTTGACGTAGTTCCGACCGGTTCCTGCGCCGCAGAGATGAATGACTGCGGCCAGTTCTTGTTTCTGCTCGAATGTGGCCGGTTCGTTCCCGATCAACCGGGTGACCTGTCGGTCCAGCAATGCAGCGGTCATCTCCATGGCATGACCGGGAATGACTCGGCTATAGAGACTATTGAACCAACAGGAATTGAAATCGTTCCAGGGGCCCTGTTCGACGACGACATGGTTGTGGATGCAATAGCGTTTCGCTTCTTGAAACGTCCCGTCGGTGATCTGAAACATTCCCACGGCCGATGAGGCCGGTCGATACCAATCCAGCGGATTCTGTGCAGTGAGCCGCCATTTCCAGTAGGTTCGAGCGACGGGATTGCCGGAGCCTTCGGCTTGCGCAATGGCTGCCAGTAACTCTGGTGTAATGATGGCTGTTGAATGGACCTCGAACAGGGCTCCATACTCCTCCCACGTTTCTCGAGGACTCTTGTGAAACGCTGGTTCTACCGGAAAGAACAGCTCCGTGGGCTTGTAGTAGGCATGATAGATCCAGTTGGTGGTGAGAGCCACCGTGATCAGGATCGCCACCGTGCTCCATACTTGTATGGTCGGGGGAGCCTTTCGGATGGCATGTAGGCATGCAGCCAGGACATACCAGCTTCCGCGCGCGACGCGCACCAGGGGATGCGTTGAACGTGGGGGGCGAGGTGGGGTGTGGGGAGCACCGTGACGACGCGACATGGTGTCAGGCTAACAATGACCAGATGAACTCGTTCTGTCAACGGGGGAGGCAGAGAGTTCTTGAGACGAGGATCTGCGATGCAGAGTTCATCAACATTCTTGCATTACGCTTGAGAGAAGGCTCAATATGAGCGCCCAAGCTGAGGGGAAGAGCTGCAAGCGCGAGGGAGGAGAGCTATGCGACGACTGGGTGCGCTGAATGTCGGTCTCATCGTAATACTGGTATCCACACCGGTATTTTCTGAATCGTTTACGGACAAGGCGAAAAGCGACAGTACGGTTGAGGTCAGCGATGAGGACCCGGCCATGCAAAAGGCTATGGCGCGTGCTCGTGCCGGATTGGAGGGCTTTCTGAAAAAGGCCGGATCGCCGCCGTCCGATACCGGCCACTATTCGGTAAAGGTTCGGGTCAGTGAAGGCGATAGTCTGGAATACCTCTGGGTCTCTGATCTGAAAGGCGAGGGCGATCTATGGTCGGGACGGATCGAGAACCTGCCGGTGGTTCGATCGTTGAAAAAGGGGCAAACATATTCGTTCGCAAAGACCGAGATCGTCGACTGGACGTACGTTGATAAGGGCAAGAATAAGGTCATCGGAAACTTTACGACCTGCGCCCTCTTGACCAAAGAATCCGCAGAAGTTGCTAAAAAGATTCAGAAACAATATGGCCTAGACTGTGACCGATGATCAGAAGCATCCGGAATCTCGTGGAACGTTGTGCGTGAGGCGTATCTTGCTTCGGATTAACACGCTTCACGAACGACGAGCGACGGATACTGTTGCAACGGCCTGTCGGTAGTTGTACTCGAAACACCTGGAATAATGTTGGCCAAGAGTTCGTTCTGCCGATTCTCTCGGAACTCGTGCCAAAACATACTGCCGGTGATAGTGTGGATCCACTGCTATCTCTGCAGGGATCTTCATGGGGCCAGCGAGACTCTACAAACTCTTTCCCTCTCCGGATTGGGACGAGACCGATCTCGACACATCGACGGACCCTTTTCACCAGGAAGGGCGATTCCAGACTGCCGCCAAAAAAAAGGCAATCCGCGATCACTTTGATGCCTGTGCCCCGCATCGGCCGTCGTGGGAGCGGAAGGCCAGGGCCTACTATGAGGATCAGACTCGATATTTCAGGTTTCTCGTGTCGGAAGGATTGCGAGTCTTGGAAATCGGGTCAGGGCTCGGCAATCTCCTTGCCGCGTTAAAGCCGTCCCGTGGGCTTGGCATCGATCTGAGTCCTGCCATGGTGAATGAGGCAGCTCGACGCCACCCGACTCTAGAGTTTCGGGTCGGAGACGTTGAAACACTGCAGCTCGACGAATGCTTCGATATCATCATTCTCGCGGATGTGGTCGGCCATCTGTTCGATGTTCACAAGGCGTTCAAGCGGCTGCGCCGCCTCTGTACTCCCCAAACAAGGATCGTGGTGTCCTCCCATAACCATCTGTGGGAGCCGATTCTCCGGTTGTGTGAGAAGCTGGGGCTGAAGATGCCGCAACGTGAGCAATGCTGGCTCTCACCGGCGGATCTCACGAATCTGTTGTACCTTGCCGACTTCGATGTGGTGAAGGTCGAACGACGATTGTTGCTGCCCTTGTGTATCCCGCTGCTTGCTCCCTTATTCAATCGGTTGCTCGCCCATCTCCCCGGACTGCGTGGACTCTGCCTTTCCTACTATGTGATCGCTCGCGCGAGGCTCCGGAGGCCGGAGCGGCCCTATTCGACGACCATCGTCATTCCCTGCCGAAACGAACAAGGCAACATCGATGCGATACTCCGACGAATTCCGCCGTTTGGAGGCCGTCAAGAGATCCTGTTTGTCGACGGGCATTCGACCGACGGGACGGCAGAGGAGATCAAACGTGTCGCGGCATTTTATCCCGGAAGGACTATCAAACTCCTGATACAGGATGGGCAAGGGAAGAGCGATGCGGTACGAAAGGGATTTGCCCATGCGATGGGCGATATTCTGATGACCCTGGACGCAGATGCGACGATGCCGCCGGAAGCTCTTCCGAAATTTTATGAGGCGATTGCCAGCGGAAAAGGCGAGTTGATCATTGGTTGTCGGCTGATCTATTCCCAGGAGGGGCGGACCATGCCCCTCCTGACGCTGTTTGGAAACACGGTGTGTGGGATGGTGTTCTCTTGGTTGTTGAACCAGCAAATCAAGGATACACTCTGCGGGACAAAAGTTTTGTTCCGCCGCGACTACGAACGATTAGCGACCGATCGGCCGTACTTTGGCGAGTTCGACCCCCTTGGGGATTTTGAGTTATTGTTCGGTGCGTCGAAACTCAATCTGCAGGTGGTGGAGATTCCCGTTCGCTATGAAGCACGCACGTTCGGCGGTGCGACGATCGGACGGTTTGTACAGGGAAGGATGTTGTTCAAGATGGCAGTCTATGGATTCTTCCATCTCAAGGCCGTATAAAGTTGCGTTGAGAATCGCGTTTATTCGCGCTGTGTCCGTTGATAAGTTTCAGCCCAGCGAGTTGAAATTCCTTCCGGAGTTCTCCCCTGATCGTCGGCGCACCATGCTTGCAAGCCGGAAGAGGCCCCACCTATAATGTGCCCGCTATTTCAACCTGTTCACAATTTGGAGGAGTCGGAGCGATCATGAACGAACGAACATTGGCCATTATCAAGCCGGATGCCGTCAGGAAGAATGCCATCGGAGATATCATTCACCGATACGAACAAGCAGGGCTGAAGCCGATTGCTGTCAAGATGATTCATATGTCTCAGTCTGTGGCGGAAGGGTTTTATGCGGTGCACAAAGCGCGACCGTTTTTCGGGAGCCTGTGTGCGTTCATGTCTTCCGGTCCGGCGGTGGTGATTGTGCTGCAAGGTGAGAATGCCATTAAGAAGAATCGGGAGCTGATGGGCGCCACGGACCCGGCGAAGGCTGATGCAGGCACCATCCGCAAAGCGCATGGAGCGAATATTGAGTTTAATGCCGTTCACGGATCAGACTCACCCGAAACCGCTCAGTTCGAGGTCGGATATTTCTTCCCGGGCATGGAGATCTTTGGGTAGAGCGCGTCAGAAACGGGCCGCCGTGATGGACGGCCCGTTTCTTGACAATGCCGACCGCTCCTACTACCATCCGGAAGAAATTCTCAGGTGAAGGCTACGTAGTACCGTGCGTTTCTTTGCTGTAACTGCAGTCTCTCAGATTGATTCTCAAGAACGGAGCCGACATGATTCCATCGGATTTGCGATATCACCAAGAGCATGAATGGGTTCGAGTCGACGGCAAACAGGCGACGGTGGGGATCAGCCACTTCGCGCAGGATGCGTTGGGAGACATCGTCTTTCTGGACCTTCCCAAGGTCGGGGCGACCGTGAAGGTCGGCCAGCAGATAGGGGAAGTCGAGTCGACGAAAACCACCTCCACGATCTACACGCCGGTGAGCGGGACGGTCACCAAGATCAACACGGACCTAAAAGATCATCCTGAGGTAGTGAATTCAGATCCCTATGGGAAGGGATGGATGGCGGTCATTGAGCTGAGCAGTCCCGGGGACGTCGATCAACTGATGACGGCCGCGCAATACGAAGCCTATCTCGCCAGTCAGAAACATTGAACGTCTTATCCGTTGGATGGGCGAACCATTGCGTGATTGAATCATTGGTCACTATTTGCAATGTCTCAATCAACGCTGAGCGTCTGATCCAATGACCTCTTCGCACCACATTGCGATTCTTGGAGCCGGCCCGGGCGGCTACGTCGCAGCCATCCGTGCGGCTCAACTTGGCGCACGAGTCACCGTCATCGAGCGAGAGAAGGTCGGCGGAGTCTGCCTCAACTGGGGCTGTATTCCCAGCAAGACGCTCCTCTCCGTCGTGGAGCTTGGGGACAAACTCAAGAAGGCTGAGGAGTTGGGGCTCATGCTTCCGGCTCCAGCCGCGTATGACCTGGCTCGTATGGTGGCCAGAAAAGAGAAGGTCGTCGCTTCACTTGTCAAAGGGATTACGACACTGTTCAAAGGCTGGGGGATTGAACAGGTCTCCGGACAAGGGGTTGTCAAGGACGCACGTACCCTAGCCGTGACACTTCCGGATGGAGCACGGCGTGAGATTCAGGCCGATGCACTGGTGATTGCGACCGGCTCCTCCTGGCCGAACCTTCCTCAATTTCCCATCGATGGCCAGCAGATCGTGACCAGTCAGCAACTGCTTGATCTGACACAGATTCCGGCCAGCCTTGCCATCTTGGGTGGTGGAGTAGAGGGGTGCGAGTTTGCTGCGTTGTACAGTGGTCTTGGGGCAGAGGTTACCATTCTTGAACTCCTTCCGCGACTCCTTCCATCGGAGGATGAGGAGATTTCGTCCACCATGGAGCGTGAGTTGAAGAAGCGGGGCGTGACCGTAATAACCGGTACCACGGTGGAGCAATACGAGCGGTCACCCGAGTCGTTGAGGCTGTCGTTGAAAGACGGGAGCACGATCGCGACAGAGAAACTCTTGGTCTCCGTGGGGCGAGGATTTAACTCGCGAGGAATCGGATTGGAACAGGTCGGTGTTGCGCTTGGGCGTCGCGGCGACGTACTGGTTGATGAACACCTGCGCACGAACGTTCCCGGCATTTATGCGATCGGTGATGTGACAGGCAAGGCCATGTTGGCCCATGTCGCATCGACGCAGGGGCAGGTAGCGGTTGAGAATATCCTGGGACATCAACGGACGATTGATTATGCCGTGATCCCGGCCGGTATCTTCACCTTGCCGGAGATCGGACGTGTCGGATTGACCGAGCAACAAGCTAAGGCGCGCGTGGAGCAGAACGGAAAGGATCCGAACCATGCCGTGAAGGTCGGACGATTTCGCTACGGGGCATTGGGCAAGGCTCAGGCGACGGGGGACACGACCGGGTTCTACAAAGTCATTGCTGATGCAGAGACCGGTCGGATCCTGGGCATGCATATTCTCGGGGCCCATGCGGCGGATCTGATCCATGAACCGGCGTTGGCGATGCAAGTTGGGGCGACGGCCAATCACGTCGCGCGACTCATCCATGCCCATCCGACACTCGCTGAAGGCGTGATGGAAGCAATGGAAGATCTTGATGGAGCCGCCATTCACCAGCTGAGAAAGACGGGGAAGGGATGATCAAGTCCCTCCTTCTCAAGTTGGCAATGTTGGCCGTCACGGTTGGAGTTGTATTGTGGATGGGATGGATGCGTCATGTGGCTGTCGAGCCACCCGGTGCTTCCATTCAGGAGCAGACTGCGAGGGGTGTGAACGGTTCCGGTCAACAGGCGATTGCTCAGAATCGTATGGTATCGGCTAAGGTAGGCAGGTTGCAGAATGGAGCCTTGCTGGATTTGAATCGAGCCACTGCCGATGAACTGGAAGCTTTGCCAGGTATTGGCGCGGTCCTGGCGCAACGGGTAGTTGCATTTCGAGAGTCGGCAGGACGGTTTCGGACGGTTGAGGATCTGCGTGGCGTCAAAGGGATCGGCGCCAAGAAATTTGATCGCCTTAAGTCATTGATCACTGTCTCCACCAGCGAGACGCAACGAGAGACGGAGCGACGTGCGTCATGAAGGATGTCACCCAACAACTCGACCTCATTCTCCGTGGTGCGGTGGAGGTCATTCAGCAGACCGAGCTTGAATCCAAGCTGAAGCGATCCATCTCGGAGAAGCGGCCCTTACGTATTAAGGCGGGATTCGATCCGACGGCGCCGGATCTTCATCTTGGGCACACGGTCCTGATCCACAAGCTGAAACATTTTCAAGATCTTGGACACAACGTGATCTTCCTGATCGGGGATTTCACAGGCATGATCGGCGATCCAACCGGCGTGTCCGAGACGCGTCGGGCACTGACCAAGGAACAAGTCCAAGAGAACGCCAAGACCTATCAACGTCAGATCTTCAAGATTCTCGATCCCGAGAAAACCACCATCGAATTCAACAGTCGGTGGATGGGACCGATGACGGCTGATGGATTGATTCAGCTGGCCGCTCATTACCGAGTTGCCAGAATGATGGAGCGTGATGATTTTCACAAGCGGTATCATGAGCAGAAACCCATCAGTGTCCACGAATTTCTCTATCCGCTCGTGCAGGGATATGACTCCGTCGCATTGAAGGCGGATGTGGAGTTGGGGGGGACGGATCAAAAATTCAACCTCTTAGTCGGGCGTGAGTTGCAGCGGGACTATGGACAAGAATCACAAGTGGTCATCACAATGCCGTTGCTCGAAGGCACGGACGGTGTGAAGAAGATGAGCAAGAGCGTCGGCAATTACATTGCGCTGGAGGACAAGCCAGGCGAGATGTTCGGCAAGGTCATGTCGATCAGTGATCAGCTGATGTATCGCTATTATGAATTGCTCACGACGGAAGATCTCGGTCAGGCCAAGGCACTGCATCCGATGGAGGCGAAGCAGACGCTTGCTGAATTGATTGTGGCGCAGTACCACGGAGCTGAGGCAGGAAAACAGGCCAGAGCGGAGTTTGCGCAGAAGTTCCAGAAACAAGAATTCCCTGACGAGCCAGATGTCCGTGTGCAATTGACGATCAATGATCTGCGAGATGGGACGGCCATTGGATTGGTTGATCTTGTGGCCAAGACAGGGTTAGTGCCAAGCAAGAGCGAGGCTCGACGGTTGATCATTCAAGGTGGCGTTGAGATTGATGGGCAGAAACAGAGCGATGCCAATACCACGCTGGAGGTTGTCCAGGGCAAGCAATATCGCATGAAAATTGGAAGAAGAAAGTTTGCGACGGTAGAACGGGTTCAATAGTCACGGTCTGTAGGGGACCCAGACTGAGTGGCTGCTGGACAGTCAGCCAGCGTTCCTGTATAAGATCTCTACCGAGCGGGCGTAGCTCAGTGGTAGAGTCCTTGCTTCCCAAGCAAGTTGTCGTGGGTTCAAATCCCATCGCCCGCTCCAAATAGAGCTTGCTCGCACCGACGGCTGTTCTGCGGTTTATCGAAACTATTGCAGTTGGATAAATACCTTCAGTGTTGTAGGAGCCGGGAGGCAAGTTCCAGGGCCGACCCCGCGACGGAGTGCAGTTCAAATCCCATCGCCTGTTCCGAACCGCTTGCCCCACGCGAATCTCTCTTTTCGCCTATCGTTCCTTCAGAGTGATTTCAAATAAGGAGCAACGATGACCCACAAACAGATGCTCGTGCTGTGTGTCGTCACGTTTATTGGTGGAGTGATCGGGGGTGGCCTGAGTTACCAATTATTCTCGCCGATATCGATTCATGCCCAGAATCCTAATGGGGTGCATGCAGAAGAGTTCCTGTTATTGGATCCGAAGGGCAGGGCACGAGCCGGCCTTGGCTTGGACATGAACGGAGAAGTGGGTTTTGTACTGAGGAGCAAAGATGGAAACCGGACCCTCACTCTGTCGCCTGACGATCCGTTGGTCATCAAGTTAGCTGAGCGAGGAGGCCGGATTCTGTGGAGTGCGCCTTAGTGGTGCGTGACTCACGAGAAAAGACTAGACCGCTTTCTTGATCAATCCAGAACGCAGGCAGCGAGTGCAGACGCGGATCCGCTTGTGGCTCTTGCCGACGACGGCTCGCACTGTTTGAATGTTGGGATTGAACACGCGCCGGGTCTTATTGTTCGCATGGCTGACATTGTTTCCGGAGACCGGCTTCTTGAGGCACACTTCACACATAAATGCCACGATCGTACTCCTTCTCGCTGATGTGAAATCCAGTTGAACTGGCGGATAATACCATAGCTGGATATACGCTCACAAGCCTCTGATTCTTCTCATGATGCAGCGAGATGTGGACGAGCAAGTTAGTCGATCTTGACAACTTCTCTACCCCTCTCCTATTGTGCTATCCCTAGGATTCTTCGAGCAAGGGAAGAGGGTTGAAGCCCTCGCGGTCCCGCCGCTGTAAATGGGGACGAAACCTGTGGATGCCACTGTCGCAATGGAGCCGTCAGCCGCTGGCAATCAGCCGTTAGCTTTGAGCTGAATGCTGTGAGCCGATAGCTTCAAGAGATGGGAAGGCACGGGGAGTAGGGAGAACCATGAGCCAGAAGACCTGCTCGAAGACATGACCGTTGTTCCCTCGAGGCTGGGGAACGGGCGAGGATGAAGAAGCGGGTGCAATCCTCAAGGTCTGGTCAGGCCTTGAGGATTTTTTCTGTTGATGCGAGGACACCGCTCTCATGTCGTCATCACGATCCTCCTCGTGCTGTCGGTGGTGCTCGTATCGTTGGGTGAAAGCGGACAGGGAGAGTTTGTTGAAATGAAGCGACGGCCACAAGGAATTCTCACCGGCATGCCGTTTATGGCCCATGTCTCGTCCCGAGCGTTTGTCGATGATGCTGGGCGACGAATCTATCTGGCCAAGCCGCCCGCGCGTGTGGTGTCATTGGCGCCCAGTATCACGGAGATGCTGTTTGCGCTTGGATTGGAGGACCAGATTGTCGGGGTTACAGAGTTTTGTGATTACCCGGCTGCTGCCAAATCCAAAGCCAAAGTCGGGTATGCACATCCCAATCTAGAAACGATCATTACCTTGCGACCAGATATGGTGCTCGCACCCAAAGACTTTCTCCATCCCGAACTACAGGCGAAACTCGAACAGCTTAAAATCTCTGTTTTCGTGCTCGATGCCAAGACGTTGGAGGACATCCCGCTTCAGATGTATACATTGGGAACGATGTTCGAGAAAACCTCAGCTGCGAACGACGTTACTCAACACATGCGTCAGCGGATCACCGAGCTCAAGTTTAAGGTGGAGAGGCTCAATGCGAAGCGAGTCCTGTATGTATTGAACAGCCAGCCGTTGATCAGCGTCGGACCGGGAAGTTTTATCCATCAGATGATCGGCTTAGCAGGAGGAGTCAACGTCGCTGCTCAGGCGGGCGTTGCCTATCCACGGCTGAGTATGGAGGCCGTGCTTAAGGAAGATCCGGAAGTGCTGATTTTCCCGAGCGGCGAGGTAGAAACGGTGCCGCGAAGCGAGCAACAGCAGTGGCAGCGTTGGGACACGCTCTCAGCGGTCAAACAGCAGCGATTTCATGAGGTCTCCTCAAATCTTCTGAATCGTCCTGGTCCTCGTGTCGTTGAAGGTTTGGAACAACTTGTCCGCGCGATTCATCCGGAACTGTTCGCCCCCGTTAGCCGCCCTCTCCATCCATGAGGCGCTTGTGAAGCAGCCAGCAATCACAGGGTCTTCACGTTCCTGTGCCGCTCGGTTGTCTCATGGACAAGGCGATGCGCCCCCTACGCGCGGCCACATTGTGCAAGGGGCCATCCTGACGCGTTCACGCTTGATCCTGATACTTGGGTTGTTGACTCTGACGGCTGTTGTCGTGAGTCTGATATGTCTTCACTTCGGAGCGCAACCGATTGCCTATGGAGATATTGTTCGCGTATTGATGGGCGTTATGACGGTTGATCAGACTAAAACGGATGGCGGTTCGGCAGATATCACACGGACGATCTTGCTTCAGATTAGACTCCCGCGTGTGTTGCTGGGCTTCTTGGTTGGTTGCTCGCTCGCGTCGGTGGGTGTCGTCTTACAGGGCCTATTACGGAATCCCTTGGCAGATCCCTATGTACTTGGCGTGTCCAGTGGGGCGGCGCTAGGCGCAGCGCTGGGTGTGTTGTGCGGCGTAGGGACCACATTTCTTGCGGAGGCAGCTTTACCAGCCTGCGGATTTGCCGGTGGGATCGTCGCATTGGTGATTGTCTACCGAATGGCGACCAACTCAGAACGCTTGCCGATTCATAGCCTGTTGTTGACCGGGGTAATTTTGAACGCCATCTTCTCCGCCTTGATCATGTTCATTACGTCGATCCTGGACCCAAATCGTTCATATGGGATGATGGCCTGGCTGATGGGAACACTCACCTCTCCTACCTATAGTGGACTCGTTGGGGTGCTCGTCTATCTTTCGATCAGTCTTATCCTTCTCTTCAGACAGGTACGTGCCATGAATATCCTGGCATTAGGCGAAGACGCGGCCCGTTCGCTTGGTGTCGATACAGAACGGGCCAAGCGCTCCATCTTCGTGCTGACGGCGTTGGTCACAGGTGCCGTGGTCTCCGTCAGTGGCATGATTGGATTCATCGGAATGGTCGTGCCCCATGCCGTGCGTCTCGCCATCGGCGCGGATCATCGCTTACTTCTTCCTGCGTCGGCTCTGGTCGGAGGCACTTTTCTCATGGGCGCGGATACGATGGCCCGGACCTTGATTGCGCCCACAGAAATTCCGGTCGGGATTATCACCGCTTTGGCGGGCGGGCCATTCTTCGTCTATCTCCTACTCTGGCGAAAGGATCGGTTGGCGTGAGAGGGGTCCAGGAGAGTCAACCTGGTGGGGGCAACGAGCTTTGTGAGACTCACGTGGTCAAAGCCTGTTGCGCCTATGAGGTGCATTCCCTTCGGTTTCGATATCAGTCGACGGAATCCTCAAATAACCCATGGATTCTTGATGACGTATCTTTTCAGGTTTCCCAGGGGGAAGTACTGGGCATCGTGGGGCCCAATGGGTCAGGAAAGACCTCCCTGTTGAAACTCTTGGCCCGGCTTGCCAGTCCACAGCAGGGCGGCATCACCTTGTTCCAACGAGACCTGACAGCAATGGAGCAAGATGAGATTGCTCGTATTGTTGGAGTGGTCCCACAAGACACCCCGCAGCTGTTTCCCTTTACTGTTGCGGAAACGGTCTTAATGGGACGATTTCCTCATCGTCCTCGAAACCGATGGGGAGGTGGCGTTGGATGGGAAAGCGAGGAGGATGTGGCCATTGCCGAGGATGCCATGAGGACGATGGACATTGCCCACTTGGCTCAGCGGGCGGTCACGGACCTTTCCGGTGGGGAACGGCAACGGACAATGATTGCGCGAGCCTTGGCTCAGACACCGAAAGTAATGTTGCTTGATGAGCCGACTGCGTTTCTCGATCTGCACCATCAGGTTGAGATCGGATCGGTGTTATGTCGATTGAAAGATGAGCGTGGCTTGACGGTGGTTCTGATCTCACATGATTTGAATCTCGTCAGCCAGTATTGCGATCGCCTGCTGCTGCTTGCTGAGGGACAAGTGGTTCGGCTCGGAACTCCCGATGAAGTCATAGAGCCTCTGGTGCTAAAGCAGGTCTATCGATGTCAGGTCCTCATCGATCGACATCCGACCTCGGGCATGCCTCGAGTGACATTGCCTGGTCGGCAATCCAGAGGGAACAAGTGACATGACGCGGGGCAAGATCGCGCTGCTTCATCTTGAGACGGTTCCTGGAGCTCTTGATAGGAACCGGTACCTGATTGTCGAGGCCATCAAACATGCCGCCGCACTCAATGCTCAATGGATCGTGACGCCGGAGCTTGCGGTGTGCGGACTGCAGTTTGCCCATGTCGTTGGCTCAGAATGGATCCAGCCGCAGCCCGACTCTTGGATGCAACAGGTCTGCCGGCTGGTCAAGACGTTGAAACGAACAGTTTTTCTTGGTTGCCCCGAGCGAGAGGGCAGGCGGTTCTACAACTCCGTGTTTGTCATCGGCCCGACA
>JAEURV010000056.1 GCA_016788465.1 Nitrospira sp. | reverse complement strand
TGGATTGGATCGGAATCCATCAGAGGAACGACTCGGTGGCCAAAATGGAACTGGGAGTGTAAATGGCAACCGGCTGATGGCCAAGTCTGATACCGGGGCAGCTGCGCGTCAGCTTGCAGAAATACGTGCGGAGCAGACGGCATCGGCCGCGGCAGGTTTGCGAGATGTGTTTTTTGCGTATGATAGTTTTTCCATCACCGACGAAGGGCGCCATGCGCTCACGAGCGATGCGGAGTGGATCAAATCAAATCCGCAGGCTCAGCTGAAGATTGAAGGACATTGTGACGAACGAGGCACCTCCGCGTATAACCTGGTGTTGGGAGAGAAGCGGGCGAAAGCCGTTCGAAACTATCTTGTTGAGTTGGGAGTGGCTCCCCAGCATCTCTCGGTCGTCTCGTATGGAAAGGAGCGGCCGTTCTGCACGGAACATGGTGAACAGTGCTACTCGATGAATCGTCGAGGGCATCTCGTGGTCAAGGCGGGAAAGTAGTGTTGAAGTCACACCGATTTGTTGTTCGTTCCTCCAGCGGGGCTGGCACATTGGAGTGCAGGATATGACGTCTCACTTGCGCACCAGGCACGGTGTACTTCTTGGCCTAGCCGTGGGAGGGCTCTTGTTGCCGGGCTGTGTCGCACAGCAGTCTGATCTGAAAAAGACCGAAAAAGATTTTAAGCAGACCAGTGCCAAGCAAACTCAGGAAATTACCACGCTACGCGAATATGAGATCCCCCAGTTGCGAGGAGAACTGGAGAAGGCGCTGCATCTGACCAAGGATCTTCAGGCCAGGCAGGAGGATCTCAAGTACCGCTCGGCGCAGGTTGAACAGCAGACAAAGAAACTGGAACAGTTGGCGGCAAAGCTGGAAACCGACGGCAGTACCCGCTATCTGTGGATGCAGAAGAGTTTTGAAACTCAGGATGCGAAAGTATCCGCGCGTCTGGACGAGCTGTCGAAGGCGATGGAGGCGCTCAAGAAAGAGATCATCGACGTCGTGCAGCGAACGAATGAAGGCTTGGCCAAACGCGTCGATGCCAAGCTAGATGTACAACAAAAAGAGTTGACGGATCACCAGAGTCGGATAGAGCAGATCTCTCAAAAATTTACCCAGTTTAATCAGGCTTTGACAGGGTTTCGAGAAGCACTCACTGGTCTGAATGATCGTGTCGGCGAAGGCGAGCATATCTCGAAGAATCTTGCCGCCAAGCTTGATGTGGACGCAAAAACCACCGCAACACATGCAGAGGACGTGAATCGGAGCGTGGTCTCCATCACGAAGGCACTTGAAGCTGTCGGGAAGAAGGTCACGGCTCGACTCGACGAGCAAGATGGCCGCATTGATGCCCTGGTGAAGACGATTGAACAGGTGTCGCATAAGCCGGTGTCGTCGCAGCAGGCTCCCAAACCTGTCCCACATTCGTCCTTGGGGGCCACCGAAGCTGTATCGGAGGGGGCGGATGCATCAAAAGTTTCTTCGGGGCAGGAGGCATCCGGTGGAGTAACGACGATCGCTCCTCCTCAAGAATCGCCGAAGTCAGATCCTCCTCAGGTGACAGCCGATTCCCCAGATCGGGTTCGCTATGAACGGTTATTGGCTTCGTTTCGAGAGGGGGATTTGGAAGGAGCCAAGCAGGGATTCGCCTCATTTCTGGAGGAGTTTCCCAATTCGAACCTTGCGCCGAACGCTCGATTTTGGCTTGGGGAGTCCTATTTTGGCAAGAAAGATTTTCAGAAGGCAATTGATGCGTACGATAAGGTAGAGGTCGACTATCCGAGCAGTGAGAAGGTGCCGTCGGCCATTCTGAAGAAAGGGTACGCGTATCTGGCCATGAAGGATAAGAAACGAGCTTCATCGGCCTTCAAACAGGTTGTCACGCTCTACCCCAAGAGTGTCGAAGCAGGGAAAGCATCCGATAAACTGGTTCAACTCAAGGAGGGGCGGTAAAGCATGCGAACCCGTACCGTCATATCCACAGCGATCATAGCGGGATGGTTGGGATCGGGGATGGTTCTTGCCGGATGTGCGAAGCACGCGGACTTCATGCAGATCCGCGACCAGCTTTCGACGATTTCCAAAACGCAGGATCAAGACCATCAACGGGTCGATGCCGTGGTCCGTCGTTTGGAGGCGATCGAACGGAACAAGGATAGTAAGGACCCAGACGTCACCAAGTCACGATTTGATGATGTGACCGCCCGTTTCCAAAAACTTGAAAGCCGTCTTGCGAAGCTGGAGGAAACGGTGAGCCAGTCCGCTGCGAAAGTGGATTCCTCACCCGAGTTGCGTGCCGCAAAAGCGGTGAAGTCGACATCCCCCGTTGAGGCCGTGGTGACGTCATCAGGCATCACTCCGACCTCGGCGTTCAATTTGGCCTACAACGATTATCTGAACGGGAAATACGAGCTTTCAGTTGCGGGGTTCCAACGGTTCATCAAAGACTTTCCTGGTACATCGCTGACCCCGAATGCCCAATACTGGTTGGGAGAGTCCTATTACAACTTGAAAGATTACGGGCGGGCCATCCAGACTTTTGATTATCTCGTCGCCGAGTTTCCCGGAAATGAAAAAATGCCAGCGGCACTCTACAAACTTGGGCTTGCGACGGCTGAAAGCGGTGATCTTGCCAGATCTCGAAAAAACTTAAAACGGGTGCTTGAGGAATTTCCTTCATCCGATGAGTCCAAGTTGGCCAAGCACAAGTTGGCCGAGCTCCGATGAGCGTCTTTGCCGTTCGGTATCCTGCCTTGTTTCCATTCCTGTCGTCCGCGAGGAGTATAGTGCCGTGCTGAAGACAGACGGCGGTACGAAGATCCGTCTTCTCCCAGAGGACGTGATTGGTCGCATTGCAGCAGGGGAAGTCGTCGAGCGTCCCGCCGCGGTCGTGAAGGAGCTTCTCGAAAACAGCATCGATGCAGGCAGTCGTTCCATCTCCATCGAGGTGAAGGATGGAGGCCTCTCCTTGATTCGGGTGACCGATGATGGGGAGGGGATGGGGCGTCCTGATGCAATCAGTGCATTCCAGCGCCATGCCACGAGCAAACTCCGGTCCGACGCCGATCTGTGGTCCATTCGGACGATGGGGTTTCGTGGGGAAGCCTTACCGAGCATTGCCGCTGTGGCGCATGTCCGGTTGCTGACTGCAACGGCCTCTGACGAGGTGGGCACGAAGTTGGAGGTTTCGGGGGGGCTCGTTGGGAACATCACCGACGCACCTCCAGTCGTCGGGACTCGGATCGAGGTGACGGGGCTGTTCGAACATCAGCCGGCACGAAAAAAATTCCTGAAGTCCGCCCCAACGGAATGCACCCACATCGTCCGAGTGGTGCAACAAGCGGCACTGGCGTGGCCGGCCATTCAGTTTCGATTCATCCAGAACGCGCAGGAACTGCTGAACTATCCATCTGTACGATCGGAAACCGAGCGGATCGCCCAGGTCTATCCTCGCGCGTTTCTCGAACACGGCCTCTCCCTTGAGGGCGAACAACCAGGTGCCCGCATTACCGGGTATATTATCGATGCGATTCATGCGAAGCCCTCACGGATTCCACAAGAATTATTTGTGAATCACCGACCTGTCCGAAACCTCACGGTGTCCCATGCTGTCGGGGAGGGGTATGGCTCATTTCTCCCCAGGGGTTGCCATCCCCGATTCGTACTGTTCCTCGATGTTGATCCGGAGCGCGTGGATGTCAACGTGCATCCGACGAAACGAGAAGTGCGTTTTTCGGACAATGAGTTTATCCATCAACTTGTCCGACGGACGGTTCGCCAGCGGCTGAGCGGCACGGAGGGCGCACAAAGGCATGTGAGTACTGAGGCGACAGACCAGGCCGCTCCGCATGTCTCTGCTTCGTGGCCGGGTTTTGCTGGTATGACCACTTCCCGTCTAACGGAGACACAATCCTTTCCCCAGACCAGTTCGGGGACGCAGCTGGCGTTCGCCAGTGAAACAGCAGAGTCGTACGTTCGAGTCCCTGACGCAGAAGTGGTTGCATTGGGACAGATCAATCGGACGTTTCTTGTCGCACAAGCCGGTGGAGATCTTGTGGTGGTCGATCAACATACAGCCCATGAACGGGTTTTATTTGAGCGACTTTATCGGGCGTGGACGGCTCGCAGTCTCCAGGCTCAACCGCTGCTCTTGCCTGATCCCCTGGATCTTCCACCGGATCATGCGGCATTGATCCGGCGCTATCAGGGCGACCTCGAGAAATTGGGGCTCGAAATCGAGCCGTTCGGCGCAACCACCGTCTTGCTCCGGTCGACGCCTGTCGCACTTGGTGAGGTCGATCCGAGAGTGTTTCTGGAGGACCTCCTTGAGGACTTACTTCAATGGGATCGAGTTCCTGCTCTCGAAGCACGAGTTCGGGCGGTGCTGGCGTCGTTGGCCTGCCATGGTGCGGTTCGATCTGGACGCTCTATGAAACTGGATGAAATCAAGGCATTGGTCGAAGAGTGGCGGGCGGAGGGGGAGATCACGACCTGTCCTCATGGGAGACGAACGTGCTTTCGGCTCAGTACCGACGATCTCGAAAAAATGTTCGGACGAGTCGGGTGGTAGGTTACACGAAACAACGCGTTGTCCCTTGTCCGATTGGTTTTGCGGAGCTTTAACAGTTTGCTGGAAAACTCGGTTTCTGCTTTGTGCACCGTTGCACGATGACCGAAAGAACTGTGGCACTCTATAGCCAAGAATGCTCAAAAAGGCCGTCCAGCAAGGCCGAAGCGAGCGAAGGGGCGAGGCGTACACTTCGGTACGTTGAGCGCCTGAGTGATACGAGAACTCCGCCGGATAAATTTTTCAGCATTCTGTTAATGTTCTCCCTTGTTCGCCCCTGATATGACCATGCCTGTGGAGATGGCACGTTGTCACCGCCCCTTGGTCGTCCTGCTGGGGCCAACCGCAGTCGGAAAAAGTCGAGTCGCGATACAGGTGGCCAAGCATTTGAACACCGAGATTCTGACGGCGGATTCGCGTCAGGTGTATCGTGGGATGGACATTGGTACGGACAAGCCGACCGCCGTGGATCAGCAGGTTGTGCCGCACCGGCTTCTGGATCTGGTGAATCCGGATGAAGCCTTCAACACTGGGTGGTATCGACGTACTGCGCTGGAGCACATCGAGCGGTTATACGCAGCCGGCCGGCTGCCGTTTGTCGTTGGTGGGACCGGTCTCTACATCAGAACTTTGATCAGAGGCCTGTGCCCTGCGCCGCAGGCTGATCCCATCGTGAGGGCGGACCTCAAAAAGTTGAGAGAGCAGGCTGGACGAACCGGCCTGTATGCCGAGTTGATGCGTGTCGATCCTGCTGCAGCGGTTCGATTGCATCCGAACGATGAGTCGAAGGTAATGCGGGCGCTGGAGGTGTATCGGCTGTCCGGGCGTTTGATGTCTGAGATGCAGGCTGAACACCGGTTTCAGGAGGCGCCCTTTTCGTCCTTGCTAATCGGCCTTCATCGAACCACAGAGACGCTCTATCGACGGATCGATGAACGAATCGATTGGCAGCTGACCCATGGAATGGTAGAAGAGACGCGCGCGCTGCTCAAACGGGGATACGGGCGCGAGCTTGGGTCAATGAAAGGTCTTGGGTACCGTCATATCGGGGCTTATTTGGCGAATGAGTACGATGCCACAGAAATGGTCCGCTTGTTCAAACGTGATACCAGACGGTTTGCGAAACGGCAGATGACCTGGTTTCGAAAGGAGCCTGGTGTCGAGTGGTTTTTGATTGATGAGGGTGAGTCGTCGGAACAGGTGGGACAGCGAATCATTGGGCGCATAGAAGAATTTTTGCAAGGGTGTGGACCACAATAACAGTCTGTCGCATGACAGGCACAGTA
This sequence comes from Nitrospira sp., assembly GCA_016788465.1. Classification (GTDB taxonomy): domain Bacteria; phylum Nitrospirota; class Nitrospiria; order Nitrospirales; family Nitrospiraceae; genus Nitrospira_D. The sequence continues at coordinate 2,585 of JAEURV010000056.1, read as the reverse complement.
AGAAAAGGATTGGTATGCCGAGAAAGAAACATGACGAGCGGGTGACGGTTGGGGTGATCGGAGGAAGCGGGTTGTATGAAATTGAAGGACTCACGGGCGCTCGCTCAATCCGAGTGCGTACGCCATTTGGGGCTCCCTCCGATGTGATCAGGGTGGGTATGCTCGACGGGATTCGGGTGGCGTTTCTCTCGCGCCATGGGCAGGGACATTTGCTCAATCCAAGTGAAATCAATTATCGAGCCAATATTTTTGCGCTCAAGTACCTCGGGGTGTCGCATGTCATCTCGGTCAGTGCCGTCGGGAGCATGAAGGAATCGGTTCACCCGGGAGACGTTGTGGTGCCCGACCAGTTCATTGACCTCACCAAACGCCGCATCTCAACATTTTTCGAACAGGGGCTCGTTGCGCATGTCGCGTTTGGTGAACCAATTTGTGCGGAGCTGGCCCACGCGTTGCGCTCCGCCGGTGAACGGGTCGGGGCCACGCTGCACCCTCGGGGCACCTATGTGTGTATGGAAGGGCCACAGTTTTCGACCAAGGCGGAATCACGGCTCTACCGGCAATGGGGTGTCGATGTGATCGGGATGACCAATATGCCGGAAGCCAAACTGGCCCGTGAGGCGGAGCTGTGTTATGCGACGTTGGCCTTGGTCACTGACTATGACTGCTGGCACGAGATGGAAGAGGCCGTGACCGTGGAGGCCGTATTGGATACCCTTCACCGCAATGTTGCCTTGGCGAAGCAGATTCTACGTACGGTGATGCCGTCGTTCGCGAATCCGATCGAGTGTGCCTGTCATCACGCGTTGGACCATGCGATCTTGACTGCACCGAAACGGATACCGACGGCTGTACGGAAGAAGCTCTCGGTGCTCATCGACCGTGCCCTGACCCCACAGAAAGGAGCTCGTTAAGGAAATGGGAAAATTGTTGGTGGTTGGATCGGTTGCACTGGATACAGTGAAAACTCCCTTCGGTGAAGGCACGGAGATTCTGGGTGGATCGGCGACATACTTCTCGACGGCGGCGAGTTTTTTTACATCGGTGGCGCTTATTGCGGTGGTCGGGGAAGACTTTCCTCAGCAGCACGTCGCGTTTCTGAAGAGCCGTGGAATTGATCTGACGGGGCTGGAGCGGCGACCGGGGGCGACGTTCCGCTGGAAAGGGGAGTATACGCATCAGTTGAATGAGGCGCACACGTTGGACACACAGCTTAACGTGTTCGAAACGTTTCGTCCGCAGATTCCGGAAGCCTATCGTGCGCCGGATGTCTTGTTTCTGGGCAACATTCACCCGGAGCTGCAGCTCGATGTGCTGCAAAAGGTCACACGTCCTGCGCTTGTTGCGTGCGATACGATGAATTTCTGGATCAACGGTCAGCGAGAGGCCTTGTGGAAAGTTCTGGAGAAGGTCGATGTGTTGATCATCAATGACGGCGAAGCACGTGCCTTAGGCCAAGACTCCAATCTTGTAAAAGTTGCGAAGTTGGTGCTGTCACGCGGCCCCAAACATCTCATCGTAAAACGTGGAGAGTACGGCGTGCTCATGTTCAATGAAAAGCAGGTATTCGGTGCACCGGCATTTCCACTTGAAGACGTGCGTGATCCGACCGGTGCCGGCGATACCTTTGCCGGCGGGTTTTTAGGCTATCTCGCCGCTACCGGTAACCGTTCGCCTGAGGCCATGAGGCAGGCCATCATCTTTGGAAGCGTCATGGCCTCATTTACAGTAGAAGCCTTTAGTCTTGACCGATTGCGAATCCTAGATTACAAAGAGATTCAGGCGCGGTTTGCTGAGTTTAAGCGACTCACGCATTTTGAGGATGTATAATGGTTTGGAATACGCACCGAATCAATGGGCATCGAGCCGCTCTCGCATTGATCGGGGTTGGGCTTATGGGTGTCGTAGGCGGCTGTGCAACAGAGAAAGAGGTTCTGCAAAAGTCGCAGGGACACTATCAAGAAGGTGTGGCGAGTCTTCCAGGAGATAGACAGAAGGCCTTCGTGTCATTCCAGAAATCTGTTCAATTGAATCCGAATAACAAAGAAGCACGGTATGCCTTAGGGCATGTCTACGCGCTGCAGGGGAAACTCTCCTATGCAGAGGAACAGTTTCGTGCAGCACTGAAGGTCGACGAGAGTTACTCCGAAGCGCATACCTATCTGGGGCAAGTCTTGGCCAACCAGGATCGGTGGGAGGAGGCCGTGCAATCCTATCGGTTGGCGCTGGCCAATCCCTTGTATCCGACACCGGATCTGGCTCGCTTCCATCTCGGTCGTGCGTTGGCGCACCAAGGCGATCTCCAGGGGGCGATGGAGGCATTCGAAGATGCAGCCTCGGCCAGCCCGCCGACGGTTCCGCCGGCGATGACGCATCTGGAGTTGGGTCGTGTGTACTATCAGCTCGGCTATGCGACGCGCGCACGCGACGCGCTGAAAAAAGTGGCGACGCTGGACAAGGGCGGTGAATTGGCGACGGCGGCGTCAGATCTTTTGACGCGATTGAAGTAGGAGACCTATGGAGTCGGTCGGCGAATTCTTTCGGCAGGTCCGTGAAACCAAGGGATTGACCCTCGATGAAGTGGC
>JAEURV010000045.1 GCA_016788465.1 Nitrospira sp. | reverse complement strand
CCCCTCACCTCTCGCGTCTTACTTTCACTCTTCACTTCTCACCTTTAACTTCTTACCTCTCACTTTTCACTATTCACCTCACCCCTCACCGTCTCTCGTAGAATAGTTCCAATGCCGACGCATAGCCGTGGATTCGGCCATTGTGAAAACTGTCAGTTAGACGGGCGCGAAGTGAGCGAATCCCTCGGTCATCGCTGCGCTTGGCAACTCCTTGAGACACCAGCATGTCGGCGGCCACGTCGATGAGCCGTTGGCTCCGCTCCTTCATGTCGTCCGTTACAACCTCGTCCATGATTTCGGATGCCCGAGTGTGAACCACCGGCTCCAGAAACGAATCGTAGCCCTGCTTAGCCACCGTGCGTTCTCGGATAATCGCAAGCTCCACCTTCACTCGTAGAACATTTTTCATGAAGATCGAGAAGAACTCCTTTCGACCTTCATCGAACAGTTTAAGTTCGAGATCCCGAAGAATAAGGTCCAGATCAACAGCCTCGGCACGAGGCTCATTCCCCCAGGATAATCGATCGTAGGTTCGTCGTTTCTCCGGATCGCCGACTACCTCGTAGGCAACGTTGATTTCCCGAATGCGCCCCTCAGCGTCGGCCTTCTCAGGGTTCCGGTCCGGATGGTGTTCGAACACCAGCTTCCGATAGGCCTTTTTGATATCCTCGTCGGAGGCTTCTCGTGAAACGCCCAAGATACGATAGTAGTCAATTCTCGCCATGGCGGGACTATAGCACGAGGGTTTCGAGGCCTTCACCTTGACTCCACGTGTGAACAACTCTAGCCTGTCGTGGCCAATGGGTACCCTCAGCACTCAGTTCACAGCTCTCAGGACCGACACACTGCGATACCTTGGAGACGAAGCTCACTAATGAGTACGCGATCGTGGCGATCCGGCGTCACCTCCTATCAATGGCTCGTCCTGTTCGTGGCTTGGCTCGGCTGGGTCTTCGACGCGATGGATGCGACGATCTATGCCATCGTGTTGCATCCAGCCTTGCACGATTTACTGCACACCGCGAGTGGCCCACCAACTGCCGAACAGATCGGCTGGTATGGGGGCATGATCTTTTCGATTTTTCTCATCGGTTGGGCTATCGGCGGGATTTCCTTTGGAATCATGGCGGATCGATTCGGCAGGACAAAGGTCCTCATTGCCACCATCATCATCTATGCGGTCTTCACTGGAGCCGCCGCCTTGGCGGAGACCTGGTGGCATTTGGCCATCTCCAGATTCCTCACCGCACTCGGCATCGGTGGTGAGTGGGCGGCTGGGGCGGCGATCGTCGCGGAGACATGGCCGGAGGAGAAACGGGCCAAGGCGGCAGGGATTCTTCAATCAGCCTGGGCTGTGGGATTCTTTCTCGCTGCGACGATGAACCTGACGTTGAAAGA
>JAEURV010000038.1 GCA_016788465.1 Nitrospira sp. | reverse complement strand
GTCGGATGGAGCGACTGGTCCAAGAGTTTTCGGCCTCGCATAACGAGGCTCCACGGAGGGATAAAAGCCCGGGAGATCATGTACTGAGGTACATGGCCTTTTGGGAGTGAGGCCCTTCAGCAGGAGGCTTCGTTATGTATCTCCGTCCCATCATTCATTTTTTATCAAATCAAGAAGACCTCCGACCGAGCGAGAGAGGTCTGTCATGGTAAGTCACGAACGCGCGGATGCTGCTGCGCCACGCACCGCAACCGGCTCTTCCAACACGCTGCACCGCAGCCTCACCCTCTGGAACAGTCTGACTATCGGGTTTGCCACTGTATCGCCGGTGGCAGGACTCTACGCGATTATCGGGGTCCAAACGGTCGTCACAGGTGGTGGTTGGTTTCCGGCTTTGGCGCTTTGCTTGATTATGCAGTTGCTGGTGGCGACGGTGTATGCAGAGCTGTCTTCACAGATTCCGATTGCGGGAGGCGCATATAAATGGGCCAGGCAACTCGGGGGTGCGACTGCCGGCACCTATGCCGGAGCCATCTACGTCACTTCCACGATTGCAATGCTTACCACGACCGCCTACACGGGTGGTGTGTGGCTGGCGATCTTCTTTGGAGTAAGTGGTGGAACAGGCGTTACGCTCGTGATATGGGGAGCGGTATTTCTGCTGGTCTGCACCGTCCTCAATCTCGTCCACGTCTCAGTCTTCAAGTTCCTCATCTCCTTGGGGGTCTATGCCGAAATCGTGGGCTCGTTCGGGGTCGCGCTGCTGTTATTTTTCTTTTTCCGGCAGCATGACTTTTCTGAACTATTCGCTCATCTTGGAACCGGAACCGCACCGAGCCAAACTGCTGCGTTTCTAGCGGCACTTGCCGTTTCAGGGTGGGCGTTCATCGGTTTTGATGCCTGCTCGACCATTGCCGAAGAAACGCGTGAGCCCAAGCGGATGGTCCCTCGCGCGATCTTCTTATCCCTCCTCATGGTAGGCGGCGTGGTCCTGTTCAATTCTGCCGCGCTCACGCTGAGTTTCAATCATGATACCTTGCTCCTGACAAGTGCCGCTTCCGATCCCGTCACACCTGTGATCGTGGATAACTTCGGGGCTTGGGCGGAAACCCCGTTTCTCGCGATCGTCATGGTCGCGTTCCTGGCCTGCGGATCTTCGATGGTGCAGTACACCTCCCGCATTGTATTTTCCATGGCTCGTGAAGGAGGTTTGCCGGCCGGCCTGAGTCGGGTGACCGCTGCCGGCGCACCGCACAACGCCGTACTGTTCACGGTGCTGCTGGCTGCGCTTGGATTGCTTCTCGGGCTTAATGATGAAGCGGTCGCCACGGTGCTGGCATTCGGGACCGGTGGGTTGTACGCCATGTTTGCGATGACCACGGGCGTTGGACTTTACACCCGACTCACAGGGCGCTGGGATCCCTCATTGGGTGACGTGCGCTTGGGTGTCTGGGGATTACTGATCAATGTGGCGGCGTTTCTCTGGTCCGTGTTTGAATTCGTCAATATCGCGTGGCCCCGCCCCTATGCCACTTCTTCCCAGGCGCCCTGGTGGCAACTCTGGGCGGTTCCGCTCGTACTGGGCAGCATACTCACATTGACGACGCTGTATCTCCTTGTTGGCAGGAATGAACCATCGGTTCATCCGGGAAAGGCCGAACCACAGTAAGTATGGTGGAAGGCCCAGTGTAAACACTTATTCGATTAGGAAACGTTTCACACAGAGTCCGACTCACTACATTCGGTAGAAAGGAGCACTCATGGCAAAGAAGCGAACATACCAAGGTAAGGTTCCCCTGCATGATAACTACGGGCCGGAGGCAAAATTCGCGGTCGAAGCGGAGGCGTTGCTGCCGACCACAAAACACGACGAAGAAATCGCCCGGGGACTCGAGTTGGGCTTGCCCGGCGCTGAGTCCATTAAAGATCGTCGAATCCCTACCTTCAGTCGCGGCGAGCTCCCGCACTTCGCCGGCATCAATACCTTCACCAAAGCGCCGTATGTCGAGGATGTCCGCAAATGTGGAGAATACGACGTTGCTATTCTCGGGGCGCCGTTCGATGGCGGAACCACCTATCGAGCCGGTACCAGATTCGGTCCACAGGGGATCCGCAAGATTTCCGCGTTGTACGGCACGTATAGTTTTGAGCTCGGGGTGGACCTCAGAGAGTCGATTGCTATGTGCGACCTCGGCGACGTGTTCACCATTCCCGGCAACATTGAGAAGACCTTCGATCAAGTCAGCAAGGGCGTGGGCCATGTCTATGCCAGCGGGGCTTTCCCTGTCGTACTTGGCGGTGATCATTCCCTCGGTTTTGCGACCGTGCGGGGTGTCGCGCAGAATATGAACGGCAAGAAGCTCGGTATCCTGCATTTCGACCGTCATGTCGACACACAGGAGACCGATCTCGATGAGCGTATGCACACGACGCCCTGGTTTCACGCGACAAATATTCCCAACGTGCCGGCCAAGAACCTTGTGCAGATCGGCATCGGCGGTTGGCAAGCACCCAGGCCAGGCGTGAAGTCCGGTCGTGAACGTCAAACCACGATCATGACCGTGACCGACTGTGTGGACATGGGCATCGAGAATGCCGCGAAGCAAGCGCTTGAAGTGGCGTTTGATGGGGTCGATGCGGTGTGGTTGAGCTTCGACGTGGATTGTTTGGATGCGGCATTCGTACCGGGCACCGGCTGGCCGGAGCCCGGTGGCTTTCTCCCGCGCGAAGTGCTGAAGTTTCTGCAGATCATTGCCGACACGAAGCCGCTGGCCGGGATGGAAATCGTAGAATGCTCCCCGCCCTACGACGCAGCTGAGATTACGAGTCTGATGGCCACCAGGGTGATCTGCGATGTCTTGGCCTGCCAAGTACGGTCAGGACACCTGGTGAACCGGAAGAAACGGTGAACGGGGTGCTGATGCTGAGATCATGAAACAGCTGAAGAGGGTTTGCTTCATGAAGCCCTCTTCAGCCACATCGCGGTTGGCTATTAAATGGTAACCGACGAAAGTGCAGGGGAAACGATACAGACCTACAGTTCTCCTGCATGAAACTCAGTACGATCCAATTGCCACCACCGTTGGCAATCACCTTCGTACACTGATTCACAATGCGACTTAGCATCATGATTTTGATCACTTCGGTGAAGTGTGGAGGTCATTCTTTCTAGAGTAGGCTCTCATACTCATACTCATACTCGGAAGTAGGTATGAAATGTGCTTGCCCAGCCGGTATTTAGTGCACGAGGGAAGCGCGTATGGGATGCCGTTTTGTAACCAGGCAGCATGATGATACGGTGAATCGCACTCGATTGGGCTTTGCGATTCTGATCCTGTTCATTTGTGTTTGCGTGTTCATGCAAGTGCTTGGAACGCCGGTTGGCCTTGTCGACTTGCTCGATTCACAGACAACTGTGGAGTCCTCGCTCTCTGAAGGGTTCGCGATCCCTCCTACACAATTTGAAGTGAGTAGTGTGGGTGCTGCTCCGTTCTTCACTGTACCCGACTCCCCGCAGTATCAGCTGTCTCTCTCAAGCTCATTGTTTCATCCTCCTCAATCATAGTCCTCGGTTATTCGGATGCCAGCAGGTCGCACAACGCTCGGCTAACAAGCGGACTGCTACAACAGAGGAGAGCGTATGAGTTCAAACACATTCATCAAGCACTCATCGAGCCAAAAGAATCTCCTGCGGGTCGGAGTTATCGGGACGGGAGCATTTGCTGAACAGTGTCATCTTCCACAGCTTCAATCACATCCGCAGGTCAAGGTTGTGGCACTGTGTGGAAAACGGCCAGAGCGGCTGCGGCACCTCGCCAATCGATTTAGCATTCCGGTCGTTCACACCGACTATCAGAAGCTTTGTGCTCGATCCGACCTGGATGCGATTACCATTGCTTCATCAAACAATGAACATGCTGCACAAGCCCTGGTTGCCTTATCCTCAGGGAAGCATGTGTTTTGTGAGAAGCCACTGGGCACAACCGTTGCCGAGGCGAGAAGGATGGTGCGTGCTGCGGAGTTGAGCGGGACACACCACCAAGTCGGCTTTACCTATCGTTATCTCTATGGGGTACAAGAATTGCGGCGTCGGATCCATCGTGGAGATATCGGTGTACCGTTTCACGTCCGCTCGCACTGGAATAGCTGGGAAGCATTCGGGCCTAGCTCATTCCGGGAGTATCGAAGTCAACGCACGCTCAACGCCGCGGGAATTCTCCATGATATGGGGCCACATCTGTTCGATCTGGCCCGGTTCCTGTTTGGTCCGATTCAGACGGTGATGGGGCAGGTCACGCGTGTTTCACGCGGAAAGATGGTCGGCCGCTCCAACAGGGTGCCTCTCGAATCGGATGATACCGCGACTGCGTGGTTTAGGCACGCGCAGGGGATAGATGGCCAGTGGTTCGCCAGCCGAGTGATGCCGTCTTTTGGAGAGAAATCTCACATCGAAGTCGTGGGCGATGAAGGAGCGTTGCGCGCCTCACTCGGCCGAGGCAGCCTCGATGTCTTACGGTTATCACGCCCATCGAAAACCGGCTGGGTAGAATTGCCGTTACCCGAGGAAGCACGCGATCAATCTCCCAGTTGTTTGAAGCGCATGATGCACAGCTTTGTCGATGCCTGTCTTGGTCATACAGATGATGAGGAGATAAATCCGTCGTTTCATGACGGATTGGCTGCGCAACTCGCTCTCGAGGCCGTAGAGGAATCGGTTCTCTGCCTCCCATGGATGTCTCTTCAAGAAGCAAGAGGTTTCCAAAGTAAAGGATCTCCCCACTTCCTAGGAAGAAGCCCAATGATTGCTCTACCAACAATTGCCGCTCAATGAGCTCGCCTACGGTTGGGTGGGGTTCACAGTTGGACCACCTTGAGAACGGACCTCGCTTACCTTTTCTTCGTCGAAACATCTCTGCTAGAATACAGATGATCTTGCATGAGGTCGAGACGAGGTTATTCACCAAATACGGTACGATTATAAAGGAGTGTTCTTAATATGGCAGATGTTGCGTGTGTGACATGTGGACAAACGGGTGAAGCCATCACGGCCAACTTATTTCTCGGTAAACTTGAATCGGAAATAAAAAGCAAAGTCTGCGTCGGTTGCTGGAAAAAGTGGGAAGGCATGCGCGTGATGGTGATCAACGAATATCAGGTCAATCTTGGCGATGAGAGCGGCCGCGAGCTGGTGCGCAAACAGATGAAAGCCTTTCTGAAGCTCGGTGAGCCGGTCGATGCGTCTAAGGTCGCGGAGAACTATCGGCCGACCAGTAGTTGATCGTCGCGTTCTGTCCTGCGTTGAGTTAGGAAACCAACTCAACATTTCCCCTGCGTTGTCGCCGACTTCGTTGACATGGCCAATCTGAAAATGGTACGGTGCACCGTTATGTGCTTTGTTCATGTGTGAACGATTAGGGATACAGATGATTACGCAGATGCAGGTCAAAGGGCTGATGTTCGACCCTTACAACAATGCGTACATCGTTATTTTGCGGGACGATGATCAGGTGGAGATGCTCCCTATTTGGGTGGGGAAAGCGGAAGCCAGCTCAATCAGTTTGGCTTTGGAGAAAGTCGCTCCTCCCCGTCCTATGACGCATGACTTCATGAAGTCTTATTTGGATGCGTTTGACGCGAAAGTGATCAGCGTGGTCATCACTGATCTGAACGAAAATACGTACTTTTCAAAAATTCATTTGATGTACGGTGATTCGGAGTATGCGGTAGATTCTCGTCCGAGCGATGCCATCGCGCTGGCGTTACGGACAGAAGCCCCGATTTTTGCCAGCGAGTCGGTGATTCGCAAGCAAAATTCCGAAGAGCTCGGTCAGTGGCTGGAAAATCTGAAGCCTGAAGACTTTGGGAAGCTGGATTCCTGAACAGGGGTGGATCTGATATGGACGGTGGCTCACTGCAAGGTTCCGGGCCGTTGATCCAGCTTGTGGTTGATCGTGTGGTCGAGGACCCTGCCACGGATACGAGGATCGTGGTATTGGCCAGGAAGGACGGGGACCTTGAACACTTCATGGTATGGGTCGGGGCATCAGAAGGGGAAGCGATCAAGCGTGCGTTGGATACGTCGGTGACCGCACGGCCGATGAGCCATGATTTGATCAAGAGTTTCGGCGAGCATCTTGGGATCACCACGGAACGTGTGGTCCTGACCGACGTGAAGAGCAGTACGTACTACGCGACGGTCTTCCTTGAAAACAAGGGGGTGACGCGTACTCTTGATGCGCGTCCCAGCGATGCCATTGCCTTGGCTCTTCGCTGTCAGGCTCCGATCTACGTCACGCCAGACGTCTGGCAGCGGCGAAGCGGACAACAGTTGGATGCCTGGCTGTCAAAATTGGAAACGAAGAATATCGGTGCACAGGAAGTCTAAAGCCCTTTAACGTCGGCTGGAAGAGCCGCAGTGGAGAAAGAAGAATGATGACGACGTATTTTGAGAATCCGGTTCATGTGAAAGAAACCTGGCATCTGGTGGATGCTGACGGCAAAACCTTGGGGCGTTTGGCTGCCAGGGTCGCCGGTGTCCTGCGCGGCAAGCATCGCCCCACGTTCACCCCGAACGTCGATATCGGCGATCATGTCGTCATCGTCAATGCGGAGAAGATTCAATTGACCGGTGGGAAATTGGACAAGAAACTCTACCATCGTCATACCGGATATCCCGGCGGCTTGAAAACCGCTTCGGCCAAACATGTCTTCCAAAAGGATCCGGCGCAGCTCTTGATCACTGCGATTGAAGGGATGCTCCCGAAGACACCGCTCGGCAATGGCATGGCCAAGAAACTTCGTGTCTATGCGGGGCCGAATCATCCCCATCAAGCGCAACGACCGCAGCCGATTTCACTCTAACGAGTTCAACGAGAAGGAGATCAGTCGCATGGCAGCAGTGACACAGTATGCAACGGGACGAAGAAAGTGTGCGGTGGCGCGAGCCTGGGTCACAGGGACCGCAGGCGAGATTACCGTCAATGAGAAGCCGTTGGAGCAGGCGTTTCCACGGTTGACCCTTCGTCAGATCATTCAGCTCCCGCTCGAAATGGCAGGCCTGATGGGGAAGTATTCGATCAGTGCGACTGTTTACGGCGGTGGCCCGACGGGACAAGCGGGCGCGCTGCGGCATGCCATTGCACGGGCGTTGGTTGCCATGACACCGGCAACCCGTGGTCCTTTGAAAAAGGAAGGGCTCCTCACCCGTGATTCACGAGTGAAAGAACGGAAGAAGTACGGACAAAAGGGCGCGCGCAAGAGATTCCAGTACTCCAAGCGCTAGGCGCAGGCGGCACCGTTACGACAAAGGGAAGGCCTCGTGCCTTCCCTTTTTTATGTGGTTGATCCGGACTCTTCACCTACCGGATGATATTGGGATTCGGGGTTGATTGATGGGAAAGACGTTTCGAGTTGCCATTGCGGGAGCAAGTGGATATGCCGGTGCGGAATTAGTGCGCCTGGCTTCAGCCCATCCCCATTTTACGATTACCGCGGTCACCTCTGAAAAATCAGCAGGACAATCCATCGCTTCCGTGTTCCCAAGCCTTAAAGGAATCGTGGATCACCGATTTGAAGCGCTGGCCCCGGAGGCCTTGGCGGATCGGGCAGATGCGATTTTCCTCGCCCTGCCGCATACCAAGTCGCAGGATCCGGTGGCCATTTGTATCAAGGCCGGCAAGTTCGTTGTGGACCTGAGTGCCGACTATCGCTTGAAGGATGCGGGCACCTATGAACGATGGTATCAGACCACGCATGCGTTTCCCCAACTTCTGAAGGAAGCAGTCTACGGTCTTCCGGAACTCCATCGACGCGCGATTGCGCAGGCAAAGCTCGTGGCATCACCGGGATGTTATCCCACAGCTGCCATTCTGCAGCTGGCGCCGCTCTTTGCCAACGGCCTGGTCCAGCCAGAGACGATCGTCATCGATGCTAAGTCAGGGGTCTCAGGAGCGGGACGAAGTCCAGCCCTCCCCTATCATTTCCCGGAGGCGCACGAATCTCTGGAACCCTATAAGATCGGGCAGCATCGGCATACACCAGAAATCGAGCAGGAGCTCTCCGGTTTACGCGAGCAAGTCGGCCCGGTAACCGTAACATTCACTCCACACCTTGTCCCGATGAATAGAGGGATTTTAAGTACGGCCTATTGCCGAACGACTCGGGTGATGGCGCTCACGGACCTTCGTGACCTGTACCGAGAGTTCTACAAAGGTGAGCGATTTGTTCGGCTGTACGACGATCTTGTACCGAATCCTCGCTACATCAAGGGGACCAACTACTGCGATGTTGGCGTATACACGGACGAACGGGCTGGGTGGGTGGTGACGGTGGCAGCGGTCGACAATCTTGTCAAAGGGGCCGCAGGTCAAGCCATTCAAGCCATGAATCTCATGTTGGGCCTTCCCGAAGAGACCGGTCTCACCGCTCCTGGAAGCTATCCATAACTATCTCGAGTCGACTCACTCGATATGCACCGCTCACATCTGTCTCGGATTGTCCTATGAAATCAAAGAATACCGGCATCACCGCCCCGCAAGGCTTCCAAGCGGCCGGCATCCATTGTGGGATTAAAAAACCAGGGCTCCTCGATCTTGCGCTATGCGTGTCGGATGTGAGCGGACCGATTGCCGGAGTTTTTACGAAGAATCGTGTGGCCGCTGCTCCGGTACTTCTCGACCGTCTCCATCTTCGGCGCCGTTGTGGGCGTGCGATCCTTGTAAATAGCGGCAATGCCAATGCCTGCACCGGTGCTCAGGGGTTGGTCTCTGCTACGACGATGGCTCGGACAGTTGCTCAGCAGCTCTCGATCCCTCTCCATCAAGTTTTTATAGGCTCGACCGGAGTGATCGGACGTACGCTCCCTATCGACCAGATCACGACGGCGATTCCTACATTGTTTTCGCGTCTCAGTGTGAAAGGGGGTGCTCAAGCGGCTCAGGCCATCTTGACCACGGACTTGCGCCCCAAGACCGTCTCGGTTCAAGCGAAGATCGGCGGTCGCGTGATCACAATCGGTGGAATGGCCAAAGGATCAGGCATGATCCATCCCGATATGGCCACGATGCTCGCGTATCTGACGACTGATGCCGACATTACGCCACCCGCGCTACAACGGGCCTTAAAAGCCGCAGTCGACCAATCATTCAACTGCATCACCGTCGATGGAGATACCAGCACGAACGATACCGTGTTGTGTTTAGCAAATGGTCTTGCAAAGAATCGGGTCATCGAACCTCAGAGCCGTGCCTATCAGGATTTTGAGCATCTTCTGACAGAAGCGACACAGACCTTAGCCTTACTCATCTGTCGTGATGGAGAAGGCGTGACAAAGATCGTCAAGATACTGGTAGAAGGCGCCAGGACGGTTGCTGCGGCGAAGCGGGTTGCGGCAACGATCGCCACATCCAATTTGGTGAAGACCGCCCTGTTCGGAGAGGATGCGAATTGGGGACGAGTGATGGCGGCCATCGGACGATCCGGCGTGACGGTGGACCCTGCCAAGGTGATGGTTCGTTTCGACGATATTCAAATGGTGAAACAGGGGGTGGGAATGGGGCTCGATGCCGAGCGCAAGATCGCACAGATCTTCAAACGGAAAGAGTTTACCATTGCGGTGCATCTAGGCCTGGGTACGGCACGCGCCCATATGTGGACTACGGATCTTTCGTACGATTATGTGCGTATCAACGCAAGCTATCGATCTTAGCCGGTGAAGACCGTTTGTCGCTTGAAACCTCGTGGTGACTATGGTAGCGTCGCCGATCGATATGTGACAGGGGTCGCGTTCTTCGAAAGAGAACCGGCCGATTATTCAACACAATGACAGCGCGTCGTTCGCTGCGTGGCTTGAGAATAAGGGAAGCGATTCCCTCGCCCGTTGTGCGGGTGCTCTGCAAGCTTGGAGGAAGGTGAAGGCATGGGGGTAGTAGCCATCAAGGAATTGTTGGAAGCCGGTGTGCATTTCGGACATCAGACAAATCGCTGGAATCCCAAGATGAAGAAGTTCCTCTTTGGCGAACGCAGCGGTATTTATATCATCGACTTACAGCAGACGCTCGCACGAATGGAACAAGCCTATGCCTTCGTCAGGGATCTCGTCGCAGCCGGCGATTCCATCCTCTTTGTCGGGACCAAGCGGCAGGCCGCAGAAATCCTTGAAGAAGAAGCGAAGCGGGCCAATATGTACTTCGTTAATCAACGGTGGCTGGGTGGGATGTTAACCAATTTCCAGACTATTCGCCGAAGCATCGATAAAATGAAGAAAATGGAAACGACCTTGCTCAACCCAAGCGAGCATGGCCTCAAAAAGAAAGAAGTCCTTCTCATGCAGAAGGATATCGCCAAGCTCCAAAAGTACTTGTCGGGCATTAAGAATCTGCGTGGTCTTCCCGGAGCTGTCTTTGTGCTCGATACCAGAATCGAGAAGATTGCCGTCCAAGAGGCGAAGCGTCTTGATATTCCGGTCATTGCGATTCTGGACAGCAACTGTGATCCGGATGACATTGCCTACCCCATCCCAGGGAATGACGATGCCATTCGTTCCATCAAGCTGATCACGTCAAAAATCGCCGATGCCTGCATTGAGGGCGCCCATGTGAAGGCCCAGCGCGAGGAAGCTGAATTCCAGGCTGCCCCTACCTCCAGCGGGGAGAAGAAACCGGCGGCCCGTTCCGAGGGCGTGACGGTCTCCTAACCCTCGTGTAAAACAGTCCATCAAGGATTTTATTTTCAACGCTTGTGTGAAGGAAGAACGAACCATGGCAGGATCCAGTCAGCTTGTGAAAGAACTTCGTGAAAAAACAGGGGCCGGTATTCTCGATTGCCAGAAAGCCCTGACTGAAAATGGGAATGATGTCGAGAAAGCCATCGATTACTTGCGGCAGAAGGGTCTGGCGGCAGCCGCGAAGAAGGCCGGACGAGAGACCAATCAAGGTCTGATTCATTCGTACATCCATATGGGTGGCAAGATCGGCGTCTTGATTGAGGTGAACTGCGAAACGGATTTTGTGGCTCGGAATGAGGAGTTCAAAACCTTCGTCAATGATCTAGCCTTGCAGGTCGCCGCCGCAAAACCGAACTATGTTAAGCGTGAGGACGTTCCTGCCGATCTGGCGGAAAAAGAAAAGGTGATCTACGAAGGACAAGCAAAAGAAATGGGGAAGCCGCCGGCTGCATGGCCCAAGATCGTCGAAGGGAAACTCGAAAAGTTCTATCAGGAAAACTGTTTAATGGAACAGTCTTTCATCAAGGATCCGGCCGTAACGGTCAAGGACTTACTCGCCCAAAAGATCTCGAAGATCGGTGAGAATATGAATATTCGCCGATTCACACGTTATCAGTTGGGCGAAGTATGAGCTCTGCCAAATACCGACGCCTTCTTCTCAAGGTCAGTGGGGAGATGTTGGCCGGTGAGCAGGGTTATGGCATCCAACCTTCCATTCTTGAAACTCTTGCAGCGGAGATCGCTTCGGTCGTGGCCCTTGACGTTCAGGTGGCGATTGTCATCGGTGGCGGCAATATCTTCCGCGGTATCGCCGCGAGTGCCTCGGGTATGGAACGGGCCTCAGCTGATTATATGGGGATGCTGGCGACCGTTCTGAATGCATTGGCGCTTCAAAATGCCTTAGAACGCATTGGAGTCATCACCCGCGTTCAATCCGCCATCGAAATGCGCCAACTCGCGGAAGGCTACATTCGTCGGCGGGCCATTCGCCATCTTGAAAAGAACCGGGTGGTTATTTTTGCTGGCGGTACAGGGAATCCCTACTTTTCAACGGATACGGCAGCTGTTCTTCGTGCCATGGAGATCAGTGCACAGGTCATCATGAAGGGCACCAAAGTAGATGGAATTTATGACGCAGATCCGGTCACCCACCCCACAGCGAAGAAGTATGACCAGATTTCCTTTCTCTCTATTTTGAATCAGAATCTCAGAGTGATGGATTCGACGGCCATCAGTCTGTGCATGGATAATAAACTGCCGCTCGTCGTTTTCAACCTCAAGGTACCCGGGAACTTCAAACGAGTGGCTTTGGGTGAACCGATCGGAACCTCTGTCTCGATCGGTGATCGCTGATCCCATTACGAGGTGTGTCATGTCCAACGCTGCTCCGGTTCGCCAGGCCTTTATCTCCCGTATGGATCAATCCCTCGAGCATTTACGAAAGGATCTGTCCGGTCTGCGAACCGGACGAGCATCCGTAGCGCTGCTTGACGGGATTCGAGTTGATTACTACGGAACCATGACGCCGTTAAAACAGATCGCCAATGTCTCAACCCCCGAGGCTCGCTTGATCACCATTCAACCGTGGGAGCCTCAACTCATCAAAGAGATTGAGAAAGGGATTGCGAATGCTGGCTTAGGGGTGACCCCATCCAATGACGGCAAGATTATTCGCGTTCCCCTTCCCCCGTTGACTGAAGAGCGGAGGAAAGAATTGACGAAGGTTTGTAAGAAGCATGGTGAAGATACCAAGGTCCAGATTCGTGGGTTCAGAAGAGAAGCCAACGAAGAGTTGAAGAAACTTCAAAAGGATGCCAAGCTCACCGAGGATGAGTTGCGAAAGGCTGAACAAGAGACCCAAAAACTCATTGAACAGTACGGACAAAAAATCGATGATATCATCAAGAAGAAAGAACAGGAAATCATGGAAGTGTAGCGTAGCTTCTTCCTGATCCTCTCCTCCGTACATGTCGATGACCTCGAGCTTCCACCCGACCTTCGCAACCGTCGATCTGACTGCCCTGATCCATAATCTGTTCCAGATTCGGAAGTGGCTCGCTCCCGGCTGTCTGATCATGCCTGTGATCAAAGCCAACGCCTATGGGCATGGTGCCAATGAAATAGCACAAGCGCTCATTCAGCAGGGGGTATCGCATCTTGCGGTCTTTTCGATCGAAGAGGCGATGGCACTGCGCCGTGCTGGAGTCACTGTCTCGATCGTGGTGCTTGGTCCATTCTTCCCGCAACAGATCGAGGACCTCTTTGGGTATCGTCTCACTCCAGTTGTAAGCGATCGGTCCATGCTCGAGGTGCTCGGCCAGGCCACTCGTTCGCAACCGGTTCCCTACCCGATTCATCTGAAAATCGAAACCGGCATGAATCGGCTGGGTCTGACGCAGCATGAGCTTGAGATCCTGCTCAGCAAGCATACCTTTCCTTCGTCGCTCCAACTCGAAGGGCTCATGTCGCATCTGGCTGATAGTGACGGAGATGAGCAAGATGTGACTGAAGAACAAGTCGCCCGATTCAACAGGGCTCTGAATGCAGTCCGTGCCGCAGGGCTAGATATCCCGCTGATTCATATGTCAAACAGCGGGGGCATCATCCGATTTCCCTCCGCACACTATACGATGGTCCGTCCTGGGATCATGCTGTATGGGTACCACACACTCCCCAATACGGTACCAGTACCAGACTTGCAACCGGTCCTCTCACTCAAGACCTCCATCGCGCAACTTCGTCTCATTCAACCGGGTGGCCGTGTAAGTTATAACGGCACCTTCATTGCCGTGAAATCTACACGGGTTGCCATTCTTCCGATCGGGTATGCTGATGGCTTAAGCCGACGGCTCTCGAATCGTGGGGTCGTTCTCGTTCGTGGGCAGAGGGTTCCAATCATTGGGCTGGTGTGTATGGATATGGTGATGGTAGACGTCACCACGATCCCTGATGTGATGGTCGGTGATGAGGTCGTCATCGTCGGGCAACAAGATCAGGAGAAAATTACGGCAAAGGATATTGCTGAGTGGACAGGAACGATTCCGTACGAGGTATTGTGTTCGATCGCTCCAAGAGTGCCAAGGCGCTATCATGTTTCTTCATAAGGAGAGGCCGCCCTTACATCTTCTATTTACCAGGCCAACGAGAGATCCATCTTAGAATTTCACCCAAGGATGAATGATTTCTAAAAACTGACTCGGGCGGATATCCCCCCTGCATGGATGGTCGAATCGTAACGCCCGTTGACCGACGAACGAAATCCTGACACATCTGCTATGGTCCGCGGCTCGTAGATGAATGCTTGGTAGAAAATGTCCACGCCGATCTGTTTCGGCTTAAGTGGGCCAACTCCAAGGCTTCCACAAGGTATCAGGCCTAAAAATGAGCCATTCTCCCGACAGATCAATCCGATGCCACTGGAAATGACATGCAGATCTGCTGATGGAACTCCAGGATTAAAGGTGACATCCGGCACTTGAGTTTGCTGGTTGGTATACCCGCCTCGCACTGATATCTCCCACCCCGGGAATCGCTCTAGTTGGAGCCATCTATATTCGGTTCCAACTAATATAGCGTAGGTGCTTTTCCAATTTTGCGGTTGGGGATCGATGACGGTTCCGTCTGTCCGTCTGATATCGAGACTTCTGACTGATTTCCAGCCGACATAGTCGACGTTCAGTTCAATTTTCCACTCGCGTTCACTATTTCGAACCGGCCATAGCGCGATTCCTCCAGTGATGACCTGCGGCAAGACAAGTGTTGTAGTCGCATCTTGGACTTTAACGCCATTGGCCAGGAGCGCTCCGTCCAAATGTAATGTTGCCTGACTCCGATACACTACCGCGAGGTTGGCGATCGGTTGCCCATCCCCATTCCGCAATGCCGTGTACAACGCACTGAGGTTGAAGCCAGGAGCCGCACCTTTCCCGTTAAATTCGATCTTACTACCGGAAAGGGGCGAGATCTTTTGCAGTTCGGCATGGCCCTCACCGAAGAAACTCGCGAAGGTATAAATATCGGCCCCGGCGCCGATCGAGAAGTCACGAGTCACTTGGTATGCGAACGTGGGTTTGATATCAAATAACGGTAGCGCCGTAAATGTGGTGAGTGTTCGAAGCTGACTATCGTCGGGCCATCGCATCACTGATCCAAACGGAGTGGTAATTCCGATCCCGACGGTTACGTTTCCAAAAGAGGAGAGTCCCAAGTCTTGGAGATTTGCGGTGATGTAGCCATGACCAGGCCCTGGCCAGGCAACCGTACCATCATGATCGCCGGTGGCGGTGATTCCGGTCGGACTTCGAAAGTCGGTGGTCCCTCCCACCAAACTTAGTCCACCCATCACTTGAATCCCTCGTAGCTGTGTCATGCCGGCCGGGTTGTAATGAAGGGCTGAGGGATTGTCTGCTTGTGCGGCAAAGGCGTTACCCATCCCGGACGCAGCAGCTCCCTGCCCATAGACCCTTGGAACTTGGGCTGAAACCGGTGCTGTGATGCCACCAATAGCCATGAATGCAACAAGCATCAGTCCCCATCTCACATAGCTGCAAGCGTTATACAAAATGGATAGCCCTCCCCTCTTTCCCGATACGCTTCAATGTCGTCATCTAACTCGGCAGTTGCTCATTAGGCAGGGCCGAACCATCGATCCATCGTTTGCTGGAACTGGTGTGTGTCGAATGGCTTGAGTAGATAAGCTTGGGCTCCTAACCCAATGGCTTTCATGGCGAGTTCTTGAGACCCTGATGCCGTAATCATGATGATCGGAAGACGTTGGTTCGTCATGCGCACTCGTCGCAAGACCTCCAGGCCATCGATCTGGCCGATCCCGATATCAAGGATCATCCCGTCGAACTC
The DNA here is from genome assembly GCA_016788465.1 of Nitrospira sp. Lineage (GTDB taxonomy): Bacteria > Nitrospirota > Nitrospiria > Nitrospirales > Nitrospiraceae > Nitrospira_D. Next base: position 13,865 of record JAEURV010000038.1, on the reverse strand, counting down.
ACGTGATTGGAGCAATACCAACGCCTGCCGTCCATCGAGCGCGGAGCACGTCTGGTAGCCTTCGGCTTTCAAACGATCATGAAGCAGTTGTTGAATATCCGGATCATCGTCGACCACAAGGATATGTCGATGTGTCGTGTGTGAATCCGGTCGATGTGGCGGCATCGTCGAATGGATCGGAATCGTGAATGACAGTTCTGCCCCCCCCTCCGGACGATTGCGCGCCGTCACCTCTCCTCCTTGGAGTTCAACCAATGTCTTGACGATGGACAAGCCCAGGCCTAACCCTTTCGGACCAGTACGGTGACCTTGCTGAATTCGGAAAAATGGATCAAAAATCTTATCGAGGTACTCCGGAGGAATACCCGGCCCCGTGTCTCGAACCAGCACAGTGGCCGTTCGATGGTTCGGCATCGTACAGATCACGGTGACCGTTCCCCCGGAAGGCGTGAATTTGATCGAGTTCTGTACGAGATTGACGACCGTTTGTATCAGCCGATCTCGATCAGCCCAAACGACGACCCTGGTATCGGCGCTGTAGAATTCCAGCGTCTGTTGTTTTGCATGCGCCAAGGGTCTGAGTTGTTCCAATACATCGGCCAGACAAGGTTCAAGCTCGACATCGACCGCGCGCACCTCTAACCGTCCGGTCTCGATCCTGGTGCGATCAAGCAGATCTTCGATCATGCGGACCAGACGATCGGAATTGTCCGACATCCTCAGAAGATACCGCTGTTGTTTCTCGTTCAGTGGACCGGTCAGGCCATCCAATAAATTCTGAATAAATCCCTTGATGGAGGTTAGCGGCGTTCTCAGTTCATGCGATACATGCGAGAGAAATTGAGCACGCAGACGATCGGCTTGCTCAAGCGCTTCGGTACGTTCCTTAACTTTGACCTCTAGTCCTTCATTCCACTCTTCGATTTGTTGGTAGGCGGACGCATTGTCGAGTGCAATGGATACTTGACTGGCGACCGTCGTCATCAGTTCCAGATCATCTTCCGTGACGGTTTGATTATGTGAGCGATCGACCGTCAACATTCCCCAGATGCGGTCTTTCGTCTTGATGGGTACCACGACCAACGCTTTGGTTTGGCTCAATTCAGCCAGGCGTTGATTGAGAGGATGGAGCCGTTCACGAATCAGCTCAATGTCTTTCACCAGCAGCGGTTGACCCTGTAGAACCACCGTTCCTTCAGGACTATTGAGGTCGGTGATCGGAATCTGACAGGATTGGGCGAACGTTTCCACCTCCGGTGGTGCTCCGATGAGCCGGATATGTTGAACGGTTTGCTTACCGGGATCAAACATGGACACCATAGCACTATTGTAGTTGAGCTCATGCGTCAGGGCTTCCAAGACCTGATGGAGCAACGTATCCCGCTCGAATGTCGAGCCGAAGGAGAGTCCTGCTCGATGAAGGGCTGTCAGTTGCGCCACTTTCCGGCGTAACTCCACCCGCATCTGTTCTTGTTCTAAATACGCTTCTCGCAATTCCTCGTGACGTGATTCGACAAAAGTGATTTGTTCTTGAATCAGCGCTTCGCGTCGTTCGCTCTCTCGCAGAAGCCGGCGATTGACCAAGATGCCAATAATGAGGATTGGACACAGCCCAACCAACAAGACTTCACCGAGGCTGACCATCGGATTGACAATACCAACCCCTGCCATGAGGACCAGACCAGATAGGCCTCCCCAGAGATACCAGGTGAAATGTTGCTGGGCATGCGTTCGGGATTCAACCGGCAGGGGGGCTGTCGGTAAGAGGCTCGCGGGCGTGCGCACTGCTTCAGAGAATGACTCCGAGGTCGGCACGAGCGGTCGCGGTTGTTCCATCAGGGATGTCTTACGCCAGAATCGTTTCCCGTACCGTCGTTCTTCCTGCCATCGAATGGTCCACTGGCACCATGCATCATCATTCCCGATGCAGGATGTTTCGATCGTTTCTGCTCGAGAGAGGCCATGGATTCGACTGGCCATTGCGATCATGATGCCCTGCGCAGACTGGCAGACAAGACAGGCACAACGCCTCCGATACGGACCAAATTGACGAAGGGTCCGCTCAGTAAAACGCATTGCCACCACCGCAGTCGTGCTGGTGACCTCGACCACTCGGAATTCGGCAGACCCGGAAGTAAATTTGTTTCCAAAGTAGGGAAACATCGTGAAGATCTGCGAGATCGAGAAGGGGCGCGTCAGGGCCAGCATGATGGGAGAAATCTTTTCTGCACCGGCTTTGAAGGCAAAACGCGGATCGCCGGATATCTGTTCGCAAAACTCGTAGAGATAGCTGGCAAATTCGTAGGAATAACTATTCCATGGAGTCTTTAGAAATTCAGGCGTGACATGATACACCGCATCCTTGATGCGGGCATTCAACTGGCGGCACAATTCTTCGACGGCTGCCTGTCCAGCGGACGGTCCCTCTTTAGCCGTCACGAGCTTCTCTAAGAAGACCGTGACCGCTCTAATACTGACGCCGCTCAGATCTCTGATGGTGTGCCCCTGTTCGTCTAAACCGAATGGACGAAACACCATGGCGCTCTGTTCGAGAATGGTTCGATCTTTGGGGAACAGTTCGCTGGTGGGGACGGACTTGGGTTCGACGCGATCGAGTGTACTGCTTGTCATGATGTCATTCCATTACATGACTGTCACTCTCTCATCCAGTGTTACGCTCACCCTGCTCGGTATCACCTGAGAAGGAGCCGTGACTTTAGAAACTATGGCGTAGAGACAAAGCTTGATTACCCCAACAGGTTGGTGTCGGATTCACAAACACGTCATCAGTGTTGTCCCGAACCTATTTCGATATGCGAAGCACAGGGTTAAGTATCGCCACAATTTTGCTGCCGGAATAGCACGTATGGCGGGCCGAGTATATCGACGACCATGACGCTTTGCAATACGAAGGGTACTCCCCTCGCGTCCGTGGGGTCATACCGGTCAAAAGATGGGACAATGCAATAGGAGAGATCGCCAGCTAAAGAGTCGACACCGATACGCTAGCAACGACATCGATCGTACGAGTAGGAAGGCGTACGACCGGTTACTGTTTCACTGAGCGCTTCAGTTTCTTTTCAACACTGGCGACTTTACTTTGGAGACGTCCGGAATGCCCCTTTCGGTAGTCGACTTTGATTGTGCACGAGATACGGTTGCAGTCCTTCTTCATCCGTTCATAGCACTGCTGTACGACCGAAAACACTTCTTCCCACTCCCCTTCTAAGACAGTTCCCATGGGGTTTAAGCGATAGGCAACTCCGCTCTTATCAATGATGTCCAAAGAACGGGCCACATATTTTCCGACACTTTCCCCCTTGCCTAACGGAGACATGCTGAATTCCAACAATACCATCGTCGCTCCTTATCGTGGTTCCACGCTCGTACCAGACCCCGCATTCACCACGGTTTCCGCTCGTCGTGCAGACCATACGGAGGGGTAACGTACCTTGCCAAGCAAACGAAAACCGTCCAAGGCTTCCCGAAGTAATGCGCGTCGTTTCTCGGCGTCCGGCTCATTTGCCTTAGCCTGCTCTCGTAGTTGTCCCAGCCACTCGACAAACTCGATAAATTCCGCATCAAGGATCCGTTCCAGATCCTCTTTCATGAATCCTGAAAGGGCGGGGGCGACCCCGCTTGAGCTGATGGCCACACGAACATGCCCTGTCGACACGACTGCCGGCATCGTGACGCTGCAGGCTTCAGGGTAGTCGACGGACCAGAGTAACACCCGCTTTTCTCTGGCTTTTGCAATGAGCATCTTCGCGAAATCCCGATCGCCTCGAACGGTATTCAGGATGAGAATGACATGATCGAGATCCGTGTCACGAAAATGACGACCCCGATGGATGATTTTCCCGGAAGCCGCTAACTGGCGGAGGGGCTCATTCAATGTCGGACTGATCACCGTAACTCGTGCACCGGACTCCAGAAGACGCTCAGATTTTTCAGAGGCTTCCTCGTCACCGCCGATCACCAGAACCGGCCAACCTTTGACATCCAACACCAAGGGAAAACCAGGATTGGCAACCATCATTTCCACTCCCTATGACAATCCAAAAGACTAGTATCGAGGAAGGGATGGGTCACATGCAAGAGGAACTTCTGAGGCTCACGCTCCACTTTTCAATACGGCGTGGCTATAATGCAGGACATTGAGATGGGTGCACGAGTCAGAAGAGGCTCACATTCTAACTGGCGAGGAGACCTCTCTTGCAACGGAGACGGCAGATAGCTTCATTCGCCACGAGTACGCGTCACGTTCCGGCTGGATCTGCATCCAACTCCAGGTTCCAATAGAGATAATCACGCCAACTTTCTGGCGTATTCCTGATGCCGATCGTAATGGTAATGACGGGATTCCAGCGAGGCTTGACCGGCTTCTTTTTCAACTTCATCCCGGCCTCTTCAGGCGTCCGTCCGCTTTTGCGATTATTGCAACGCCAACAGGCCGTCACGATATTTTCCCAGGTTTTTTTTCCACCTTTGGCGATGGGAACGACATGATCGAAGGTCAGTTCTTCTGTCCGAAACTTGTGGTAGCAATACTGACAACAGTATCCGTCTCGCGTAAAGATATTGATGCGGGAAAATTTGACGGCACGATGGCTGTCCTTCAACCGCACGAGTTTCAATAAGCGCATGACCGATGGAAGCTTGATCGATAGAGAAATCCCGTGTATTTCACGATCGTATACCTCCAGAACCTCGACTTTGCCTTGCCAGAGGAGCGCGATCGCCTTTTGCCAATGAACAACACGTAATGGCTCGTACGTGGAATTGAGCAGGAGGGTCATTTCCATGCAGCAACCTCATCCTCACTCGAGCTCCCGGCTATGGGAAAGGCTCGTCCGATGGGCCCAGCTACATCACGCTGTTTCTATGCCATAAGGTTGCGATGAAATCAAGTAAGGATGCTCCTCTTGCGGCGTCTTACGGACAAAGAAGGAGAGATATTGATGGCTGAATACGTCACCGTGGCTTCCGTGTCCGAGATCCCTCCCGGCACAGGGCGGACCGTGGAAATAGAGGGAATATGGATCGCTCTTTTTAATGTCAACGGAACGTTCTACGCGATCGATAACGCCTGTCCACACGCAGGCGGTCCATTGGGCGAAGGCAAGCTCTGTGGGACCGACGTTGAGTGTCCCTGGCACGGCTGGAAATTTAGCATTGTTTCAGGAGAACGTGTCGGCAACCCAAACTTTCAGGTGGCTTGTTGTGATGTGCGCGTCAGAGACGGTCGGGTTGAGATCAGACTCCCCGCGGAATTGCAGTTCCTCTCGTCGAATTGATGTCGTTGAGGAGTGCCTCAATGTCTCTCCTAAGATTGACTGCCACCTGCCCCCTCCCAGCCATGTCGCTTCTACGAGCCGGTACACAATCACACTCGGTCCCTGCACGTCCCGCATTGAAAACGTAGAGTAAACCCACCAGCGGGATCGTAGGATCATTCAAAACGGTGCGTGGACACGCCCTTGCGGAATCGAACAGCTTTCCTTTAGTCTGTACCATGCCATTCTGCTTTCGTTTCCTGTTCAGCAGACTGTGGCACGATAAACCATGAACGGACCTATTCTGTATCCACAGCGGCACTCATCCTGCTGATCCATTACAGTATTGTTGGCATTCAACGAGATCTGAGTGATGACAGACTGCAAAGCTATACGGTCCGAGCACGTCGAAGACTTGATCGTGATGTAACCCATGCGATTCACCCTCGTCCCCACATTCCACTGGTGGCTGACCATCGTACTCTCGGCACTGAGCCTACCAGGCGTCGCGGCGGCGGACATCACGGACGGAGACAAAGCGCAAGCCATCGTCCATATGCTTGACTACGTCAGCGTTGACTACCCCGAGTCCGTGCAGAATGGTCAGGTGATCAAACAGGATGAGTATGCTGAACAGCGGGACTTTGCCGCCCAGGCCATCACACTGCTCGGCCAACTACCCGCCGTGTCTGAGCAAGAGCAGTTGGTGCAGCAAGGTCAGGTACTCCTCACCCGCATTGAGGCGAAGGGGGAAGGCAGCGAGATTTCCGCTCTCGCCCACGAGTTGCTCGTCCAGGTCATCCAAACCTGGAAACTCAGTGTCGCGCCGCGCCAGACTCCTGATTTTCAACATGGTGAGATGTTGTTTGCACAGCACTGTGCCGGCTGCCACGGCCAACAAGGCAAGGGCGATGGGCCATTGGCCAAGGGAATGGATCCAGCTCCCCGCAACTTTCATGACGAAGCCCGCATGGGCCAACGCAGTATCTATGGTTTATACAACACGATCACGCTTGGCGTGCGAGGCACCCCCATGCGCGCCTTCAACAACCTTTCCGAAGCCGATCGTTGGGCGTTGGCTTTTTTTATCGCCGGCCTGCGAACCGATCCGGCGGTCGTGACAACGGGCGAGGAACTGTGGCGGCAGGGACAGGGCAAAGCAGAATTTTCAACCTTACGTTCCTTCGTGACGACAGCCCCCAATCAACAAGCTCCGGTCGGTACGTCGCTCGACGCCGTGCGTGCCTACCTCACACGTCAGCCACAGGCCCTGCGGACAGCGGCGCAAGAGCCATTGGCTTTTTCACGTATGAAGACCGGGGAGGCCGCGTTGGCCTATGCCACCGGAAATAAGGAAGAGGCCCGGCGCCTCGCGATTGCGGCCTATCTTGAGGGGGTGGAACTCATAGAGTCGGCGCTCAACAATGTTGACGCGTCGCTGCGTGTGGAACTAGAGCGCGAGATGATGTCTCTTCGGACGGCCATCGCAGAAGGTGCACGCTCCGATGCCGTGACCGCACAGGCAACGAAGATTACGGCATTGCTTGATCAGGCAGCAGAGCGGCTCTCCAGCAGCATCGTATCCCCGAATACCGCATTCGTGAGCTCACTGGTGATCTTACTCCGTGAAGGACTGGAGTCGATCTTAATTATTTCCACCATTGTCGCCTTTGTCGTGAGGACCGGTCGCCGTGACGCCCTTCCCTACATTCATCTCGGGTGGATCGGAGCCATGGCGCTCGGCGCCGTCACGTGGGTCCTTGCACGCTACCTGCTCAGCATTTCAGGCGCCAACCGTGAGTTGACCGAAGGCCTCACCGCTCTGCTGGCTGCGGCCATGCTGCTCTACGTGGGGTGGTGGTTGCACAGCCGCTCCAACGCACAGGCATGGAATCGCTATGTCCGAGAGCAACTCAACAGCGCGCTCGCCACACGGACGCTCTGGACCATGGCTGGCCTCACGTTCCTCGTGGTGTACCGCGAATTCTTCGAGGTGATTTTGTTCTACGAGACTCTGTGGTCACAGGCCGGAGCCATGGGACACAGCGCAGTCCTGTGGGGGGTCGCCATAGCAGCGGTGCTGTTGCTGCTGATCGGTGGTCTGATTCTTCGATACAGCGTCCGTCTGCCGATCGGGCCGTTCTTCACGGTCGCCTCCAGTTTGCTGGCGGTGATGGCCGTCATCTTTGTCGGCAACGGCATCACAGCACTCCAGGCGGCAGGTGTGCTCGATGTGACGAATGTTCGTTTTTTCTCACTGCCGTTATTGGGTATTCATCCGACCGTACAGAGTCTTGTGCCGCAAGCACTGATACTTGCCCTGATTGCAGGTGGAATCTGGTTCAATCGAGAAAAGGTGGATTAAGATTCGTACAACCTCGCTCCCCTAATGCGACTCCGGTCAACGGATAGAGGCAAGCCCCGAGAAATACCCTCCCTTACATACCTCCCCCCTCCTCTCCAAGGTCAGACGCGTATTTGAGTCCATTTATTGTGTCCGCACACTCCAGTGTGGGCTAGGACGGAGGCGGGAACGGTGGAGCTGACGGTTGGTCAGAATCCGGCGATTTTGGGGTTACACCATCAGCCGGCAAGGAGGCAGCATTAACTTTCTTGAGGTCAAGGTGGGCATGCCAAATAAATTCGCGCTCAAACCACTGGCCGCGCACGCTCTGATCGCGGAGTTGAACCCGAATCTCGTAGATATGCCCCTCGACTTGTTTGACACGCCATTCTCCAAGCCTCACGCCCTGCCCACGTGCTTTCATGGTACGCACGTGCTCGTTCATGGCATCGAGGATCGAGGAGAAGCCGATGGCCGGATGGTTCTGGACGAGCGCCAATGCTTCCGCTTCGCTCGGGGTTCTTGACGGAGGCGTTGATGGCAGTGACATCCAGGCATAGTACAGTCCACCGAGCAGTAAGACGGCACCGACGGCATACTGGATCACGTGGGTGCTGAATGATCGTAAGGAGGTTGCGCTGCCGGTCATGGGATGAAGTTCGATGCTGGAGAATTATTCACGGTGTTGCATCTTAGGAAGATCCGGAATGTCCTGTCAATCCAACCAGAGTGGCAATGGCGCTGCTGCCTCCTTGTCTGATGAAAAGCCGATGTGTTACAAGTATATTTCGATTTCACCAGAGCTAACGGCAGTATGAGAAGAGGGTATGAAGTTTTTTTTGTACGGTGACCTCCTCAATCCGTCACAACTCCAGCGGCGGGCTCCGGAACACCGGTTTCTGTATCGTGCCAGCCTACCCGATCACACCGTCAAGTTTTGTCGATGGTCGGCACAATGGCGATGCGGACTCGCGAGTGTCGTGCCATCGCAGGGCGAACAGGCCTGGGGTGGAGTGTTTGAGCTGACGGATGAAGATGTGAAAAGCATGGATCAGTTCGAGCAGGATGTGCCCCAGGGGGCGTACCGTCATCTGCAGGTGACCGTCTCGACGGAGACAGGGGGAAAAGAACTGGTGACCACCTATGCCGCCAACCCAATCGGGAAGTTCAAACCTAAAGATCACTATCTTGATTGGGTACTCAAAGGGCTGAGGCAGTGGAAATTTCCAGAGAACGTTATCCAGCAGTGGGAGTCATATAGGCCGAGGTGATACAGTACCTCCTAGCGAATCGCGTTCCGTTATCAATCATTCATAAAAGGATCTGGTGTCTGCGCCGACGGCTGATTGTCGGCAGCGGATGGCTCAGCGTACATTAAGGAGATTATGCCAAAACCAAAATATCATATACTTGTCTGCACCAATTCTCGCCCACCCGGTCACCCCAAGCCATCATGCGGCTCAGCCGGAGCATCACAACTGCTCATGGCCTTCAATATGGGCCTGATGCAGCGTTCTGTTCCTCCCGGACAGGTCTTGGTAAGTGCAACCGGTTGCCTCGGTCCATGTGAACAGGGTCCGACCGTTGTCGTGTACCCTGACAACACCTGGTACTCCAAAGTCACAGAAGCGGATGTGGCCACAATTCTCGATGAGCATGTGACGAAGGGGACGCCCGCTGCGAAGCTCAATCCCGATGCTGTATGGAAATAGATGGAATCGGAGACCGAGGTTCATGACATGTCTGTGCTGCACACGGCAAATGTAAACGAGACCAATCATCTATGACATCACCTACGGTTCATGAACATAAGGCCCATGCACCTCGTTCGATTGGGTGCATGATTATTACCTGCAGTGATACGCGTATCGCGGAGACGGACAGCAGCGGCCAGCTGATTCAAAAGCTGCTCAAAGACCAGGGGCATGCGGTCGTCGGCTATCATCTCGTCAAAGACGACCCGGCGCAGATTCAGCTGTGGATCGCTCGCGCGACGACGAATGAGGCTGTCCAAGCGCTGATCGTTAATGGAGGAACAGGGATCTCACGGCGGGACAGCACATTCGAAGCGGTCGATGCGATGTTAGAGAAACGGCTTCCCGGATTCGGGGAAATCTTTCGGCTCTTGACCTACCAAGAAATGGGGTCACCTGCCATCATGAGCAGAGCCACCGCCGGGATCATCAAAGGGCGAGTGCTCTTTTCTATCCCCGGTTCTGAACAGGCCGTCCGGCTGGCGATGGAAAAACTCATCCTGCCGGAACTCGGCCATCTGGTACAGCAACTCAGCCAGTAACCCGCTGTCAGCATATAGCGGTCAGCTTCGGACCGATTGGCACATTCATACCTGTCCTCGTGACCCAGCTGCACGCTGACGCCTGATTGCTGGCCGCTACGTTCAATCCTGCGCGATCTTCGGCTCCTCATACGATAGTTCACTGGAAATCTTCGACTGCGCGTATCGTTTATAAAACGACAACACGTCCCGTACAGAGATTACGCCGGTGATCTCACCATTCTTCGTGACGCCGAGATGGCGTACACCGAGGTCAGCCATCATGGATTGTGCATCGTCGACGGACTCACTTCCCTCGATCGTGCACACCGGCGCCGTCATAATCTTCTCGACCGTCAGTTTGCCTAAAGGTTTTCCGGACGCGACAGCCCGCCGAACGATATCAGTATCCGTCACGATCCCAATGTACTGCTTTCCTTTTTTGATGAACAACGATCCGACACGCGCTTGACGCATCGTCTTGGCAGCACTTGCAATGGATACCTTGGGCCCGATCGTCTTCGGGCGTTTTGTCATGATCTGTGAGACTGTGGACATGGCTTCCTCCTTGACTAGTGGATGAATGTTCGACGAATGAACGCCGGCCACGCTCAGCTCGCTTCGAACATAGGGTAGCACAGAATACGTGGTGAGCTCAAAACTGGCCGCAGGACATGCGGGGCTTCACAAACGCTAGCCGTGAAATCATCACGGCGACGGTGGTTGAAGAAGATGGTGAAATTCCAGCACACCCCAATCATATAGAAGCCATGACTTGAGGAGAAACATCTCAGCGAAGCACTCAGGGCTCAGCACTATTCTAAAACCTGAGCGTGCCCTCGATCACCATCACACAATGCCCTCCAACCTTTACCCTTTGAATGGCATCATGATCCGACTCCACCTGGACGAGAATCCGTGAAGGCCGGTCGATCTCGTAGCCTTGCTCGATGAGAATATCCGTCGTCGGTCCCACCTCAACGATCCCATGGTGCACCAAGTAGGCCCCCAACGCACCGGCAGCACTGCCTGTCGCAGGATCCTCCAAGATGCCGATTTTCGGCGCGAACATCCGCGCATGGACCGCGGTGAATGATTCGACCGTCACAGTGGTGAACACCATGATACCGTTGGCCCCGAATCGCTCACAGACAGCGGTGATCGCGGATGCGTCCGGGATGATCGAACGTACAGCCGTGAGAGTCCGGACCGGAACAATCAACACCGGTAAGCCTGTGGAAACGACCTGAAGTTCCCAGTTGGTTTCAACCACTCCGGGTTTCGGCAAACCAAGAGCTCGACCAATTGAATACACTTCATCAGCCGTCTTAATAGGATCGAGAAACTCCGGTTTTGGTTGAGACATGACGACTCGCACGACTCGTGCCTGTTCACTGTGTACTTCGATGGGAAATACGCCGATGTTGCATTCCTGCATGAGACATGTAACACCCTCTTGCAGTGCAATCCGTTTAAGATGTGCCAGCACATAGAAGGTTCCCAACACCGGATGGCCGGCAAACGGGATTTCCTGTGTAGGAGTAAAGATCCGCAATCGCGCAGCTGCGGCAGGATCAGTCGGAGGAAAGACAAACACCGTTTCAGAGAGATTCATCTCTCGTGCAATCTGCTGCAACTCATCGTCTGTCAGTCCATCCGCTTCCGGAAAGACCGCCACCGGATTCCCCCCGAACGGTTGAGCAGTAAAGACATCGGCCTGATAGAACTTCAACATCCGTTGTTCCGCCATCACCCCTCCTGAGCTCCTATTGATCACACCGAGACCCCAGTTCGTCCCGCCGAATCTCATTCAGCATCATTGACAGAACCTGCCCGCTTCGGCACACTCCCTCCATGGATTCGATCACCGAGCAGGACATCGCACATGCCTTAGACGTGTTGGGACTGAGCCTCCCCTTCACGGTCGAAGACCTCGAACGAGCGAAACGCGTACAGCTCTATACCTGGGACCCCTCACGCTATGCCGGCCTAACCAATAACCCCGCTCAATATATGCAACAGTTTCGGAAAGCCGAGGACATGACCAAGACGATCGAGGCCGCCTATGCATTGATTTCCGCGGTGTTCGTCCCTGACGAGGAAGATTCATAAAGCCTGGTGGGCATTGGTGAGCAACTCTCGTCTCCCCCTTCATCTCACACGTATGACTAACTAGCTGGCCTCGTGGCTGGTGACCCGCGACATCCCTTCATCACCAGACGACTGCGCGACCGGCCACGTAATCAATCCCGACACACCATCCGCTGATCCCACCGGCTGCGTCTGCTGTGCGTAGATTTGCGGTAAGTGATTGGTCCCGTATTTTGAAATATACAGGAAGACATGCTCACGCGAGTTCACCCGTACGGCCCAGGGGTGAAAATCTTGTTTATAGAATTCCTCGCACAGCTGCATCGCATCGAGACAGGATAGGGTGCTCGGATCGTTCAAGGTGTAGTAGTAGTCCAGCGGAAGGTCGTATTCCTCCTGCTTGTGGATCGTAATCCCAAACTTCTCAGGGTGCCGCACCATCGGGGTATGACGATACGCCACGAAATAGAACAGTTCCAACGAATGAATCACCGGCTGATTATCCAGGACAAACTGTCGGGTTTCCATTGCTTCCTGGAACGTTTCACCTGGAAATCCATAGAAGGCCATCACATGGTTCCAAATCCCCGACCTGGCCGCCATTTGAAGATTGCGCTGGATCACGCTCTTCTTGGCATGCTTATCCATGAGGTTCAACACACGCTCGTTGGCCGATTCCATCCCATAGTAGAGCGTGCAACAGCCGGCCTTGGCTGCAAGATCCCACATGGCTTGGTCTTGGAGGGTCTCTTCAAATCGAATGAGCGTCGTCCACTTGATCCCTACATCCTGGTCGACCAGCAACTGTGAGACTTTCTTAAACAGTGCGGGCGGATAAGACTCATCGCTGAACAAGAAATGCCGACACTGGTACTTGTCCCGTAACGCCTTGATCTGGTCAACGACTAGCTGCGCCGGCATCCCACGATACTGGTCGAAGTAGCCCTGCCCATGGTCACAAAACGTGCAACGTCCCCAATAGCAACCGCGCGTCGCGAGGTAAGGAATGATGAGTTCCGGAACGAAGTACCGATCGAGCGGCATCCCATCGAAATCCGGCAATGGTAACGATTGTGTCTTTTCCGTATAGACCTCGGGATTGCGATGAAGTCCTGAAGCATCGCGATAGATCAAGTTGGGGACAGACGCGAGGGACCGCTGTCCGTTCAGTGCCTCGATCAGCCAGAGCAGAGCATGCTCTCCTTCATAGAGAATCGCGGAGTCGAAGACTTCCTTGAAAAAACGCTCGTGATGCACGAGATCTTCATGCAGTCGCGTGATCACATTGCCACCCACGACAAGATGGATCTGCGGGAAGGTGTCCTTGATCATCTTAGCGAAGGTGAGGCCGGCTAGCAGCTGCATCTGCGTGCCGATCGAAATACCGATGACAACCGGCCGCTCTTTGGCCACTTCCGGTAGGACCAGCTGGTTGCAGAGGTCTCGATAGACATTCACCTGCTCGTCTTCCAAACAAGCGAACACTTCCTTCGAGACACCAGGTCGATAGCCCAGGTTGCTTTCCATCGGATAGAAGACAAGCGACGCAGGATAGTAGGCGGCAGAGATGTAGGCCATCGTCTCGCGGAAAGTGTTGAGGGCCCCTTCTAACAACTCAGCCTGATAGAATCGCTCACCTCGGACGATCAGCTTGGCATCTTCAGCCCTGTCGGCCAGGGCGAATACATCACGCTCATGGGCCTGCTCAACCACAGCGAGTTGATTCATGTCTCGTTCAGTCAGGGCACCGGCCTTTTCCTTCTCTTGCAGCATCTTGAGCTGCATGCCCAACCGTGCCTTGACCCAGATCAGGAATTCCATGCTGAAGAAGTGATCCCACATCCCGATATTGATATCGCGCTGGATGACCGTATGTCCG
>JAEURV010000025.1 GCA_016788465.1 Nitrospira sp. | reverse complement strand
TCGTAGTGGTGCATGACCTCCCGCTGCTTCCTTGGCATGTGGGTGACTCGTCGCTGACGATCGAGCACCTTCGCCTCGGTCGTGCGATCACGTAGATGCTGAACCTTCCACCGTTCCTGTGTCGTACGGTGAATTCGGCTTGTCGCCGTGGCCTCAATGCCATGCTCCCGTAACGCCTCCGCAAATCTCTCCCGCCAGCGCTGCAGATCGGCCTTCCTGGGATTTAAGCGAACTCCGTCAAGACCTGCGGCTTTCACCGTCAAATGCACATGTGGATGTGGGGAGGGGGTCGGATCTGGATCGGTCTCGAAGGTGTGGAGGACCATCGCGTACTGAAAGCCGGAGAACTCCCGTGTTGCAAAGTCCCGTGCCGCACGTTGCACTGATAATGGATTGGTCCTGGTCGGCATGGAGAGGACGAGATGAAAGGCATCACGCATGGTCGAGTCCGCCGCGATCGGCATCCCACCATCGCGCCATTCAGCTTTCAGATCGGCCACGGCCTCTTTCCCGTGAGTCACCTGACCGTCCTGATCCTCGATCTCGAGTTGGCCATCCCGCGAAATGTAGGTGAGGTTGTTCGAGATGCCCTTCATCCCCTTCGGCGCCCTGACGAGTTTCACCACGACTTGTGGCGAGCGCCGAACCATCGCTTGTAACTTCTGCCGCACATAGGTCGCCCGAGCCTGTGACGTGCTGAGCCGTCCGCCGGTGCTCGCAAACTTGGCGGAGCTCAGACGAACATTCCTGCTGCGACGCGGTCGAGGGAGGGTCTCTGTTGAGACATTGAAAAGCCGACTCCCCCACTCATCCAATTTCTGGTCAATCTGACTGACTGGCAGAGTCATTGGAGGTGCCAGCGCTCCACGGTCCCGCGTAAGAGATCCGCCACCTTCTTCGTATGGGCTTGGATCACACGAGAGAGTTCGGTGATGACCTCGCCCCGAAAGGCGGTCCGGTTCTGAGGGGCGGTATTCAAGACTTTTGCAATTTGGTTCAAGTTCCTCCCCAAAGCGAGGAGTTGCTGATTTGACCGAGCCAAGGTCTCTAATTCCGGCTCCCCCACCTGCGGCTGCCCGGTCAACTTGGTGCGGACCATCGCCACCAGCCATTTCGTCGGCACATAGCCTTCATGACCTGCCATCCGCTTCAGGGCGGCGAGCTCTGAGGTCGTCAGGTTTAGTTCGATGCGAGCGGTCGCTCGTTCTCGCTTGGTCGTGACGCGCAGCCGAGGCGCAGAAGTCCGTGTGGCTCTCCGGTCCATGGCCTGCCGAAGGGCGTTCCGCAGGGCATGACTCGGCGTGATGCCCTGGGCCTGACACCAGGCATACCAGGGCGCTTTCAGTTCCCCCAGATCCACCGTGACCGTGGTCGTCCGTTTCGCCCGCTCCCCCATCAACTCACCCATACCAGCCTAAATTTGGCCACCCCGCGCCCCTCATCAAACCGGTGTCGAAGTCTGGCTATCGGAGGGTCACAGAACCGTCGCACAAGGATACGATAAACCCATAATGTAAGACAACTACGGGCAACAGCCATATCCTGCAAACTCTAAAGAAAGGGATAAGAAAAGAGAAAAGAAGAAAGAGATCTAGGCCCCCCAACCTCTTGAAATAGGGATACAAGGTTCAAACAAAGGAGGGTTGAGAAGTGCATGCTATTGCTAGGGGGTTTCCCTGCTATTTGCTGCAATATTGGCCGGTTCCTACTCATAAGCGCTGAGGAAACGCTGGCTGCTTGTATGTCCCCTTGCGAGCCTGTCTACGAGGGCGAGGTTGGCTCTAATCTTGACAGGATCGAGCGAACGCTCTACGCTCGAAGCCACAGGTATGAAGGCAGCCATGAGACCCATTCTGGAACAACCAATCCTCCAAGAATTCAAGCGGAGAGTCCAACAACGATTCCCCGGCGAGCTAATCCGCGTGGTCCTTTTCGGCTCGAAGGCACGCGGAGACGCGTCCGTCGAATCGGATATTGACATCCTGGCAGTGGTCCGCTCTGAAGATTGGAAACTTGGCGATGAAGTCAGGGACATTGGGTACGAGTTAGAGATTGCCCATAGCGTGGTCCTCTCCATTCAAGTGATGGGTCAGCGCCAGTATCAGGACCTCAAAGCGCGCGGCTCATCGTTTCTGGCACAGGTGGAGCAAGAAGGCGTGGCGGTATGACGGAACCCTCCCGCGCTGAGGAGGTGCAAGCCGAACTCCTTCGTGCCGAGAAATCCCTGGACGCGGCCCGTTCACTGCTGAAAGAGAATTTCCTGGAAGATGCCCTCTCTCGATCCTACTACTCGATTCTCCACGCCGCCCGTGCCGCGCTACTTGCTGAAGGAGTCAGCGTTTCCTCGCACCGCGCCGTCCGACGGTTATTCGGCAGCCACCTGATCAAGCCTGGAAAACTTACGGTCCGGCTGGCGAAGATCCTTGCCGAAGAACAAGACGACCGTTTTCTCGCCGACTACGACGCCTGGTTCCACGCAGAACATGACCGGGCTGAGAAGCGCGTGAGCGAAGCCGCAGAATTTCTTGCCGCCATCGACCTCTTCCTGAGAAGCCAAGGCAAGCGTCAGTAAGAGCGCAAGCCTTTTGCTGTACGGTGTGGGAGCAGCCTCACAGATTGGACTCACATACCGATCTCTTCTCAACATCGTGTTGCGCCCCTCACCGACGCTGGGGGCGCAACAGAATCGCCCAGCCTGTGGCCACGCACAGCTGCAAGCGTGA
>JAEURV010000010.1 GCA_016788465.1 Nitrospira sp. | reverse complement strand
GTGATCTCGCCGATGATCCTGCCGGCGTACACGAGAAAAGCGTAAGGAGCCTATGGCAAATGGCTGGTGGCGAATGGCAAAAAGCCCGTCTGCTCTCAGTCCGTTCCATAAGGCCATTGGCCGTCAGCTATTAGCTCTTCGAGGTAAAGAATGAACGTTCATGAGTTTCAAGCCAAGTCGTTGTTTGCTCAATTCGGTGTGCCGGTGCCACGCGGTAAAGAAATTACGTCTCCTGAAGCGGCGACTGCCTGGGCAAACGAGCTGAATACGCCAGTATTTGTCGTGAAGGCTCAAATCCATGCCGGAGGCCGTGGGAAGGCTGGTGGAGTAAAGATCACCAAGGATAAGGCAGCGGTGGCAGGGTTTGCCAAAGAACTCATCGGCAAGACGTTGGTGACGCACCAGACCGGACCAAAAGGGCGCCAGGTTCATCGTCTGCTGATGGAAGAGGGGGCGAACATCGCCAAGGAGCTGTATCTTTCGATCCTGGTCGATCGGGATACCGGTTGGCCGACGTTCATCGCCAGTACCGAAGGCGGGATGGAAATCGAAGAGGTGGCCGCCAAGACCCCGGAAAAGATCATCAAGGAACCGATTGATCCTGCCGTGGGATTTCAGGGATACAACGGGCGGAACATCGCCTTTGCGCTCGGGCTTCAGAATATCGAGCCGACGGCAATGAATCCGTTCATCAAGATGCTGGGGAATCTGTACCGCCTGTTCATGGAGAAGAACTGTGCCCTGGTCGAAATTAATCCCCTCATTATCACGAAAGAAAAGACCGTCGTGGCGTTGGACGGCAAAGTGTCGTTCGACGACAACGGACTTTTTAAGCATGAAGACGTGCAAAAGATGCGCGATCTGAACGAGGAAGAGCCGCTTGAAATCGAGGCGACCGCGAACAATCTTAACTACGTAAAATTGGACGGCAACATCGGCTGCATGGTGAACGGAGCTGGTCTGGCGATGGCCACGATGGATGTCATCAAGCTGGCCGGTAGTGAACCGGCGAATTTCCTCGATGTGGGCGGGGGCGCGACGAAAGAGACGGTCGCCGCCGGCTTCCAGATTCTCTTGAAAGATCCGAATGTGAAGGGCATCTTCATTAACATTTTCGGCGGCATTGTGCGTTGTGAGCGTATTGCCCACGGAGTTATCGAAGCCGCCAAGGAAGTCAAGATCAATGTGCCGCTCGTGGTCCGGTTGCAGGGAACGAATGCCGAAGAGGGGCGCAAGTTGTTGGCTGAGTCCGGCTTGAAGCTCGACGTGGCGAACGACTTGTGGGAAGCCGCCCAAAAGATTGTGAAATTGACCGGAAAAGCAGCGTGAAGGGGGGGCGGCAGTCAGACTGCCGATCGCTTGTTGCCTCTCGGAGCGACCCTTTCGGGATCGGCCAAGCGGAAACCTTCGGAAATTCCCTCGCGGACTCAGTCAGTTTCCGCTTTCCTTCTCAGCCGGAGCCTCGATGGGTCCCCGCTCCTTCGGCAAAGTCGCTCTCGGCAGCCTGATGCCGCTGAGTGAAGGTGAGTAAGAAGTAGAACTAAGAAAAGAGGTTCATCGTGAGCATTCTCGTCAATAAGAATAC
>JAEURV010000308.1 GCA_016788465.1 Nitrospira sp. | reverse complement strand
TGACCCAGTCTATACACTCTACTCCGAGGTCCAGAAAACGAGCCGTGTAGAGGAAGAAGTCACTCGCATGTGAGAAGTGCCGATGCGGACCAGGCTCGACTACACACTCGTGCACGGTATTAGAATGGATCGTATCAGTTCGAGCTGGCTGCAAAGGCTCGCCTCCTGAATTGGGTTTCTCCGCTTCTTAGTATTCCGTTCCTGCCGTACTAAGTCTCAGTTGCGTGCTCCTCTGTGATGCTTCATCGAATGATGGGCAGGGATGGACCATCACGTTGAGGCTCTGTTTACCGGCAACTGACCAGGACTTCTACTCAGTTGATGATCTAACTTCGCCAAGAGGGAGTAGCAGCGACTGTGCATGCTCTTGTGAAAAGCGGCGTGCAGAGTTTATCATGACCCCCGCAAGGAGTTGGAACCTCTTACACTACGGAGCATCGGGCATGAAAAAAGATCAGACTATCCTGTCGACAACGACTCGCATTGAACGAGATACGATGGGGGAACTGGCTGTTCCCGCCGACGCCTATTACGGTGTGCAGACCGCCCGTGCCATTGAGAATTTTCCGATCAGTTCACTTCGAATGCCTCGGTCTGTCATTCGAGCCATGGGAATGATTAAGCGGGCTGCTGCGACGGTGAACCACTCTCTTGGGTTGTTGGACAAAAAGCCGGCGGAGGCGATTAAGCGGGCCGCGACGGAAGTGGTCGATGGCCAGTTGGACGCTGAGTTTCCCGTGGACATTTTCCAAACCGGGTCCGGCACGTCGACGAACATGAACACCAACGAGGTCATCTCCAATCGTGCCACGGAATTACTCGGAGGGGCGCGAGGCAGCAAGCTGGTTCATCCGAATGATCATGTCAACCTGGGCCAATCAAGCAACGACGTGATTCCCACCGCCATTCACATCGCTGCGTCGGAGATGATGCAGCAGCAACTCCTGCCGGCGTTGGCTCGTTTACACAAGGCTTTGAAGGCCAAAGCCAAGGAGTTCGACACGATCGTAAAAATTGGGCGCACCCACCTGCAAGATGCGACGCCGGTGCGCCTGGGGCAAGAATTCGGTGGCTATGCTCGTCAGATTGAACTTGGAATCGGACGAGTGAAACAAGCGCAGCAAGCCTTGAGCGAAGTGGCCTTAGGTGGAACCGCCGTGGGGACGGGGCTGAACTGCCATCCAAAGTTTTCTTCGAAGGTGATGGCAATTATTTCGAAAGAGACCGGCTGTTCATTTAAAGAAGCCAAGAATCACTTTGAAGCTCAATCAGCGCAAGACTCGCTGGTCGAGGCAAGCGGGCAGTTGCGAAACGTCGCGGTGAGCTTGATGAAGATTGCCAATGACATTCGCTGGCTCGGGTCCGGTCCTCGTTGTGGGCTCGGAGAGATCAATCTGCCGGAGACGCAACCAGGGTCATCCATCATGCCCGGCAAGGTCAATCCTGTCATTGCCGAGTCGGTGACGATGGTCTGTGCTCAGGTAATCGGCAATGATGTCACGGTGACGGTCGGTGGACAGGCCGCGAATTTTGAGCTGATCGTGATGATGCCGGTGATGGCCTATAA
>JAEURV010000286.1 GCA_016788465.1 Nitrospira sp. | reverse complement strand
CTCACTCCCACCCGCAGTGGGGCGAGGATTGCCGATGTGGGGTGCCAGACATCGAGAAATTCCTGCTTCAGAGACCCCGTCGGCTGGTCTGAAAGGTTTGGAACCAGGAGGGGCTCCACACGTTTCAGAATTGAAAGGAAGAATGGGTGTTCTCGGCTGAGTGAGCCCGAAAGGGATGAGAGATGCGGTGCCAGTGGGGTGACGCCCAGCGCCAGCTTTCCGACCAGAAGATCACTATCATTTGGATTGAGAAGTGCCAGCCCGACGCGGCCCAATCCCGCGTCTCGGTGCAACGATTGGACAAAGATTCCGAGGAGGCTGTTCAGATCAATCGCACTCTGCAACGAGCTCTGAAAGACCTGAAGTGTTTCGAACGGATTGTTTCGAATAGGGACTGACGGCGTATCCTGAATGGGGGAAGGTTTCTGCAGAGCGGATACGTGGTCTTCACGGGTTATGGTGTTGGTCGAAGGTTGGAGAGCGGGTGATTCCACGGAGTGCTGCCCGTTCAGCGGTGCAAGGGGGCTATGAAGCGGATCGGCAATCAACCCCATGGATCGGGTGAGTTGGCGACCTCGATCCATGGCCTGAACCATCAAATCTGTAAACCGTCCTGAAGACAGTCCGCTTCCGAGCTGGAGCGCCCGCTTCGCTTCTTCGACCGCCGTGGAGGAATCGGAATTCGTGATCGCATCGACGAGTCGAATCGAGCCAACAACGAGACCGCGATATATTTGTGGAGGGCTCTGCCAACGTCCGACCTGCACCTCTCCGCCGCCGTCAAAGAGATCGACAAGATGATCGGGTAGTTTCCACAGTCTGGCCAAGGCTCGGGCCAAGGTCAACCGAGGAACTCCGATAAGCCTGGTTTCCTGACTGATCCGTTCGGTTGGTTGCTTCGTTTTCCGGGAGGTTGCCTGAAGCGCTTCGAAGAGATCGGGATCTTGGTAGGCGATGGCTAAATCTCCGATCGAGTAGAGCAGCGTTGCGGTAAATACCTGACTAGGTTGCGGGTAGTTGATCGCCGTTCCAAGCTCATTGGCGTAGGTGGCAGAGACAAGCGATTTGGCGATCAGGGTTCGGAGTTCTTGCTGACGAGCCGGCCAATGTTGCAATTGCTCAACCAGATGTGCAGCAGCGACGAGAGCGCGAACAGTATCGAGTCCAAGCCAGCTCACGGCATGAGGAATGGCGGTGATTGTCTGCCGAGGGCTATAGGCGATGCTGTTGGCCACTTGTAGGACTTTGCAGGTGAGCCCATGGTCCCGGCTGATCACCTGGGTTAGATTATCGGGAGTGGACTGTGGGTCCGCATCGTTCAGGATTTGTTGACAAGTGGATTGGAGGATCGGAAGACAACGTCCGGACTCATCGAACAGCGGCTTCAGTTTTGGACGTAGTCGAGGGCGGATCGAGTCGATGAGGGCTGATTCCGCGATCGAAGGCATA
>JAEURV010000248.1 GCA_016788465.1 Nitrospira sp. | reverse complement strand
GGGAAGATCGACCCGGGGAAGTGACTTCCCTGGAGGGATTCAAGCAATCTGTACCCGATGCTGGCTTGCCCGCGAGAAGCACCAACGAGAGCAATGGTTCGTGGATGGAAAAACGGCGTCAGCGATTTCAGGCTGTTGTCTTGTGTCTGCACAGTCGTCGATTCCCCTGCTGACGATGATCCAGGCTGAATTCCATCATTCAGATAAGCCACTCGGGCTGGAGAAGCAAGACCGCTCCAAGGCCTGCCATCACCAGACCGCTGGTGAGTTTCAGCCAGCGGCCTGCTTGTTCCTGTAATTTTCTTCGGCTCAATGTGACCACTGCGATGGTCACCATGACGGTGTCATCAAGAATGTAGGCCAGGTTATACAGGCCGAGATAGGCATAGTATTGCCAGGTCGGCAACTGTTGCATCGTCAGAATCTGGGTATAGACCGCTGGAAACCCTGCGGTACAGAGCAGTTCGATCGTATTGACCAGGCCGGCCAGTACGACGACGCCCGCCAAGGCCCCGGCGAGATATTCAGCTTGAAGGATGCGGCGAGTTCTGGCGTAGAGTCCGGGTTTCGCGGATTCCGGAATGCTGAGCGAGATACCGGCATGGAAGGCAAAGAAGTCTTTGATATTGACCATTCCCACGAGTAACGCGACGCTCCCCAACGTGATCTGGACCGCGCGTGAGAGGCCGAGCAGAAGAAACATATTTAGCCAAGCGGCCATGAAGGCGAAGTAGAACAACCCGCTCACAGCGACGAAGGTGCCGGCGATGAGCGCCATCTTGCGCCGATCGTGCAGGTTGACCAGCAACGACAGGAGAAAAAGCAGGACCCACATTGCACAAGGGTTGAAGCCGTCAAGTAGGCCGATGAGAACGGTAAAGAGCGGAAGCCCGAGTTCGTGAACGCGAAGTCGACCGAACCATCCTGTCTCGATGCCCTCGACAGATGGTTGCGAGAGGGTACCTTGTGCGGTCAGATCCAGTTTGGCGCGGATCTCAGCACCGGTCGTGTCGGCCGACTGGAATCCGATGAGCATCTCTGTGCCGATGAGGAAGGTCGGCACACCAACCGTGGTGATGCCGCGATCCCTTGCCAATGTTGCAAGTCGCTGCCGCGCGGTGGAGTCCGCAGCGATGTCGTAGAGGACAATCTGAAGCGAGGGGCGCTCACGTCGAAGGTCGTCCAGGAAGACCTTTGCCGCTTCACAATGGGGGCATCCGGCTCGGACGAACACCTCGATGTCCGGAGTCCTCTCTCCGGACCAGGCGCTGGCCCAGCCGCAGAATACAAGGACAAACAGTTGTATCGCCAGATGAGACAGGGAGCGTAACCGACCTGTGGGCTGGATCGACACCCTCCGCTAACTGGTGATATCCGGTCGTGCGACGGACCTAATGTAGGAGAGCACATCCAGCAGTTGCTGATCCGTCAGCTTCCCGCGAAAGCCGTGCATGGGACTGAACAGCACGCCGTTCGAGATCGCCACCAGGAGCTCCCAATCGGTCTTGGACCGACTCTTGTGAGATTGGAAATCGGCCGGCGGGATGACTAAGTCTTTGCTGTCGGAACCGTTCCCATCGAGTTTGACCCCATGACAACGGAGGCACTGTTGCTCATAGACAGCTTGTCCGGCTCTCGCATCCCCTCGGATCACTTGAGCAAAGACCATAGAAGTCGAGACGGAAATGAGTGCCATCGCGAAGAGCAGTATCGTCTTCATCTTCAATCCTTTCACCGTAGGACCAACACCGGGCAGGTGACATGATGCACAACTGCATGGGAGACACTTCCCAAGAGGAAGCGGGAAATTCCCTTTCGTCCATGAGAGGTCACGACCACTAAATCCATATCCTTCGCCTCCTGTTCGATCACGGAGACGGGATTCCCCTGGACGACCTTCGTGGTCACTGTATGTTGAGAATTCGAAAGTTTGCCGGCGGTCGATTTGACAAGTTCCTCCGCGTAACGTTGCACATCCTCCAACCAGGCGCCGATTTCCGGTCCGACATAAGGCTCATTGACCCCGATCGGGACGACGGCATGGAGGACCAGCAGTTCGACGGGAGCGGTGAATGCATGTTGCATCAGCCATCGGACGACTCGGTCGGCATCGTCTCGATCCTCAATGGCGACGAGCACCCGTTGAACTTTGCGCACTGCACCTCTGACGATCAAGGTCGGGCGGGAGCTGTGCATGAGTACCCGATGGGACACGCTGCCAAGAACGGCTTCTGACAGACGGCTTCGCCCTCGAGCTCCGATCACGGCCAGGTCTGCCGCGAGGTTGTTGGCGCTATCGAGGATGAGCTGAGCGGGATTGGCGATTTCGATGACCTTCCTGA
>JAEURV010000165.1 GCA_016788465.1 Nitrospira sp. | reverse complement strand
CTCGTGCTTCGATCGTCGCGCCATGCCACGTGCCTCCATCCGCACCCTCCTTCGGCCCCGCACCATGCAGGGCTGGAGGGTAAGATTTACAAATGGCGCAACGATCTGTCCCAGAGTAAGATTTTACACGGCACAATACGCCAGGTTGACAGTATGTAAAGCTCTCCACTAGACTGCATTCTTTCTATCTGCCGAAGACCATCATACGAGTCAAAATTAAGGGGAGGCATGATTCGATGGCCAAGACGCGTGCGCAGGAATCGGATGAAGTGAAGTTAAAGAAGAAGATCGCCACAAAGACGACCAGTCACAGTAAGCCGGAAGGGGATGCCGCCCTCCGCTCCTTGAAAAAACGATTGAAGCGGGAACAGCGTAAGAGGCGGGCGTTGGTACAGCGGAAAAAGCGGGCGGCTGGAAGCAAAGGTGCTGCCGCTCCTGCATCGGCATAGTCTCTCTCTAAGGAACAGCATTCTGTCAGAGACTGATTGATCCTATGGACTCCAAGGTAAAACGTTCCCCTGCAGATTCCAATCCCCTCAGCCAGCAAGCTGAAGACGAGCCGGCAGGTGAGGTCATGGCTGAGCACGTGCAAACTGTGCCCGGTACCGTCGAACCGCAAACGGCTGATCTAGGCACGGGTATGCTGGAAGAAGAGCAGGTCAAGGACGAGATCGATATCCAGATCGATCTCTTGTCAGATCCTGACTGGGTGGTCCGACGCGAAGCGGTGATCACACTCGGAGAAATGGGGGACGAGCGGTGTGTTGCTCCGTTGGCTCGGGCACTGCGCGATGGTGATTGGCAGGTTCGCGAAGTTGCCATCGAGGCGATGGGCCAGGTGGGATCTCCTGCGGTCGAGACGCTCCTCAAGCTCCTCCGCGACTGGGAGGTGCGTAAGTACGCCATTGCAGCACTCGGGAAAATACGAGATGAGCGGGTGCTGGATCCCCTGATGCTTCAGCTGCGGAACGATGAATTTAAAGATGATGCGATTGACGCGTTGGTTGCATTGGGTGCACCGTCTGTCGAGAAGCTCATTCCTGCCCTCCGTGATAAGGATGAAAACGTTCGGAAGTGCGCCGTCCTTGCGCTGGGACGGATCAAAAGCAGCGAGGCCATCGATCCCCTCATCCAGATGCTTAGGGACAAGGATTGGTTTACGCGCTTGACGGCGGCCGCGGCGCTGGAGTCAATCGGTGATGATCGTGGGCGTGATGCGATCAAGCCGTTGCTCAAAGACCCCGATATGGTTGTGAAAATGCGGGTCGAGCGGATTTTGGCGAAGTGGAAGAAGCAGCCGACCTCAGAACCTGCCAACGCGTAAGCTATTTGTTCAACTGTTCATCCATCCGCTGTTGCAGGTCCTCCAACTTCTTGAACGAGACCTGTTTCCCCGTCGTCAGTTCCAATTGCACGTCTCGCAGCGAATCAACGAGGTGATGCAGCGAGGCTGTCGCGTCATCGATCTTTGCGCCTTTTGTGACACCCTCTATCGCCGCGATCACTCCCGCGAGGTCCTTTGCTGCCTCGTTATGCTTTTGGTCGATCACGTGTACTTTTGCTTGTACGAAGCGAGACTTGGCCTCGACGAGTCCCTGACGACGACGGAGATCGCGTTCGATACCGAGGGTGGTCTCCATGACGTTCTTCGACACCTCCTTCAGTGACTGCTGAAGGTCAGAGACGGATTGCTGCAATGTGCCGACCGGTCGTTGCCCGACATAATAGCCTGCTCCAAATGCGCCGACGAGGAGCAATAGGACTGTGAAAAACTTTGCCATAGTGGTCCTGCGTTAGTGGCCTCGTTTTGATGCCGGTTGCTTGGCCAATTGCTGGAGGAGGCTGTTCGCGGCTGCAATGCGTACCGCCTCATCTGTGTCGCGTAACCCTTGTACCAAAATGGGGATGGCTCTGTCGTTGTTTTTTCGCAATGCCTTGGCGGCCAACAGTCGAGGGAGCGGCTGTTGGTCCGACAGAAGGGTTTGCAGTATTGAGAGCGTCTGCTCGTCCGGTGAGGCACTCAAGGCTTGGGCTGCTGCGCCACGAATGGATGGATCGGGATGCCGAGCCAGCTCAGCTGCCAGGGCGATGGCTGATCTATCCCCGAGGCGAAGTAATCCTTCTGCGGCATTCGCACGGACGTGTGCGTCGGGGTCACGAGTCAGTGCTAGGAGCAGCGGTCGATTCTCCTTGATGCCGAGTTTGCCGAGGCTTGCGGCTGCGACACCGCGAATCATCGCGCTCTCGTCTCCAATGGCATGTGTCAGCGGGGCTGCGCCGTCAGGGGATCCAAATTCCCCCAGCGCACCGGCAGCAAATGCACGGACTGATGGATCAGGGTCATAGACGGCTTGAGCAAGGATGGCGAGTCCAGCCGGACGTTTGAGGCGACCTAAGACACCCAATGCCGCCATCCTAGATTCAGCGTCCGGTAATGTTGCAGCACTGGTAATTTCAGCCAACTGTTCGGAATGGCCTAACTTCACCAAGGCAGCCGAAGCAAAAATGGACTCTGGACCATCCTCAGTGCGAACCACTTCAATCAATCGTTGTCGAACATCGGTGGCGGTTGCTTCACCGAGGGCGGTCATGGCGGCAATGCGGACAGTCGGCATTGCATCCCGCAACGCGCGGCGTAGGGGGCCGGATTGTGCTGCGAGACCAGCCTTTCCGATCGCTTCGGCGGCTCGTGCTCGTACGACGACGGATGTATCCAGCAATCCATCTTCCAATAGGGCTGCGGTCTCCGGTAGCCCCAACTCCGCGAGGGCTGAGTATGCGGCTATGCGAACATGTTCGTTACGGTCTCGCACGTGGCTGGTAATCAGGCCGAGGGCCAAGGGGCGAAGTAGTGTAGCATCGTGAGATTGCCCAGGTTGGGTCAGTTTGGAATAGACGGAGAGGGCCTCGTCTGGTCGTCCAAGGCGGACATAGCTTTGCAGGGCGAGGCGGAGGAACTCTTTGGACGGCGTCGCGTCTTGCGGAAGACTTCGGTAGAGCGCCGCGACTTCCGAGTAATCACCTGCCTTGAAGAGAGCGGTGGCCTTTGATTCAATGGGAGAAGGTGTTCGTGTGGTAGCCGCAACGACCGGCGCTCCCAAAGGAAACACCATCAGCCCGACAATCGCAACGATGGCCAGATGTGGAAGTAGCCTGTGTGACAGACCTCGGTTCGATGGCTCGAACCCTATCACCATGTCGTAGGCATGCGTACAGTCGCGGCACGATACATCAGGCTGACGTAGTCCTTCAGCATGCGTGTAGTGCAGAACTGGGGCGCTGTGGTGCGAATGCATTCCTTCACCATCTGCAACCAGCCACGAGGGACTCCGTCACGATCGCGTTGATAGAACAGTGGAACGACTTCTTGTTCCAACAGGCGATAAAGTTGTTCACCATCGTGATGATCTTGAGCCTGCGTATCTGCTTGTTCGCTCAACGGCTGGATGCCCCATCCATTGGCCCCGTTGTATCCTTCAACCCACCATCCATCCAAGACGCTGAGGTTCAACACGCCGTTCAGGGCGGCCTTCATACCGCTGGTACCGCTGGCTTCCAGGGGAAAGCGAGGTGTGTTCAACCAAATATCGACGCCTTGAACAAGATACTTTGCCATATGCATTTCGTAATCTTCAAGAAATGCAATGCGACCGCCGAGCTTATGATCATGGCAGAACGACAGCACTTCATGAATGAAGTACCGACCGGGCTCATCGGCCGGATGGGCTTTGCCGGCAAAAATCAGTTGGACTGGACGCCATCGGTCTTGGAGTAGCACTTTGAGCCTCTCAAGGTCTCGGAAGAGCAGCGTGGCGCGCTTGTAGGTTGCGAATCGTCGGGCAAACCCAATGGTCAGGGCCTCAGGGTCCATGAGCGTTCCGCGTGTGAGCACTTGTGAGGGTTGGAGATGCCCGTGCATCCATCCGGCTCTGGCCCGTTCGCGGATAAAGCCCATCAGTTTCCGTTTCATCATTTGACGCACAGCCCACAATTCATGGTCCGGGACATCCATCACTCGTTGCCACATGGCGGAGTCGTCGCAAGTCTGTGTCCAGTTCGGGCTGAGGGACTTGCTGTAGAGATGGTGGAGCTCCGGGGAGATCCATGTCGGCGCATGAATGCCGTTCGTGACGCTCCGGATGGGGATTTGATCGGTCGGCAATCCGGGCCAGAAGTGTTGCCACATTTCGCGTGTGACTCGGCCATGCTCCCGGCTGACGCCATTGACATGGGCCGACAGGCGCATGACTAACGCGGTCATGTTGAATCCGCTGTGCGATCCGGGCGTGTCTCCCAGGCGGAGAAATTCGTCACGTGAGAGGCCTAGTTGTTCCCAATACCCGGAAAAGTAGCGGTCCATCAAATGGTGTGGGAAGACATCATGGCCTGCAGGGACGGGCGTATGCGTAGTAAAGACGGTACTCTGACGGACCAACTCGCAAGCTTCCGCATGGGACGAACCCTTCTGAACGAACTCGCGTACCCGCTCCAAGGTCAGGAAGGCCGAATGTCCCTCATTGGCATGCCACACGGACGGCGAGATCCCGAGCGAACGCAACATGCGCACGCCGCCGATTCCCAACAGAATTTCCTGGCAGATCCGCATTTCTTGATCCCCACCATAGAGACGGGCGGAGAGGGCGCGGTCTTCCGGACTATTCTCGGGCACATCGGTATCGATGAGAAACAGTGTGATCCTCCCCACCAATAGTTTCCAGACGGCAGCGGTCACGCGCCGATTGCCCATATCCACGGTGAATCGACAGGCTTCTCCGGACGGAGTCTGGGCTAAATGTATCGGCGACTCATCACGGTTAAAGGGTGCATAGGCTGCTTCTTGCCAGCCTTCTGGCGTAATGCGCTGACGGAAGTAGCCTTGGGGGTACATGAATCCGACGCCGACAAGCGGTAGCCCAAGGTCGCTCGCTTCTTTACAGTGGTCTCCGGCTAAGATTCCCAGACCGCCACTATAAATCGGTACGGAGGCGTGCAGCCCAAACTCGGCAGAGAAGTATGCGATAGTCTTCTTTGCTAAATCGGCATGATGCGTGCCGACCCAGCTTTTCTTGTTCGCCAGATATTCATCGAACAGGCGGAAGACGGCTGAATATTGGCGAAGGAACGAGGGATCCTCGGCTAGGCGCGTCAGCCGGTCCGACTGCACATCGGCCAGAAGTTTGACGGGATTATGGTTTGTCAGGAACCACAAGGTGGGATCGATGGTTTCAAACAGCTGGCGAGCTTCTAAGGTCCAGCTCCACCAGAGATTCCGTGCCAGTTCAGGGAGACGATTCAGACTCTGAGGGAGAGAACTCTTCGTCGAATTTGGAGAATCCACAAACACTCCTTTGGTCAAGGCGAGGGATGCATGTGAGCGAATGATTGGGCGACCGCCGGTGGGAATTAGGCGTGCCCTGCCTTATGCCATGTGGCCCAGTCTTTAGAGAATGCCACGGCAGCATACCGTTCGCCAAGGATTTTTGCGACACGGTTCAAGAGTTTCGTGAGTTGCTGAAGCTCGGAAGGCGTGAGATCTTCACGAAACCGAGGGTGGAGTCCCCAGCGCGTCTCAACCTCTTCACCGGACACACTCGACATGAGGCTGACGAGCTTGATTTCTTGGCCGGTCGATAGCTTCTGTTCAGTCGATCTTCCAACGGCTGGAGCTCCGACCTGCGATGCCTGCTGCGAGGGAGGCGCCTGTCCTTGAAGCACGGCGCTGAGCGCCGGGACCACAGCGCTGGCGCAGAGTGACGCTGCCGCGCTGAGCTGTGCGTTGCGTGGCGCGCCGAGCGCTTCAGCCACGTTGTCCCCGAAGTCGCGGAACATCTCGGTTTTGGTCTTGGAGTCTTCACTGATCAAGAATTTGTAGCGCTCGTAGGTCTGGCGACTCTCGGCCACCGTCGTGCCGATCGTCATCACGATTTCCATCTGATCGGCATTGTTGCCGAATGCCGGTTCCAGCGCCTGCTTTAACTGTTGGGTGACCGCATCTTCCAGCCCGTTCATGAACTCCAGCTGATCCTTCAGCGGAATGTGGAGGGCTACCAAGCGATCCGTGAGATTGAACAGGATCTTGAGAAATTCCAGATAGATGCCCCATTCATCCTGGCGCTTGAGCTTCAGCGCCTGCTCCGGGGCATTGCGCTTCATCATGGTGACGGATTCGCCCGACACGGCGAGCATCAACTCGGCCAGCTGGCGGAGGCGTTCTTTGTATTCAGTGGTCGTTGTAGCCATGGGTCTTCCGTGGAACGAAGGATTATAGCGGAGACATGTGTGGGGAGCAAAGAGGTGATTCGGTAATTCGTTCCTCTCTTGTGGGCAACGTGTACGAGTTGCCAACAGATTATTGATCTACAACGGCGCAAGCATCACATTTGTTCGTGTCAGATGTTTGTAGGTCTTAATAACTTGATGCCTTTGAACTTGTTGATGATGGTATTCTTCTCGAAAATTTAGAGTCTCGCGTACCTCTGTGGTAGGTGTGCGAGGAAACCTAGGTCTAGAGAATTGACGGACCTGCAGCTTGAGTGTAGTGGCCATGATTGGTTTGGCCCAGTTCGGCGTGGAGGCCAGGTCGGGGGGGGCAGGAATTCTTCCGCGCTCCATGTCTAGCACGAGTTTTGGTCGACCTTCACGGTAGCGCTATTCAGTTCTGCGTGAGAAGCATTAAGGGCTGCCTCGACACCTTTTCGCGCAGATGGCGTTTGCATGTGGGTCAGCAATATGTCGAATTCCGTATTGAGATCATCCAGCGAGCGGCTGCGCTCGCTCACGAGTGATTCGAATTCGGCGAAAGACACAAGCACAGCCTTGGGTCTCTCATGACGGGTAATGGCGACAGCGCCACAATGCAATGTTTGTTCTAAGATTGCCCCGAACTCGTTCTTGACTTTCGTGGCTGCTACGGTGGAGATATCGACTAGTTGTCCGTAGCTGTTTCTAAACGTGAGCTTTGGCATGATGTCCTCACTAGGGGGAGGTAGAGCAGTCAATATGGACTAAATTGTGCGTATTGGTTATTGGGCTCAGAAGTGTGCCACTGTGGCGTCCCTTGCTATCAATGCTGTTCTGAGTAAGCGTACCCCCATCTCATGACTTTTCATCGTCAATCCTCATCGCCCATCGAGGTTCTACCGCGTGATCAAGCGCGGGAGCATCTGCTTGCGATCGCGGATATCTTGGCCAAGGTACTGGATACGTCGATCAGAATTCCT
>JAEURV010000103.1 GCA_016788465.1 Nitrospira sp. | reverse complement strand
GAATGGATCCAGCCGCAGCCCGACTCTTGGATGCAACAGGTCTGCCGGCTGGTCAAGACGTTGAAACGAACAGTTTTTCTTGGTTGCCCCGAGCGAGAGGGCAGGCGGTTCTACAACTCCGTGTTTGTCATCGGCCCGACAGGCGAGATTGTGGGGCAACACCGCAAGCTCAATGTGGTGAGTGACTCGCTGTCGTGGTCGAACCCAGGCGATCGTGTCGCTCCGATCGAGTGTGACGGGATCAAGGTCGGTGTGCTGATTTGCAGCGATGCCTATACGTCGAATATTGCTCGAGCGCTGAGGTTCGAAGGGGCGGAGATGTTGGTGTCGCCGGCATCCTGGGGGCCAGGTATTCATGGCCCAAATGGAGAATGGGAGCAGCGGAGCCATGAAACGGGACTTCCCGTGATCGTCTGCAACCGAACGGGTGCGGAGCAGACACTCGACTTTTGGAAGGCGCCGAGCGTAGTTGCGAAGAACGGTGACCGGCTGCTCTCTCATACGTCGGACCGATCGGCCGTCCTCACGTTTGACTGGGACTTCTCCAATATGGTACCAAGCACAGCTCAATTTCGGGCAGACTATATTCGAAGCTAGCTTCGAATATCGATGATGTCGTACGTGAGTACTCGTACTGGACAGGAAAGACGCATCCCTTTTTCTGTTCAATCCTGGTGGATGCCGATCGGAAGGAGGAAAGAACTCAAAAAGGAGATAGACCGTCAGTGCCGGGGAAGATGGTGCAACTCCATCACGGTGCCGCCACTGTAAGCGGGGAGTGACTCTGCCAGATGCCACTGTCTAGGGAAGCTGTTAGCTGCTAGCCATCAGCATTCAGTCCGAACCTGATTGCTGAACGCTGTGAGGCAATTGCTTCGAAGATGGGAAGGCGCAGGGAAACGATGAGCCGCAAGTCAGGAGACCCAACGGACGGGAAACATTCACACCCTTCGAGTCAAAGGGAGGTTTTCATGCATCGTGTGTATCGGTGTTCCCGGTTTGTTGTCGCTTGGTGTTTCCTTCTTGCTTTTCTGTATTTCCAACACCCCACTGCATTCGCTCAAGACATCGCCATGGCTGATCAACAGGAGACCGTCGAGGCTCCTGATGTCGTGGTGAGTGCGACGAAGACGCCAATTCCGGCCAAACAAGTCACCAGTGCCGTTGAGGTCATCACCGGCGAGGAGATGCAACAACGGAAAATCAGAACAGTCGCCGAAGCGCTTCGATGGTCATCGGGCCTTGCGGTCTTTCAAAGTGGAGGACTCGGCACAACGGTTGATGTGCGGATGCGCGGGGGAACGCCGGAGCAGACACTCGTGTTGATTGATGGGGCGATCGTCAACAGTGCCACCCTGGGCAGTTACAATTTCGCAGATCTCACGTCCGACAACATCGAACGAATCGAAATTTTACGTGGGAGCCAGAGCATGCTCTGGGGGTCGGATGCCATGGGCGGTGTGATCAACATTACGACCAAGCGAGGGCGGGAGAAACCCAACGTCTCAGGTTTTGTCGAGTATGGATCATTCAATACGATTCGAGAAGGAGGCAGTCTGGCCGGCAAAAAAGGAGCGATTGATTTTTCAGGCTCGATCGCCCGTTTGGATACGGCCGGGTTCTCGGCGATCAACTACCGACGTGGCGCAGCTGAGCGTGACGGCTACCACAACTGGCAGGGATCGGTTCGACTGGGTGCGGACCTGCCGAAGGACGGACGGCTGGAGTTTAGTTTTCGTTGGCTTGACGGCAGTGTGAATTTTGACGGCTTTGCGTTTAATTCGACGACCTTTGCGTCCGAGCCGGCTGATGTGTTTGGTGCCAGATCCAAGAGTCTCCAATATGTGTTTGCAGGAAATTACATGCAGCCGATCACCGCCTGGTGGTCGCAACAACTGACCTTGTCACGAGCCACTGAAAATCTGGTGAGTGACGCTGGCGCAGTCGAACGGAGTCTTGTGACGGGAGCCACGGGGTCCATTGGATTCCCGTTTCGGTCTCAAATTGGAACCACCAGCAATCGGATTGAATGGCAGCACAATATCCAAGTCGGTAAACCGCTTCGATTGACGGCGGGATATCAGTTTCGCGAACAGAGGGGTGACAATCGTGATCTCTTGACCAGCACCACCGTCTTCGAGAATAAATCCGTCAGTAGTCATGCAGGTTTTGGAGAGGCGCAGGTGAATCTCTGGGATCGTGTGTTTGGTACGGCGGGTATCCGACAGGATGAGTATAACGTATTCGGAAGCGCGACCACCTATCGAGTGACCGGAGGATATCTGGTCAAGGAGACCGGCACAAAGTTCAGGGGCAGCTATTCGACCGGTTTTCGGGCCCCCACGATCAATCAGCTGTTTTTCCCTGGTTTTGGCAACTCCAATTTGAAACCTGAAAAGAGCCAAGCGTTTGATGTGGCCCTCGAACAGACATTGCCGAATGATCGAGGCAGCATCAGCGTCGGGTATTTTTGGACCCGCTACCGTAATTTGATTGTGTCAACCTTCGATCCTGCTGTCTGTACGGAGCCTGGGTCATTCGGATTCTGTGCACAGAATGTCGGTTTGGCTCGAACGGAAGGTGTGGAGGTCAGCACAAAGCTGAAACTCTATCGTGACGGGCCATGGGTGAAGAATCTAGATTTGCAGATCCAGTATACGTACGCAGCGACCCGGGATATCAGTGGCGGCTCGGACACGCGTCTTCCGAAATGGCCACTCCATCAGGTTTCGACCATTCTCGGCTATCAGCCCATAGAACGGTTGCAGGCTAGTCTGGAGGGGCGCTATGTCGGCGAGCGGTTCGGCAATACTGGGAATGGAAATCCAACTCCGTCGTTTGTTGTCTGGAATCTGTCGGCGAGCTATGACGTGACGAAGTCCATGCAGGCCTATCTCCGATTGGATAACATCTTCAACGAGAAATACGAAGAGACGCTATTCTTCGGGACGCCGATTCGTTCCATCTTCGGTGGCGTGCGGATCAATTACGATCTCCCCCTCTAGGGTTGCATGAAACAGTATCCACGAGTGGTGATAGCCGGCACGCACAGTGGTGTCGGGAAAACGACCGCCACGCTGGCCATTCTGGCGGCCTTACGGGAACGGGGCCGCCAGGTCCAGCCGTTCAAGGCGGGGCCGGACTTTATCGATCCCAGTCATCATCGGGCGGCGACAGGAAGGCAGTCGAGGAATCTTGATGGATGGATGTTAGGTGCACAGAGAAACCGGGAGATCTTTGCGCGTGCTGCGGAGGATGCTGACATCTCTGTGATTGAGGGGATGATGGGCCTCTTCGACAGCAGTTCTCCAGTCAGTGATCGTGGGAGTACAGCCGAACTGGCGAAACAATTGGACGCACCGGTGATTCTGGTCATCGATGGCAGTGCCGTGGCCCGTTCTGCCGCAGCGATGGTCGCAGGGTATACGCGCTTTGATTCTGCCGTACATGTGGCAGGAGTGTTGTTTAACAGAGTCAGCAGTGAAAGCCATTACAAGTTGCTCAAAACAGCGGTGGAGAATGCGACGAATGTCATGGCGCTTGGGTATCTGTGTCCTGATCCAGAGTTGATCATCACCGGTCGGCATCTTGGCCTCACCATGGCTCATGAGCAACGGGATCGGAGGCTCTATCATCGGTTGGCAAAGGCTGCGTTGGATACTGTCGATCTTGATCGGATCGAAGCTCTTGCATCCTCACATGGTCCCTTGGTGCATGCTGTCGGTCCTATCGCGCACCGTCGGCTCAAGACCGTTCGTATTGGCGTGGCACAGGACCAGGCCTTTTGTTTTTACTATGCGGACAATTTGGAATTGCTCGCAGCAGAGGGAGGCGAACTAGTTGTATTTTCTCCACTGCATGATGCTAAGCTTCCCGATGATCTCGGCATGCTGTATCTGGGCGGAGGGTATCCTGAATTGCACGGTCCAGCCTTAGCGGCCAACAGGCTCATGAAGTCGGCGATTAAACAATTCGGCGAGCAAGGTGGGACGATCTATGCGGAATGCGGGGGCATGATGTATCTCACGCAGGGCCTGAGAGATTTTGACGGCCGTTTGCATGAAATGGTGGGCCTATTTGCGGCTGAAGCGACCATGCAGCGTTCGAGGATGACCGTGGGATATCGCTCGCTTGAGGTGGCTCAGTCCAGTGTCATCGGGCCTGCTGGATTGACTGCGCGTGGACATGAATTCCATTATTCGACGATTTCGCCTAAAGCCACACTGGCTTATGCGTGCAAGTTGACCGATGCAGAAGGCAAGTCGAAGGGGCGTGATGGAATGTGTATCTTGAATACGTTGGGGCTCTATACGCATCTGCATTTTGGGAGCCAACCTACATGTGCCACAGCGCTGGTCGACTCAGCCTCTAGTACTTTCCAGTAAGCGTCAGGATGATGTGCTGATTAAGCGAAGGTAAGGAATGAGGGGTCCTGTTGAAAAGGTCTGTGAAGAGTGCAGACAGCCATTTCAATGTGTCGGGTACCAATGTTGGTGTGGCACTGTGGGGATTACAGAGCAGCAGATGGACTGGATCGCCGCACGGTATGACGACTGTCTCTGTCAGATCTGTTTAGGAAAAGTTGTAGCCGGTGAGCTGAGACCGCAATCGCCGTCGATCATTTGACGGACAGGCCGAGTCGAGATTGGAATGAGCCGACCACAGGGACGATTTTCCGAGTCAGCGCGTGAGGCGGTGTATCGGGTAATTTTTGAACGCCGTGACGTGCGCCGGAACTTTCTGCCGAAGCCAATCCCTGATCCGGTGATGATGCGATTGTTAACGGCGGCTCATCATGCCGGATCAGTCGGCTTCATGCAGCCGTGGGATTTTGTGGTCATCCGCAATGGCGCAACGAAACGTGCGGTGAAGAACCTGTTCATCGATGCCAACACCAAAGCTGCTGCCCGATATGCAGGTGCCAAGGGAGAACTGTACCGGCGGTTGAAGTTGGAAGGCATTGAGGAAGCACCGATCAATCTGTGTATCACATGTAGCCGACGACGCGGCGGGCCACAAGTCCTTGGGCGTTCCACGGTGCGTGCAACGGACTTGTATAGTACATGTTGCGCGGTTCAAAATCTCTGGCTGGCCGCCAGGGCGGAAGGAATCGGGGTCGGTTGGGTCAGCATTCTCGATCATCAGGCGCTGAAGCAAGTGGTTGGCGTTCCTAAATCGGTGACGATTCTGGCCTACTTGTGTTTAGGGTATGTCTCGAAATTTGAACAAGCTCCTGATTTAGAGACGGCGGGGTGGCGAAAACGGATTCCAGTTGATCAGCTCATTCACTATGACGCATGGGGGAATCAACGTTCGGATAAGGGGAGCAACGGAAATGCGGATCACCAAAGTCTATACCAGAACGGGAGACGCGGGAAAGACAAGACTCGCCGGCGGGCAATCGGTGTGGAAGGACAGTCTTCGAGTCGAGGCATACGGGACCGTTGATGAGTTGAATTCTTCAATCGGAATTGTTCGGGTTTTCAATCAAGAAGCCGTCCAGCACAACAAACGGGCCGGCCAGTTGGAGGATGAGCTTCGATGGGTGCAGAACAAGCTCTTTGATGTCGGGAGCATTCTCGCGACAGCACCAGGGCAGACATTCAGGAATATGCCACAGGTAGTAGCAAGCGATGTCACACGGCTTGAAAAGATGATTGATCGATGCCAGAAGATTTTGGAACCGCTCAAAGAGTTCATCCTTCCCGGAGGAGGAAAAGTATCGGGGTTTCTCCACCAGGCCAGGACGATTTGTCGCCGAGCTGAACGTTTGTGTGTCGCCCTATCAAAAACCGAGCCGGTTGACCCGCTGATTATCAAGTTTCTCAATCGCTTGAGCGATGCGTTATTTGTTTTAGCTCGATGGGTAGCCAAGACACAGGGTGAGCCGGAATTCTTGTGGGAACGAGATGTCGCCAAAAACTCAACGTAACCGTCGGTCTGCCGGAAGAGCCAAAGGCCGTATTATTGTCGTGTTGGGCGGGGCCTCGTCCGGGAAAAGCGAGATTGCGCTTCAGTTGGGTGGCTCGCGCGGGCCGCGTGCATTTGTGGCGACCGGGCAAGGGCTTGATGAGGAAATGGTGGAACGCATTGCGCGGCATCAAGCGACCCGTTCAGCAGAATGGCAGACTTTTGAAGAACCGATTGATGTGGAGGCCTGGTTTTTGAAACAGGGGGCAGAATTCCGGAGCATCGTGTTTGATTGTGTGACACTCTGGTTGAGTAATCTGGTCGGAATCGGCCTCACGGAATCAGTTATTCTTGCGCGAGTAGAAACTCTTCTTGACGCGATGCGGCACACGGGAGCCAACGTCATCATCGTCAGCAATGAGTTAGGCTCCGGCCTTGTTCCAGCTGAACCATCAGTGCGAGCTTTCCGCGATCTTTCCGGACGAGTGAACCAATGCCTTGCGGCAGGAGCGGATGAAGCCTATCTAGCGGTCAGTGGCCTACCGCTTCGCTTGAAGTGAGGAAAGGAGCGTGATGTCTATTCAGGATGTCTGTAGTCAAATTCAGCCTCTGGACCCAGCGTTGCAAACGAAAGCACAGACTCATTTGGGTCGACTCACCAAGCCGCTGGGCAGCCTCGGCAAGCTCGAGGAGTTGGCCACAGCCTTCATCACCATGACCGGTGAACTGAAGCCCACTATTCCCCGAGGAATGGTCTTTACCTTTGCCGCGGATCATGGTGTCACTGCGGAAGGTGTAAGTGCCTATCCCCGTGAGGTCACCCCTCAAATGGTGCTGAACTTTCTTCGGGGCGGAGCCGGTGTGAACGTGCTCGCTCGCCATGCAGGCGTGGTTGTCCGTGTGGTTGATATCGGTGTTGACTATGACTTTAAGACCGCCTCTGGGTTGATTCACCGGAAAATCATGAATGGGACGGGCAACGTGATGCGTGAGCCGGCGATGACGCGAGAACAAGCGGAGCAAGCTGTCATGGTCGGGATCGAGTTGGCGACGGAGGCTGTGCGGGAAGGCATCGGCCTGATCGGAACCGGAGAGATGGGGATCGGGAATACGACTCCAAGCGCGGCCATTACCGCGGTGATGACCGGTCGGCCTGTGGAGGAGGTGACCGGGCACGGGACGGGTATTCTGGAGTCCGATCGTGAACACAAAGTGTGCGTGATTCAACGGGCTCTCGATCTTCATCGTCCGAAGCAGTCAGATCCGATCGGTGTCTTGGCAAAGATCGGGGGATTGGAAATCGCCGGGCTGGCTGGGCTTATGCTCGGTGCTGCGGCCTCCCGCGTGCCTGTGGTGCTGGACGGCTTCATCGCCGGGGCCGCGGCGTTGATTGCCGTAGGACTTCAGCCACTCTGTCGCGAGTATCTCATCGCCGCGCATCGATCAGTTGAGAAGGGGCATCGTGCGATTCTAAACCATTTGGGATTGACTCCGCTGTTTGATCTCGATTTTCGACTCGGTGAAGGAACCGGAGCTTGTTTAGGAATGGATCTCGTCTGTGCGGCGGTCAAAGTCTATACGGAGATGGCGACCTTTGAAGAGGCCGGTGTCGCGAATAAGTTGTGACATGTATGGTGGCCATCGCCCGTCCTTTCATCTTCGCGTGGCATTTCCTCACGATCATTCCACTGAGCAGAGTTCATCATGAGCCGACGGCGTCTGAGCTCGCGGCCTCGATGGCATGGTATCCCGCCGTCGGCTTGCTGATAGGCGGGGGCTTGGTCGCTGCCGATGCGGCATTGCACGTGGTCTTTGACGGTATCGTCGTGAATGTTCTGTTGCTCGTGTTCTTGGTGCTGGTGACACGCGGACTCCATCAGGATGGACTCGCCGATACCGTAGATGGGTTGGCCGGAGGTCGCACATCGGTCGAACGATTGGCGATTATGCGCGACCCTCGGATCGGTGCACTCGGTGCGACCGGGCTGTTTCTCTCCCTGATTCTCCGGTATGCCGGATTGATGGCGTTGCCTCAGGAATTGCGGTTGCCTGGGCTGTGCTGTATGCCGGCCGTCGGTCGTTGGGCCATGGTGACTTCAGCATGGATTTCTCCCTACGCCAGGGCGGAAGGAGGCTTGGCCTCACCGTTTCTTTCTCATCTGTCCTGGCGGCACGTTGTTGTGGCGACAGTCGTTGTGACCGCTGGTCTGGGCGTGGGGTTTGGTATGGTCAGCGCGATCCTTATCCTGATGGCTGCAGCAGGTATTGTGCTGATCGGCTGGTGGGGATGCCGCAGGTGCTTCGGTGGGATCACTGGGGACACGCTCGGAGCCATCAACGAGGTGATTGAAATCCTCTTCTTGCTGTCTATCCCTTTCTTGTTTCGTTTGCCATGACCGGCGGAGAACTGTTCATGGCTGCAGTGGTAGATGCATTGGTCGGCGATCCGCACTGGTTGCCGCATCCCGTTCGTATGATGGGACGATGTATTGCATGGTTGGATCATGAAATTCGGACACTCTGCCGGAGTGCGATCGGCCTTCGCCTTGCAGGAATTTGTCTTGCCATGGGATTGCCGACGGTGACCTTCGTGCTTGCCGCGATGATCATCGAAGAGGCCGAACAGTTTGCGGGATGGCTTGGGTCTGCTCTCTCGATTATCTTAGCGTCGATGACTCTTGCCGCGCGTGACCTCTGGGATCATGTTCGTGCCGTGAAGGTCCCGCTCCAGGCAGGAGATCTTCCGTCTGCGCGTCGAGCAGTGGCGATGATTGTTGGAAGGGACACCGTCGGCCTGTCACAATCGGAGGTGGCTCGTGCGACGGTCGAAACGGTGGCAGAAAGTTTGGCAGATGGTGTGATTGCACCTCTCATGTATTTGGCGATCGGTGGTGTCCCGCTGGCCTTGGCTTACAAGGCGATCAATACATTGGATTCCATGATTGGCCATCGCAATCCCCGTTATGCCGATCTGGGATGGGCATCGGCTCGATTCGATGATCTGGCCAACTGGGTACCGGCTCGGCTTGCAGCGATAGCGGTGATGCTTGGTGCCGGCTTGATGACCGGACAACGGGAACCGATCCGCCGGGGATGGCGTGTGTTCATACGGGATGGAGGGAAGCACCCGAGTCCGAACAGCGGGAGGCCTGAGGCAGCGATGGCCGGTGTGTTGGGCGTGAGACTCGGTGGCACCAATTTCTATGACGGCATTCCACAGGACCGTCCAATACTGGGCTTTGAAGGGCGTCGTGTTGAGCCGGACGATATCGTGCCGGCAGCGAAGCTGATGGCGATAGCCAGTGTGCTGGTTGGTCTTCTAGCCATAGGACTGAGATGGCTCGTGTGAGCAAGCCCTTACATGGTGGGAATATTTATCGTGTGGCACGATCGCTCGCATGTGATCCATGCGATATCGTTGATTTCAGCGCAAGCATCAATCCCTTGGGCCCTTCTCCTCATGTATGGAAAGCCATCGCTTCTTCCAGGCATCTTTTGAGCCATTATCCAGACCCTGATTGTTGGATCCTTCGCCGAGCGTTGGCGGCATTCTGGCGGATTGATCCAGACCAGATTGTGATCGGAAATGGTTCCACGGAGTTGATTGATGCATTGCCTCGTGCGTTAGAGATTCATCGGCTCCTTGTCGTCCAGCCTACCTTTTCCGAATATGCTGCCGCGATGGGGCGAGCAGGGAGGCAGGTCACGGCGCTCTACGCGGATCGAACCAGCCACTATGCCATTCCGGTAGAT
The DNA here is from genome assembly GCA_016788465.1 of Nitrospira sp. Taxonomy (GTDB): domain Bacteria; phylum Nitrospirota; class Nitrospiria; order Nitrospirales; family Nitrospiraceae; genus Nitrospira_D. The sequence goes on along the minus strand of JAEURV010000103.1, from coordinate 30,553 downwards.
CGTCTCTGTCGGGCTATGGAGAGGGGGCGCAACGAAGGCCGCTCCTTTGATGGTGTCATCCTGTGCAATCCCAATAGCCCGACAGGGCAGGCTTGCATGGTCGGCGATCTTGTTCGACTGGCAAAGGTCGCTCATCGGCAAGGGGTCTGGCTGATCATTGATGAATCGTTTGCCGACTATTGCTCAGACCGATCCGTCCTCCAGCGAGCGGTATCTTGGCCGTATGTCGTTGTTCTACGGAGCATGACCAAGTTCTATGCGTTGCCTGGGCTGCGTGTGGGATATGCCGTGTCGGCATATCCCACTGCCGGACGACTCCAGCGACAGTTGCCTCCCTGGTCGGTCAGTGTCATGGGACAAGTTGCGGCATTGGCGGCCATCAATGATGAGGCCCATGCACGAAAAAGTCTGGTATTCATGAAACAGGAGCGAGAGCGATTCCAAGCGAGGCTCACGGCGCTAGCCGGCTGTAGGGTAATTCCGACCCATGCGAACTATTGCTTTGTCGAGCTACCTCGTGGTCAGTCTGCACGCGACATCACTGAACGTTTGCGAACGAGGGGGGTATTGATTCGAGATTGTTCGTCTGTGCCTGGCGCTACCTCACGATCTGTTCGGCTTGCCGTTCGAACCAGGATGGAGAATGACCGGCTTCTTCGTGAGCTTTCTCAATTACTTCTCAATAAGGATTCACGATGAAGCAGCCGTCCATACGGGCTCATACCCCGTCTCGTGTCATCAGACAAACGCTGGTGATCGACCTTAAAGGAAAAAGGCGCGTACTTTCATCGGCTCCACAGGGGGGAGGGCTCACGGTGGCTTCCTACATCCTCAATCACCAAGTGGATCCTCATTCAGTAGTGACGGGGAACCAGTCGATGCCCGTTCGTGATCCGGGACGTAGTTTGCGGCAGTTGGCGTCTGGCATTGGAATCCGTGGCCCGACCGTGGGACTGATGACTGCAGTTCCGATGACACAAGTGGTGACAGCACGAGCTGCATCGGATGGGCTGTGGGTGGAGTGTTTTGCCACGGTCGGTGTGACGAATGCCGTTCGAGCTGGAGAATGGCCACCGGTAGGTGCCGTCGGCAACAGAGCAGTCAAACCTGGAACCATTAACCTCATTCTCATCACGAACGGTAGCCTGTCTCAGCCCGCAATGGTCGGTGCGATCCAAGTTGCCACGGAGGCCAAGAGTTGTGTCCTGTGTGATCATAACGTGCCAAGTTGCCAAAGCGGCGCCGTGGCCACCGGAACAGGGACGGATGTGGTCGTGGTTGCCTGTGCGCTGCGGGGACAGGGGCCATCGCATGTCTATAGTGGGACACATACCATGCTTGGAGCGTTGATCGGACAGGTCGTCATCGACAGTGTCACACGTGGTTTGGCCAAGGCGAAAGCATGGCAGGATTCGCAGCGATGACAGCACGGCCGCTTGCTGTTCTGGGTACGGGATCGGATGTTGGGAAGAGTCTCATCACGGCCGGCATCTGTCGAGTCCTTCATCGTGCCGGTCTGCGCGTGGCTCCGTTCAAAGCGCAGAATATGTCCCTGAATTCCTTCGTGACTCCTGAGGGCGGGGAGATTGGTCGAGCGCAGGCACTTCAGGCTGAAGCCTGCGGAATTTCTCCGCATGTCGATATGAATCCAATTTTGCTCAAACCGGAGTCTGACAACCGCTCACAAGTCGTTGTGTGCGGATCCCTGTGGTCGACGCAAGAGGCGTCGACCTATTTTGAGCAGAGACAGCAGCTGTGGTCGATCGTGCAGGAAAGCTACACTCGATTGGCGAGCCAGTATGAGGTCGTTGTGATTGAAGGGGCCGGGAGTGCGGCCGAGGTGAATCTTCGAGAGCGGGATCTGGTCAATTGGCCGGTCGTCAAACTGGCTCAGGCTCCCGTGCTGTTGGTCGCGGACATTGATCGAGGCGGTGTCTTCGCGCAGGTGCTTGGAACGTTGGCCCTGTTGGAGCCGGACGAACGGGCCATGGTCTGTGGGGTTGTCATCAATAAGTTTCGCGGGGATGCCAAGCTGTTTGCAGATGGAGTGACCATCTTGGAAGCTCGGAGCGGAATTCCAGTGTTGGGTGTTCTGCCGTTCCTTCGAGATCTCATGTTGGATCAGGAAGATAGTCTGGATCAAGACCGGTATCGACAGGCGGAGTTTTCCTCCGAACGGATCAATATTGCCGTTGTTCTATTGCCCCACATGAGCAACTTTACGGATTTTAACGTCTTGGCGGCTGAGGATGATGTCGCCATAAAATATGTTTCCGTTCCTACAGCCCTGGATGGGGCTGACATCGTGATTATTCCGGGAAGCAAGACCACCCAAGCTGATCTCTCCTTTGTCTTGGCACAGGGTTATGCCCCGGCACTCAAACAGCATGTCGATCGCCGTCGGGAGTTGATTGGAATCTGTGGTGGTTATCAAATGCTTGGCCGAACGATCTCGGATCCCTATGCTGTAGAGCAAGGCGGGATATATGCTGGTCTAGGCTACTTAGAGATCGAGACCGAGCTTCGTACAAGAAAGTGCACCACACAGGTAGAAGCCACTCCAACTCATATACTGACGCCTGATCCCGGCGTCGTACGAGGCTATCACGTGCATATGGGAGTGACTGTGCGTAGAAACGAGCACCCATGCTTTAGGTTTCAGCATCACGTCAGATTGGGGGGAGGCGACCATCCGTTGAAGACCGTAACGCAGGATACCTGTGATGGGGCCATTCGAGGCGATGGCCTGGTTTGGGGCACCTACATTCATGGAGTATTTGATGAGCCCCATTTTCGTCGAGCTTGGCTCAATCGAGCCCGTGCCAGAAAAGGACTTCCACCGCTTGATCGTCATATTTCGACATCGGTCACCGCTCGGCTGCAGGGCGAACTGGATCGATGGGCAGACCATCTGTCGCGATTCATTGATCTGTCCTGCTTATTGACTAGGCTTGACCATCGACGCAAGGTGGGTCTGTAATCTGCGTTCCTGACGCCTTCTCCTTCCCTGTTTCGTAACTCGGTCGGTTTGTCAGAGACCGCCCACACTAGACGAACTCTGCGGATATTCACCGTTTTCTTGCCAATCACCTGTAAGGCGATACACTCCATGGGAGCAGCACGAATCGGTTCGTGTGAGCCCAGAAATCTGTCCTCTCAATGTGACAGTGGTCTCATCCAGTACGGGTCTATGAGGTTGTGCGTGCTCGGGGATCCTCCCTCTGGAATGGGAGGTCGGAGCGACCTGACGGTGTGAAACGGTCGAGCGGTCGTGTCGTTGCATCGCATGTGACGTGGGTACGTGGACGTATAGACATCGTGTGATTTCGGATGAGGAGCACGAACCGGAGGATGACTCCCATCAACAGACATCAGTGAGAAGTGCGTCATCATACCGGTTCATTACAGAGTGGAGATGATTGAAGAAATGGGAGGATGGTGCCCATGAGTAAAATTGTGGTCGTTGATGACTCATATGCAGAGTTACAGCTCATCGAGTCGTATCTCAAGACGGCTCACCATACGGTCTTGTCATTTTCAACTGCAGACGGGCTGGAAGAAAAAATTGCTCCTGAGAAACCCGATCTCATTGTCTTGGATGTGGTCATGCCGGGTCGGAATGGATTCCAGGTATGCCGGGACTTGAAAAGCGATGCACGATTCAAGGACGTTCCCATCGTTCTGTGCACGTCAAAGGGACAGGAAAGCGATAAATTTTGGGGGCAACAACAGGGAGCCAATGGGCATGTGGTGAAACCCTTTAAGTCGGAAGATCTTCTCCAGGCAGTCAAAGTTGCACTGGGATGAATACAGCAATTCCGATGGGTGAATGCCGATGAGCTCACTTCAGGAGCTCCCCGTGCTCCTTTCAGATGGAGAGCCTGAGCAGCGCAAAACTTCCAGTTATTGGAAAGTTTGCGTGATCACATTGGGTGATGAGCTGTTTGCCATTGATCTTCGGCAAGTCCACGAAGTGTTTAAGCTTGGCTCAGTCACACCGGTGCCTGGTATGCCGGACCACTTGGTGGGCGTTGCCAACCTCCGTGGCGTCATCGTCCCGCTCGCTGATGTGCGACCATTCCTTAGGGTATCGCGTGCTAGTACGCCTCAGTATGCCCTGGTTGTATCGCACAGTCTTCAACAGATCGGTGTATTGATCGACGGTGTGCCGGAAATTCGTACCATTCATGCGGATGATCTGGTGGCTCCCTCGTCGCAGCATAGAACTCAGGGCGCTTCATTCATCTCCTCTTATTTCAAGACTGACACCAAGCCGATCGGACTATTCGAGGTCTCTCGGTTATTGACTATGGTTGAAGGGAAAGCGGAAAGCGGAACATGGTGAAGGTGGAAGGCAAGTGGAAACGCTCGATGAGGTAGGTCATCACATGCCTTGTTTCGGACGGTAAGGAGGATCGTCATGGGGAAGCTTAGCCAAGTCTCGAATTTGTCCGTCCAAGGTTGGTTTAGAAATTTAAGAACGAGGACCAAACTACTGGTCGCTTTTGCAATCATTATCACCGCCATGTTAGCGATCGGGTTTATCGGATTGATGGGGCTCAATCAGCTTAAGGCTCAACTGCAGTCCATCTACAATGAATCGACCGTCGGTATTTCCAACACGGCTGTCAGTAGCAGCAACCTCAGTCTTTATCACAGCGCGCTCTTGAGCGTGGCAAGTCAAACTCAGAAGGATGGGTTTGATGAGGCTATTATTCCACTCGCTGAATTGAAGCATAAGGTTCTGACACCGCTGGAAGCGTATCGACCGTTTGCGACACATGAAACAGATGATGGTCGTCGAGACGGCCAAGATCTCGATGTGCTGCTGTTCAATCTCAAAGAATATTTCAGATCAGCGGAAAGCGCAGTCGGCGCCTTCAATGACAGTTTCGACCCATCGCTTTCCGCGGAACAACGGGAATCGATGCGTGCGCTCGGCCACACCCTCTTGTCGGAGGAGACTGCTATTTGGCATGGTCGAGCAATCTGGCGATTTCAATGGTTGGCGCAGCTTATTCAAGACTTTGCGAAAGAGATGAATAGAAGCGGACAGCAAGAAGCCGACTCTCTGACTCAAATTATGTTGGGCGGAGCTGCGCTGGCATTGGCGTTGGCCTTGATGATCGGATACTTCCTTGCTCGTAGCATCGTAAACAATATCATTCACGTCGCGGATGTTGCGACGCAGGCCGCTGCAGGGAATCTGCATGCACGAGCCAGACTGCAGAGCGAGGACGAGGTCGGGCATATGGCGAAGGCCTTCAATACCATGTTGGATCGAATCACCGTCTTAGTGTCGACCGAGGAAGAGCGAGATGCCATGCAGAAACGTCTGGTGCAGTTTTTGGTGCTGGTATCTGATGTGGGGAAGGGAGACTTAACGAAACGAGGTGAGGTGACCGCCGATATGTTCGGGAACCTGGCCGATGGTTTCAATCTTATGATCCAACGATTTGCCCAATTGATGAAACAAGTACGAGAGTCAGCAGAACGAGTCAATCGATCTGCCGGTGCGTTGCGCGATAATGCCGGCCAGATGGCCAGCACCGCCAGGCATCAAGCTGACGAATCAATGAAGACCCTCGGCGCGGTGGAACAGCTGGCTCTGTCGATGAGGCAGGTTGCCGAAGCCGCCGGAGCCTCCTCTGATTCAGCCCGTCAAGTGTTGAAAGCGACTGAAGATGGTCGAGTCGCGGTGCAGGAGACCGTGCAGGACATGCAACGCATTCGATCCGCAGTCCAACGAATGTCCAAACAGGTAAAAGCTCTGGGTGATCGCTCCTTGGAAATTTCGCAAATCGTTTCAACCATCCGTGATATTGCAAACCAGACGAACCTTCTCGCGTTGAATGCGGCAATTGAAGCGGCCGGTGCTGGTGAAGCCGGCGCTCGATTTGGTGTTGTCGCAGATCAGGTTCGGAAGCTTGCTGAAAGCTCGACGCATGCTACGCGAGAAATTGCCGATCTGGTGAAAGTGATTCAGGGTGAGACGCAGCACGCTGTGGTGGCCATGGAACACGAAACGCAAGCGGTGGAAGCTGGGTCGGCCTCAGCTCTCAAAACCGGTGACGTATTTAATGAAATTTCTGCGATTGCCCAACGCTCTTCAGAGCTCGCGCAGAGCATTGCAGCGGCGGCGGCTAATCAAACCTCCTCAACCGATCAGGTTGGACGTTCTATTAAAGACTTTACAGGAGGGGCGGTCGCTACACAGAAAGCCACAGATTCAGCGCGAGTCACGGTTGAAGAGTTGGCCAAGTTAGCTGAAGGTCTCACGACATCCGTCTCTCAGTTTAAACTGGCCTGATTCACGAGATTCATGAGTGCTTCCCCTGCAAGGACCGATAGGTCGAGTAGACAAGCCTGATCATATTGTGTTCTCGGGGAGTAGATCGTTGCTGCAATATGATCGAAATGCGGCGGTAGGAGCATCTTTGCCTTGGCGGACAGGCCTGGTGTTCAAACCATTCAGTGAATATTACGGATGCGTCGCCTCTTTAATTGTTCGCCTAACCATCCGGCGGCGTTCCTTGGTGGTCTTGTCTCTCGCCGGTATTCGGAGCATCGGATCTTTGGCAGGGGTAGTGCTGGAGAGAGGAGAGACTATCATCAGGAAGAAATACATGAGGTTAAGTATGTTAGCTCTACTGCGTGTAACGACGACTGCAATGATGAAGGTATGAATGAGCTCTGAGTTTGACCGTAAAAATCTCATCGACATCTTTGTCTTGGAAGCAATGGATGGGATGGCCATCTTAACTGAGGCATTAGGTTCATCCCCTGACAAAATCCCCGAGCCACGGCTGTTAGCTGAGCAGTTTATTGTTGCCCATCGTATCCGTGGAGCGGCGGCGCTGTATGGTTATAGCGGGGTCGCACGGCTGGCCGAACGTTTAGAAACCTTTCTTGAGCAAATCCCCAGTACGATTTCTAGTCAATGGCCACAGACTGTGGGCTACATGCGAACGCTCGTTCGCACTATTCAGGTCCTTGTTCGATCCATCGGTCAAGGCGGGAGTGAGGATGAGAATCTAGTCGAACGATGTCTTGCCTCATTGCCTCAGTCTGCTGATACCCATGAGGAGGGAACTCCGATCAGTCGGGAGTATATCGTTCCTGTACTTGATACTGAAGTCTTGGCGTATTTTCAGCCGGAAGCCAGCGAGTATCTTGATACCATTGATAATCTCATCCGGGCTCTTCGGCAAAATAGAAATGACTGCGAGATGATTGATCGGCTCTTTCGCACCACGCATACGCTCAAAGGGTCAGCCTACACGGTAGAGTTTCAGATTATCGGCGATATCGCGCATCCGATGGAAGAGTGTCTGGTGGCTATTCGCGAACAACGGCTGTCAATACACGGCGATTTGCTCGACGCGATGTCCAAAGCTTCCGAAATCATGCGCCGTATTCTGCAGCGTGATTTTGCACATATTGAGCAACTGCAATCCAGCGTTCCTCACCTCATGCATGTCCTGAGGCACCTGTGTGGGGGGCAGGGGCAAGATACAGCTGCCACGACCAACCAGCCTCTGCCCACATGCGAAGATTCACGGCTCGTTCAAGACGGGGCATCGGATCCTGGATCGCTTTCACAGCCTGATCAGCCTGATAGGTATTTGTCTCCAAACCTGGAAGCCGAAGTTCAGTCGTATTTTGTGCCTGAGGCACACGAGTATCTCGAAACGCTGGAATCCGACCTCCTGCGGTTGGAGAAAGACCCTCACAGCCGAGAGCTCATCAATCAGTTATTTCGAACGGCACATACTCTCAAGGGCTCAGCCTATACCGTGGGGTTTCGGGCGATTGGTGATCTCATTCATCATGTTGAAGACTTCATGGGAGCCGTTCGTGACGGTCGGCTCAATGTGTTGCCTGGGCATATGGATGTGATGCTGCGTTCCATTGATGTCGTTCGGTCGCTCATACAAGGGAATATTGGTTCTACAGTTCTCACGAAGCAACGATTTGAAGCACTCCAATCCGAATTGAAACAACTCACACAGGGGTTCAGCACGGATATCCTCGCTCCATCACCATCAGAGGAGGAGGTGAGAGATCGGGATAGCCTACACACCGTCACAAGAACGTCGCAGGGGCAGGATCGTGAAGCCAGCGGAATAGGCGAGAGTCGTGAGGTGATCCGTGTCAGCCATGCTCGATTGGAACGGCTTATGAATCTCGTTGGTGAACTGGTGATCGGCCGAGGGCGTCTTGAGCAACGGTTGCGGGTTTTGGAACAGCTTTCGCGCCAGGTCTTGGTATTCAAAAATCGGTTGGGAGATTCGATTCAGACATTTGGCGATAAGCACATGTTTACCTATCAGGAGGTGCCGAGTCAGCACTCCGAACTTTCCATGCAAGGAATGAGCGGGTTCGGTGATTTCGGAAATCTTGAGCTTGATAAATATGACGACTTCAACATCCTGGCTCGTCGTATCGGAGAGATTACCGCCGATATCAGCGAGTCGATGATGCAGCTTGATGAATCCATCCGAACTGCGCATGACGACATGAGTCAGTTACAACAGCTGACGCTTCTCATGAGAGACGAAATTGCACGAGCCCGGATGGTTCCGATCGGTACGCCCTTTACGCGGTTTCGACGAACGATTCGTGAGACGGCACTCGCTTTGGGCAAGGATGTCTCCCTCGTGACCTCAGGTGAGCAGACGGAAGTCGACACGGGAGTCGTAGAACGCTTGGTCGACCCGCTTGTGCACCTCGTCCGGAATGCCGTTTATCACGGGATTGAGCCGTCCGCCGAACGAGTTGCGAAGGGGAAGCCGGCCGTCGGGTCCATCTATTTGCGTGCGACTCATCGTGGTAACTCCGTCATTATTGAGGTTGAGGATGACGGAGCTGGTATGGATTTAGACAAGATACGAGCAAAAGCCGTCAAAATGGGATTGGTTCGATCCGAACAAATAGCTCAGATGTCGGATGCACAAGTTCTACAGCTTATTTTTCTTCCGGGGTTCTCGACTGTTGAGAAGGCCGGAGATCAAGCTGGTCGAGGAGTGGGACTTGACGTTGTCAAACAAGCCATCGCAAGCATGAATGGACATATCGACGTTGAATCAGCATCAGGGGCTGGGACAACATTCATCCTCCACATTCCGCTCACCTTGCTTATTGCGACGGCGTTATTGGTGCGTGCCGGGAGAGAACGATACGCGATTCCATTGGCAGGTATCGTAGAAGTGACCGTTCCAACCGTGTCCTCCCTGCGACAGCAGAATGATCAGACGTTCTTAGATTTCGGCGGCCAAGCCATCCCTATTCATTCTTTGCGTCATTTATTGTATCGCGAATACGTTCCTCTAGATGGGACGATGCCTGTCGTCATTGTCAGGCTGGCCACAGGCTCTATTGGGTTAGCGGTCGATGAACTGTTGGGTCGTCAAGAAATCGTGATCAAAGCGCTGGGAGGGCTGAAACCGTTTGAACAGTCATGTTTTGGAGGCGCGACGATCGATAGCGAAGGACGCGTCATTCTCGTGATTGACCCATCACGCTTGTTCTCGCGAGAGCCTCAGATCTCAGTTTCGGTGGCCGCATCCTCACGCAGAGACCGTGATGTTCCGGATGGCTCGCCCGCTGATGCTCCACTGAAAGGCACAGATGATGTCCGTCTGTTATTGATAGATGACTCGTTGAGCATCCGCAAGTTTGTGGGAAAGATGTTGGAGTCGGCCGGTTATCAAGTTGACACAGCCGTCGACGGAGAAGATGGCTTCCGAAAAGCTGCCACCGCGCAATACTCGCTCATTATCACCGATCTTGAGATGCCGAAGCTCAATGGATTTGAGGTCGTTCAAGGGCTCAGAAGTCGACCCGATACCAAGGATACGCCGGTATTGGTCATGACGACCAGGGCCGGTGAGAAGCACCACCAAATGGCTATGAATATCGGGGCAACGGCCTACATTACGAAGCCCGTAGAAGAGCGAATCTTGCTCCAAGAAATTGAACGGTGGGTTGGGCGAGCTCCTGTCACTCACAAGTAGCATCGCGGAAAGCTTTGTATTGATTGACGAAATGCGGTTTCTTTCAGAGAATGAGCAGTAAGGCCTTGTCATGAGTGCGCTGGCGAAACAGGAGGGGAGCGGAAGGTCCATTTCAACGTCTCCGCAACATTTTCTAATCATAACCATTTGTGGGCGATATCTGGCGCTCGATGCCGAACCTATTCAAGGTGTACTGACCAATGAAGAAGCGAGCCCTTTTCAGGACCTCGTTGTACAAGGAACAGTCTATGGTGTCATCGATCTTGCCCTGCGACTCAATCTGCCGAGCGAGGGATTGGTGGAGGGGGCCCGCCTGGTGCTTCTCAAAAATGAGAGCTCTCGAAAGAGTGTGCGAGTCGATCAGGTGCATGGCATTCTCAAGGTCCAAAAGTCTCAGGTCTTACCTTTCCCGGCTCAGTTTCGTGGACCTGAACGACGGTGGTACCTCGGTATGATCCCATTCAATCACAGTGTGGCACTGATACTGAATATCGCCTGGATACTTGAGGACCAGATTCAGACACCCACGTCAAGCTCTGAACGATATGGCATGGAATCTGTTGTTGCCGCGCAGGGGGCTGCTGAGAGCAAGAACCAGAGATGCTGAGAACGGGTGGGAACTCTCAGCACCACGGCATACATCATCCATGGCCTGTGCTGGTGTTTTCGATAGGGGGAAGACGCTTAGCGGCGAAGACCCTGGCGGTGACGGAAGTTGCCCGATGGAGCAAGTCGATTCCAGTATCCGGACAGACCCCTTTTGTCACAGCAGTCGTTCGTCTTGATCATGTTGTACTGCCGGTTTTTGATCTGGCTGCATCGCTTCAATGTGCGGTGCAGGGTAGTCACCCATTGTGCTTGAGAGTAAAACATCCGTTAGGCGAGATGGTGATGTATATCGATGAAGCGATACCGGTTCTACACTCTGTTGATGACTCAATGATTCAGCCTTATCAAGGTACGGATCTACCAGCTGAGGGAAGTTACATCGATGGTCTCGATGAGATTCCGATTCTGTCGGTATCCAAGTTGGGGATGGGCTCGTGATTATGCCCGTCGGTGGCGGGACGAAGGAAAGGTGTATGTATGCCGAAGATCCTGATCGCTGATGACAGTATTGCAGTGAGAAAAGTGGCAGAACGTTTATTAACGGAAGCTGGCTTCAGCGTCATGCTTGCCGCAAACGGGGAAGAGGCCTTAGCGCATCTTGCGAAAGAACAACCTGATGTTGTGGTGTCAGATGTCATCATGCCAGACAAGAGCGGATATGAGGTGTGCGCGTTTATCCGTAGGCAGGCCGCACTCGCGGCAACGCCTGTTCTTCTCATTTCCGGCATTGTCAATGATGAGGTGACACGACAGGCGGAAGCGTGTCGTGCCGATGGTGTATTGAAGAAGCCATTTCAAGGCACCTCTTTAAAAGATCGAGTCTTTGAGCTCCTAGCAAAAAGACAGGAGGTGCCATCTGCTGATTCTAGCTCGTCCCAGACTACCCAAGCACCAACGCCTCAAGGGACTCCTCCTACACTAGGAGATGCGCCGCAAGGTGGGTCTCAGGAGACAAGTCAGCTCCAAGAGTTGGAACGCCAACTGCAGGTAGAGCGTGCTCGTTCTGAAGAACTCACCTCGCGGTTAGCGGAGTTCACTGCACAGCTGACTCAAGCCAAAGAAAGTGAATCTCAACTGGCAGGAACGCGTCAGCGAGTGAGCGCCTTACAACAAAAGGTGGCGCTGCTGGAGCAGCAACTTGCAAGAATCCCGGAGTTGGAAGCCGCGGTCAAGGCCGAACAGGATATTGTGATTTCACTGAAACAGGCTATGGTGCATTCTCAGGCTCTTGCCGGACGGGTGGAGGAGTTGGAATCATCCTTGGACACTGAGCGCGCGGCTGCTGAACAACTTGTGCAACAACTGGCTGAGTTAGACGGTCTTTCGGCAAAGGTGAAAGATGCAGAGGCGAGGTTAGCGAATGAACAGCAGCAGATCTCCGACCTTCAGCACATACGTGCGTCGCTCCAAGCTGAACTTATGACCGAACGTCAGAAATTGACTGAAGGAGCCAAACGAATACAGGAATTGGAGAAATCCGCAGGCAGAATACATGAGTTGGAGGGGTTGCTTGCCTCCGAACGGGACCGTAATGGGGTGCTGGCACAACGGGTGGCGGACGCAGAGCAATCTGCGGAGAGTGCAACCAAACGATTTGAGGAAATCGTAAGGAAACTGGGTGAGATTGCAGGGTTGGCGTCTCAGCTTGGAAGTGGAAAGGGGCAATCGTAGACCCTGATCATTGGAGCCCTTATGTGGCTTGAGGGGTGCTGAAGGACCAACACGCATGTCTGTTGAAGCTGAAGATGCCTTCCGAAAAGAACTGGTCGAACTCTTTGTCCAAGAGGCCCATGAATGGCTTCAGCAGATTCATGTTGCGCTGGATGAACTCCAACAGGCGCCGGAATCTGACCGGCATCGCATGTTAGCTCAGACGATCAAGGTCGGGATTACCAACCTTGGTGGATCAGCAGCGACCGTCAATCTCACCGATGTCGAACGTGCAAGTTTCTCCGCACTTCCATTTATCGAAGCCCTGCAGGATCCGTCCGCTCCAATTTCGGCCGATGACTTTCTCACTGTGTGTAAGCAGCTGGGACATATTCATGGAGCTCTGACTCGTGCAACCGGCGTGACTTTTGAGTCAACGGCTCAACAGGGGAATCAGCACAGTCTTTCACCGACCATTCCAATGAAAGAGCTGGTGACGCGGCTACAGGGACTTCAACTAAAAACCAGCTCATCAAGAACAGTGCCCAGGAACATTATTCAGACCATGGTGGCTCAAGCGGAAGCACTCATGCAGCATGGCTCAGGACACTACCAAGTCGCGTCGATTCAGGAGTTTCTTGATCGGTCGGCGGAGGGCGATCAAGTGTTCCTTACTCTTGTTCAACAGCAAGAGCGACATCTGACAGGAGTTTTGCGTGCGCTCACCGCAAGCTCAACGCAGATTGTAGTCTCTCCATCCGACTTGCGCACGGCTGCGGAACGCGTGGAGCAGCTATGGTCGGCGGCTCAACAGGTCAATGCTTCACACGCCATGATGTTCTTTAGGGGATTGCATAGTTTTCTGACGATCGTGCTGCAGCAACGTGTTGTGATCTCACCGCGGAGCATCGAGGCTGTTATATTGCGTCTGACCCAGTGTGTGAAAGCGATTGAGGAATGGGTGGAGAGTGGGCGCATCGAGCGACTAGCCATCCAAGGTGCGGTATGCCACTGAGCGGGGACTTCAGTGATCATTCCGGCCATACAGTATCTGAATCATATATCGTCCTGTGAATGCATACAGGGCCAGTCAGCGATTCAGAAAACCGGGCAGTGTGGATATCGATCTTCGCCAGTGAACGATCTTTCAATCTCTCGACTCCGTGTCTCCTCAATGAGGAAGAAGAGAGCATCGCATCGGTCTCCTAGCAGTTTGTTGAAAAACGCGGCTTCTGCTTCGCACATCGTTGCACGATGATAGAAGAGACTGTGGCACTCTACACCTCAGAATGCTCAAAAAGGCCGTCCAGCAAGGCCGCGGCGAGCGGAGGAGCTGGGCGTACGTTTCGGTACGTCGAGCCTCTGAGTGATGAGAGAACACAGCTGGAGGACTTTTGCAGCATTCTGCTAGAGGAGACGGATGTAGTTTGCCTCGCCAACTCACAACGGCCAGAGATATGTGAGTCGTCACGCAATCGTACAATAATCACCGGAATCGGTATGACGGCGGGTCTACTGGGATCGGATTGACAAGATACATGGTCGTCGAATCGGTTGTCCGCAGTGTATGCTCTCTTCACGACAGCCGGGGTGTGGAGGTGTCCTCGTGAAGACTTGGTATGACAAAGCAATTCAGACATTAGAGGACACCGCGGTAGCTGTGCAAGGGCGTCAGGTTATTCCGGTCAGACGACTTGAAGCGCTTGCGGTAGACGTCGTGACGTCGCTGCACAAGGCGGATGAACTCGTGGTGGAAGCACTGTCTGGGCCACCGGGGGCTCCACTCCTCACCAACTTACTGAATGTCGCCATCTTAGGTACACGAGTCGGGATTGGATTGGGATACTATGGGGAAGAGCTACAACGCCTTGCTCTTGCCGGGCTTGTTCATGATATTGGGTTATTTGCTATGCCTGCGGGATTGCTGAACAAAAGCGAGCGACTCACTCCTGAGGAACGCACGATCATTGAACAGCATCCGGAGCGTGGGGCTGAAATTATTCTCGCATGTGATCCTGCCTTTCATTGGCTGGCACCACTGACACGTCAAGCGCATGAGCGATGGAACGGGCAGGGATATCCTCATCGCCTCAGGGGAAGACAGATTCATGAGATGGCACAAATCTGTGGGCTGGTCGATGTGTTTGATGCCCTAGTGAGTGAGCGCCCGTATCGCGTCAGGCTGTTCCCGCATGAAGCTATGAAGGAACTGCTTGTGGCTGAACGGGCTACCTTTCCACGGGAAATTCTCAAGGCGTTGGTCGAACAGTTGTCGGTGTATCCGCTTGGAACCACGGTTCGGCTTACCACAGGGGATATAGGAGTTGTGGTAAAGATAAACAGCCGTTATCCCCTTCGTCCCGTTGTGAACGTGATTGCGACAGAGCAAGGAGAGGAAGTTCAACCTCGAGAGTTGGATTTGAGTCTGATTCCGTTACTCACGATCATTGAAACGCTCAAGCCGCCCGTTACGGGAAAGGTTCAATTAGGAACGATCGTGTCGGAGCCATATCAGGCTCCTGCCAAGACGAAGGTTTCAGATCATTTCACCGCTTTACTTGAGAGCCTTGACGCCATCGCATCAACTCTACAGGAAGCCGTTGACACCCATAAACGTCATTCGTAACTGAATAGCAATCTGCTCCTCCTCCACGTTGCGTGCGCCCTCCCTATCCGGTCCTTGTTCTGTAAAGACCGTCCCCACGACAGAGAATGCGGAAGCCCCTCAGGTCATAGGCAGACTGTCAAATCGGTATTCGGACGAGTGGTGCACGGGTAAGCCTGACCAAGCTGCGGAACTGGATAAAAGATCAAGAATGTTCGTGATATAGCTTAATCTCATGGTGATACACGGGGAAATGGGAGAGGCAGGGAAATATGCTCTTGGGGTGAAGGTGAGGATCGCCACTTTTCTGCGGAGTGCGAGATCGTTATAATGCTCACACCATGACGAATTCATTCATGAACTAGAAGGGGAATGGCGTGCCAAAACTTATTACCGTTCACCATCCGCAGCAAACGATGCAGCAGGCGCTCGAGTATGTGAAGACGTATATTCTGTTTCCCTCAGGCTTTCTCGGCCTAGTTTGCTTAGTCGGGAGTGTTGGCGGGCTGGGCTACCAGTTGCTCGGAAGTGATAGTTACACGTGGGATACTTTTTATCAGAGTTCAGGCTTATTCCTTTCAGGCATAGGTCTAGGCGCGGCACAAACCCTGTACCAGCGGTATCTTCTTCGGGAGTTCCCTGAAGTTCTTGCCGCACGGATGAGGGACGGTTTGAACAGACAGAAGGGGAAACTTAAGAAACAGCCATCCGCACCTGAGATAGAACATACAGGGCGCCAATTTATTCCGCTGGCCTACGGCTTGGGCATCTTGCTGCTCGTGGGAAGTGCGATTGCCGCATTTTCATACGGGCGGGTGCATATGATTCCGGCCATCCTTATGCCATGGGCCGGATTCTATTGGGCCAAGATGTTCCTTTGGAGGAGAGTCATCACTATGGCAAAGTAGTGGTGAAGCTTGAAGCCTCACGAACGACGTTTCTTTGGCCCAGGCGTTCGTCGTCGTGATGTCGACTTCGCTTGGTGTTCCAGCGCCGTCACGCGCTGCTCAAGGTTACGGACCGTATCCCGTGTCTCCGGGAGCTGAAAGATTCCGCCTTGAATCCTTAAGGCCTTTTCACGTGGCATGGCCGGTATGCCGCCGACGACTTGGTTCGACTCAATGCTGCGATTGACACCGGATTTTGCCGCGATCATCACCTGATCCCCGATTGTAAGGTGGTCGGCGAGACCGGCTTGTCCCCCGATCATGACATGTCGCCCGATCGTCGTACTGCCAGCGATGCCCACTTGCGCAACAAGAATGCAGTGCTCCCCAACAATGACGTTGTGGGCAATTTGAACCAGATTGTCAACTTTGGTCCCCTGCTTCACCAGGGTATGGCCGAATGTGGCACGATCGATTGTTACATTGGCGCCCAGCTCTACATCGTCCTCAATGATGACGCCACCGAGTTGAGGAATTTTGTGGTGGCGGCCTTGATGCTGAACATAGCCGAACCCATCCGCTCCGATCACCGTACCGCTATGGACGATCACGCGAGCGCCAAGTGAACAGGCTTCGCGGACCACGACGTTAGGATACAAAACACAATCGTCTCCGATCGTTGAACCTGATCCTACAAAAACTCCCGGGTAGAGGGTCACGCGGTTCCCAATCGTGACATGGTCACCGAGCGTCACAAACGGCCAAATAGATGGGTCGGAACCTATCCGTACATCAGTCCCTTGTATGACTTGGTCGGCAATGCCTCTGGGAGGCGGGGCCTGGACGAAAAACTTCTGCGCGACACGTGCGAATGCAAGCATGGGATTATCGACCACAATTTGAGGAATGGCGAGATCCGGCTGATACCGATGGATCAGAAGGGCCGCAACCTGCACATTCGTTGCAGCCTTGGCCATCTTGTCATTCGTGACGAAGGATAGGGCACAGGAATTGGCTTGAGCGAGACTTGTCAAGGAAGAGATCTGTGTCTGGAGGTCGCCATGAACGGTCCCTCCGACGACTTCATGAATTTGGGCGAGTGTCAGCGGTGTGGGGAGTTGAGGCGTGCTCATCGTGTTGTACCCTTCTTCTTGGTCTTGGCTGTTGCCGATGATCTCGCTTTGGGTTTGGCCGAGGATGATTTCGGCGATGCCGGTTTCTTTGAAGTAGATTTTGATGAGCTGGGTTTCTTGGCGGCGGACTTTTGCGTACTGGCTTTGGATGATTTAGCCGCCGGCTTTGGGGATTCGGATGGGGCCGTGGTAGGCGATTCAGCCAACCGTCGTTGGACATAGGCCGCAACCGATCCGACGGTGCTGAGCCCAGGAAGGTCCTGATCCGGAATTTGAAGTTTGAAACGTTCTTCGATCTCAAACAGGAGTTCGATCACGGCGACGGAGTCCAGTCCCAGATCGTCTCGGAGGTGGTGGCTCTCCGTGATGGACGCAGGGTCTCGCTTTAGGTAGGTGGCCAACGCATGGACGATTTTTTCGGTGATCGCGGGGTCGATCCGTTCAGTCATCATGGATACTCCTTAACAAGTGGAATGAGGTCCTTCGCAGTAGCGTCCGCGACGAGGCGCCTCACCATCGGTCAATCATGTATTACTTACGCCACAAACCGCTTGAAGACCACGGTGGCATTGTTACTGCCGAATCCGAATGCATTTAAGAGGGCATACCGAATCTTTCGTTCTTGAGTCGTCCGACGAATGCCGTCCAACCGGCAGTCCGGGTCTGGTTCTTCATAGTTGGCGGTCGGGTGAATCTGTCCGGTATGGATTGCCAACGTGGTGGCAACGGCCCCGATTGCGCCCGCTGCTCCAAGCGTATGACCGACGAGAGATTTTGTGGCATTGATGGCGATCTTGTCTGCCCGGCTCTTGAAGAGATTCCGGATCGCCTTTGTCTCGACGGCATCTCCGATCGTGGTCGACGTTGCATGGGCATTAATGTAGTCCACCTGATCGGAGCTGATCCCAGCTGAATCCAGCCCGATCTTCATGGTCATGCTAATCTCTTGCCCATCCTCCTGAGGAATCACCATGTGGTAGGCTTCACTCGTTGCCGCATATCCGGCGAGCTCGGCATAGACTCGGGCCTTCCGCTTCTTGGCGTGTGCCAATGATTCCACGATCAACGCGGCGGCTCCCTCACCCATGACGAAACCGTCCCGGCGTCGGTCGAAGGGGCGCGACGCGCGTTCAGGGGCATCGTTAAACTCACTGGATAGGGCGCGCAGGGAACAGAATCCTGCGAAGACCAGCGGAGTAATGCTGGCATCGGCTCCAACAGCAATGACGGCATCGGCCTGCCCGGTTCGAATGCAATGGAATGCCTGGCCAAGGGCATGAGCGCTGGACGAACAAGCCGTTGAGATGGTGAGGTTGGGGCCTTTGGCTCCGTGCGCCATCGCAACAATGCCCGAGGCTGAATTGAGTGTAATGGTCGGAATAAAATTGGGATGGACCCGATGGGGACGTTGGGTTTTGAAGAGTTGCGTAATTTCACGCTCACCCATGACCATTCCTCCCATGCCCGCTCCGACAATCACTCCAACACGGTGAGGGCGTTCCTTCGTCATGTTGAGGTCCGCGTCAGCCAACGCTTCTTTCGATGCAACCAAGGCAAACTGCGCATAGCGATCGACGCGATTGGCTTGGGTGGCGGTCAGGTATTGTTCTGGTGAGAAATTATGAACCTGGCCGGCTACCCGAGAACGGTAGTCTGACATGGGGACCCATCCCAAGGAGGGAATGGCGGTTACTCCCGAACGACCGGTCAGGGCCGATTTCCAGAATTCGCTCACACCGATTCCGATCGGAGATATCACCCCCAGACCTGTGATCACAACACGTGAGGCCATGCTTCTCCCTCCTTATAGTGGCGCCACGGCGCCTTTCTTACCGGAAGACCGGTAGACAGTCAACAAAGAAACGGGTGTCTAATGGCGAACTTTTAGCAATAAATACAGACCGAAGCTCAAGAATAGGGTGTTCGCCATCCAACCGGCCAAAATCGGCGCAAGCGCGCCTCCTCGTCCGAGCGCGATGGCGATGGAATGCGTGGTCCAATAACAAAACCCTACAATGAAGGCTTGACCGATTCCTACGGTCATACTTCCCCCGCGGACACCGCTCCGCCGAAGACTGAGCGCAATTCCGACGATGACCATCACAATCGTGACCACGGGTAACGCCATACGATCGTGATAATCCGTGAGCAGCCGAGAAAAGGTGAATCCTTCCCGGCGAAAGCGTTCAAGATAGTTGTGGATTTCCCCGAAGGTCATTGTTTCGGAGTTCCCCACGAGTGAACTCGTGAAATCGTCAGGAATCAACGGAATACTGATGGTCTGTTCCGAAAACCGAGCCAACTCGACGTGCTCGCTCGAATGAAATTGGCGATGATAGCCGTTTCGAAGGACCCAACCGTCGCTCGCATAGCGGGCTTCCTCAGCCTCTGTAATCCGGTCGAGCTGGAACGGCGCGCGAAAGTAAAAAATACGGACCCCCCGCAAGGTTTTGCCTTCGGCATCGATCTCAGCCACCTTCATGAGACTGTCGGCGCTGATTCGAGCCCAAGGCTGAACGGCTTTGATGGTGACGGGCGTCGGTTTCTGCTCGATTTGGATGGCGCGGACCTCTTCAGCCTTTTCGGAGGCGAGAGGGATGATGGTCGAACTGAAACTGAGCAGCACCAACGACAGGCCGCTGGCGAAGAGCAGAAAGGGGGACGACATCCACAGTAGGCTCACTCCACAGCTTCGCATCGCCGTGATTTCATTGCTACGGGAGAGAAGGCCCAGCGTCAGCAGCGTGGCGACAAGAACGGCAAAGGGAGCAACCTGAAAGGAAATCGAGGGAATTTTCAGGGCAAAGTACAACAAGATTGGTACGATACCGGATTCATAGCGAAGAAATCGGCGGACCTTTTCAAAAAAATCAATGACCAAGTAGATCGTGACCAAACCAGAAAAACACATGCCGAAGATTTTTGCATACTCGCGGAGAATATACCGGAACAGAATCGTCATCATCCTATTGCCTGCTTACCCGGTAGAACAGCGCCATGGTGATGATCATAAAAATAGCGTTGGGCAGCCAGGCACCCCAGAATGGATGAAGAATCAAGGCCGTCACCAGAAAATCGCATCCGACATTCAGTATGTAGAACGCGATGATGATGCCGACGCCAACAGCGAAGCCGCCGACTCGACCGGACCGTTTCGATACGATTCCAACCGGCACGCCAAGAAGGCAAAATATCAGAGAAGCAGTTGGGAAGGCCAAGTCTCGGTAGTATTCCATCATACGCCGAAGCGCACCGGCATCTTTGCCGTCGGTTTCGGCGAGGCGTGCCATGATTTGGTCGTAGGAAGGACGTTCTTCAGTTGCCGCGTAACTGCTGAGGTTCAGATTGATCTTGATGTCATAGTTGGCAAACGCAATCTGTTGAGACTGATCAATCTGAGGCGGACGGCTATGAATCATGCCGTTCTCTAACTGAAGAGCCACGTGGTCATGTTCGGCATCCATGAAGATCCGATAGTGTTCCGCAACGATGACACGCGGCTCATTGGGAAGGCGTTCATCCGAGATGAAGATGCCGGGAGCCGGGTGCCCCTGTTCACCTTCCGGAACATAGATCATCATGTTTGGGATCGGTTCGTTGAAGGTGCCGCGTTCCAGAGCGAGAGCCAGTTGGTCCTTCAAGAGGTTGAGCGCCACCTTCTTCAGATTCAATGAACTCCATGGTTGTCCCCACTGCGATAGGATCAACGTCAAGGTAAAGACACAGACGGAAAACAACAGCACGGGTTGCGACAGTCGAACAAGGCTCAGCCCAGCCGCTCGCATGGCGATCAGTTCTTTGTCGAAGGACAGCCGACCGAAGGCGGTGACCGAGGCGATCAGTCCGGCAATGGGCAGCGTGAGGACAAGCCCGGAGGGAAGCAGCATGGCAATCACTTTGAGCACGGCCCAGATTCCGACTCCCTTGGAGACCAAGAGCTCGACGAGACGCAACAGTTCTCGGGTCAACATGACAAAACAGAGGGCGCCGAGGCTGAGCCCGAACGGAGACAGCAGCTCGATGAAGATGTAGCGATCGAGTAGTGTGCGTAAGATCACAGAGTTCCAGAGACGGAGAAGTTGAGGACACTATAGGAGAGTCGATCTCCCTTGTAAACACAGGAGAAAATCTTGCACGTAAAGATTCCCTTGACAGAGGGTATGCCCTATGTTACATGCAGCGCGAATTTCATCCTATCTATAGATGATGGGTTCTGTGAGCGATTCATCACTCCTTCAGGTGCCCGTCCCTATATCTGCCAACCGAGCGCGTGTTTGTTCTATTCCCCGGTTCTCATCTTCTTATCGAGCCAAACGTGGGTGGAGGCGCTGCGTAATCATTGGTCGTTGTTGACAAAAGGAGGGGTCCGTGAAAACAAAAGGTACGGTCAAGTGGTTCAATGATCGAAAAGGATTCGGGTTTATTCGGCTGGATAATGGAGACGATGTCTTCGTTCACTACTCGGCATTGCAAGGAGACGGATTCAAGACGCTTAAAGAGGGTGAAAACGTTGAGTTTGATATCGTTCAGGGGGCCAAGGGGCCACAAGCGGCCAACGTACTGAAGGCGGCCATCGCCGCCTCGTAATCATTTCTTCGTATACCTGCTGGACGGAAGGACTGTTTCTCCTAGCTATCGAGGGAGGAATGGTTTCTTCCGCCACGGCAGGGTTCCTGCCTGATTCCCTCAATTTCTAGACAAAACCCATTGAGACTGTTAGCGTTTGGCTGTTCCGTCCATGGAGGGCATGCTTGTGCCACCGGATCGAGGCCGTATTCTTCAACAGGCTCAGCTACTGGCGTCTCGAGGACAGTATGACGCTGCGATCGCGGAGTGGAAAAAGCTGGCCATCGACAATCCGACCGACGGTAGTATCCACAATACGATCGGTGATTTGCACCTCAAGCGGAGCATCCCCGGCGAAGCGGCTGCAGCGTATCTGCAGGCGGCTTCCGCTTTTCGAGCGGAGGGAGCGACCCTCAAAGCCATCGCCGCGTATAAGAAGGTGCTCAAGTGTGATCCGACGCGGTATGAGGTTTATCGTCACCTTGGGGATTTGAACATCGAACGAGGCCTGATCAGCAGCGCCGTGCAGGATTATCTCACGCTAGGGAAGTATTACCTGAAAGAGCGTCGTGGGAAGGACGCGCTCGAAATTTACAAAAGGATCATTGCGCACGATCCATCGAATCTCAATGCACAGCAACGTGTCGCCGAACTCTGCATTCAGGAGAATCAGCAGGATGAAGCGACGAAAGTCTATCTCCAATTGGGTCGAGAGAAATCAGCGCAGGGACGATACGATGAGGCGAAGGATGCCTATCTTGCCGTTCTGAAGATTGATCCGAAGAACAGCGAGGCGGCCCAGTTCGTTGATAGTCTCAAACAAGGGGGAACCGGATCGGTCAAAGCGGTCAAACCGAACGCTTCTGCCTCGACTCAGAAACCTACGGAGCCGCTTGATCTGCTGGCTGAAGCCGTTCGTCGCATTACTGAGAAGCAGTACAACGGCGCAGAGGCCATTCTCAACCAGCTGTTGACGCGAGAGCCTGGAAATCCACAGGTCTGTCAACTGCTGGCTCGGCTGCATTTGCAACGGGGCGATGTGCAGGTGGCGGTCGGGGAGTACCGGTTTTTGGCCGGCGCTGCGCTGCGTGCCCACGATCTGGAGCTTGCGGAGTCACTGATTCAAGAGGTGTTGGTCGTGGAGCCAAATTCAGTGCCTTTATTGGAACTGAATGGCGAACTGTACGAGGAGAAAGGCAACTACGCAGAGGCAGCACGTCACTATGCTCAGGCGGTTGAAGCCCTGTTAGCCCATCCAGAGCCGGGCATGGAAAGCCTCCATGAGGAGCTGTTTGAGAAGGTGAAAGTCCTATCGCCGGATGCCGACCTGGTGAATCGATTAGCCGAACGAGTGAAGAAAGGGGCAACGGGCGCAACCGGTGGAGAACAAGCACACGCTCGGGTCGAAGAGCCGACTGCGGCACAGCACGATGATGTCATCATGAGTGCGCCGACAGAGCAAGAGACGCAGGAGATTGTGATTGTAGGGGCCGAACCAGATGCGGTCTCGAATTCCGCCAACATCTTTGCACAGGATCGCGAGTCGCCGGTATTGACTGTGGCGCCAGCCCCGGATACAGAGCCCCAGGTGGAGTGCACTCCCTCTGAGCCGATGATCCATTCCGCAGAAGTTTCAACGGTAACCGAGCAGTCGATTCCTCCTGCGACGACGCTTCCGAGCCATCAGCCGAATGGCAGTACCCCGACTTCAGCCATGCCCGTGACGATGGAGCATGGGGTCACGCAGGAACCAGCTGAGATTCCTCCAGACTACGAAACCTACTATGCATTGGGAGTGGCCTATAAGAATATGGGGTTGTACGAAGAAGCGAAGGCTGCGTTCCATGTCTCCATGGGGAGCGATTCTTTCTATCTTGATTCCGCGTTGATGACAGCGATTTGCCTCAAGGAAGAGCAACAGCTCACCAAAGCGATGGCGGGACTTGAAACCGTTCTAGCAGACCCTCGATGTCAAGGAGCGAAGGGGCAAGCCATTCGGTATGAGTTGGGACTCCTTTATGAAGCGGAGGAGCAGTGGGAGAAAGCCGCCATCGCATTTCAAGCGATCCCGTCGTTTCATGATGTGCCACAGCGCTTGGCGGCGCTCAAGGGAAAACAACAGGGAGGGGAGGTTGTGTTTCGGTACGCGTCGTAAGCCCTCATGTCCTTCTCTCGTGTGAGTCTTCTCTTTGCTTACGCCACTTGATTCGGGGCCGCTTCACCATTCAACACGGCTGCAATATTAGTCAGGCACACCAGTCCCATGCGAACACGCGTATCGAGTGTCGCTGATCCGAGGTGTGGAAGCAGGACCACATTCGGAAGAGACAGCAACCCGGCCGAGACGACCGGCTCTTGTTCGTAGACATCCAATGCCGCACCCGCGATGGTTCCGGCGTGAAGCGCTGAAACCAATGCGGCTTCGTCGAGTACCGGACCGCGTGAGGTATTGATGAGAAACGCCGTGGGTTTCATCGTGGCCAATTCACGCGGACCGATCAGATGGTGTGTGGCCTCTGTGAGTGGTACATGGAGAGAGAGAAAGTCGGAGCCTGCCAGCACTTCGGAAAGGGATCGTCGTACCCATGTGACGCCGAGCGGCGAAGCAATGGAACGATGCCCGGCATAGATCACGGGCATGCCAAATCCGACGGCGCGTCGTGCCACTGCCTGTCCGATGCGCCCCATCCCGATGATCCCGAGCGTCTTGCCTGATACCGCAGCTCCGAGCATCTGCGTCGGTCTCCAGCCCGGCCAGGTGCCGGCGCGGACCCAGGTATCACCTTCAACGACCCGTCGGGAAGCAGCCAGGAGTAAGGCCCAGGTCAAGTCGGCCGTCGCTTCCGTCAATACATCCGGCGTATTACTGACGACGATACCGCGCTGTGCTGCGGCAGCCACATCAATGTTGTTGTACCCTACCGCATAGTTGGCGATGATCTTCAGTGTGGTCGTGTGAGACAAGAGGGAGGCATCGATGCAATCGCTCAGTGTGCAGATGACCGCGTCGGCCTCCGCAAAACCTTGTCGAAGTTCCGTGGCAGTCGGTGGCTCATCTGAGGTGGTGGTGAGCAGACGGTACTGCTGCGGGATTGCCTCAAGCACAGGCGGAGGCAGGCGTCGGGTGATGTATAATACCGGTCGATCCATGTGCTCCGGACTCCGCACACATTGTAGGAGATTAGGTCCTGAATCGACAACGGCCTTGTCCTTTCACGATCTGCCGTTTAGAATGCGAGCGGTCCCATGGCCTCTTCCACACTGATTCTGCCGACCAAAACCCGCGCCATCGCCAACGATCTTCGCGCTCTTCTGGGCTCATCCAAAGTCAAGGATGATGTGCCGACCATTACAGCGTACGCGGTGGATGCCAGCATCTATCGAATTCCTCCGCAGGCCGTCGTCCTTGTGGAGTCGGAAGACGATGTGGCGGCGACCGTGGGCTATGCCGTCGCTCGAGGTATCCCGCTTACCCCTCGCGCAGCCGGCACGAATCTGACCGGCTCTGCGATCGGTTCCGGGATCATTCTTGACGTCTCGCGTCTGAATCGAATTCTTGAGGTCAATCGCGAGGAGCGGTGGGCCAGGGTCCAGCCGGGCATTGTGCTCTCGGAGTTGAACAAACAACTCAGCTCGCATGGGCTGATGTTCGGACCGGATCCGTCCAGCGGCGACATGTGCAAGCTTGGCGGGATGATCGCCAATAATTCTTCCGGGCCGCATACCCTTCGGTATGGATCGGTCAAAGACAACGTCAAGAGTCTCCGGCTCTGCTTGACCTCGGCAACATGGATAGAGGCGCGTGCCTATGGAGTCGACGATCCTGCGCTGGAACGCCTCCTGACCATGGTGCCGGCACTACGGGACCTGTTGGTGTTGACCCAGACCCACACAGATCTTTTGGCGGCAAAACGGCCGACCGTCAGTAAAAATAGTTGCGGGTACAACCTGTTTGGGATTGCCGATGGTCTTACCGAGGGCATGTTCGATCTTCCGAAGCTCTTTGTCGGGAGCGAAGGGACGCTGGGGGTCGTGAGTGAAGCGACGATTACATTGGTGAAGAAGCCTACGGCCACGTTGACGGCGCTCATTCATTTTCACAGTCTTGAAGAAGTCGGCGAGGCGGTACCGCAATTATTGACGTTACGGCCAAGTGCCTTGGAAATCATGGATGCCAACACGCTCAATTTGATCGGACGCGGCAAACACGGCATTCCGGAGGATGCAGCGGCGACGCTGTTGCTTGAGTTGGACACCGACTCACGCGACGTTGATCTGCACGAGCAGGCCGAGGCCATGCGGGTGATCTGCCGTCCGTATCAACGGACATCAGCACCGACGCTGGCCTTCGATGCGGAACGGCGGGAGCAGCTCTGGAAAGCGAGAAAGGCTCTCTATCCGACTCTGTATCGGTTTGACCCGAAGAAGAAGCCGATCAACTTCGTCGACGACGTGGTGGTCCCGGCTCAGCGGATCAGCGATTTGATTCGATATTTGGAGGAGTTTTTTGAGGGGCAACAGGTGCCGGTGGCTATCTTCGGCCATATCGGCAATGGAAACGCGCACATTGTTCCGCTCTTGGACGTGAACGATCACGGCGATTTCGCAAAAATGGTGCAAGCCTATCACGAGGTTCACTCCACCGTCCTGAACCGGTTCGGGGGGTCCGTCTGCGGTGAACATGGGGACGGCCGGATTCGTGCTGAATTCGTGAAAACCATGTTCGGTGAGGAGCTGTACGATCTCTTTGTGCAAGTCAAACGATCATTCGATCCGGGGAATGTGCTCAATCCAGGGATCAAGCTGAGCGAGGCGTCGTTTACGGATCACATCGACTACACGCGACTGTCCAAGTCCTGCGCGACTTGTGCAAAGTGCAATTCGGTCTGCCCTGTGTACGATGTGTTTCAATCGGAGGACATGAGCGCGCGCGGCTGGTTCGAGATCGTGACGTCACAGGACTACAGCTATCTCAATTCGAAACGGGTTGTGGAAGCCTGTTTGAACTGCAAATCCTGCCGAACCATCTGTCCGGCCGGTGTGGACGTGTCTGATCTGATTCTCAAGAAACGCGCCGAACATCCCAATCGGTTGGCCGGCTGGATCTTTCGGCTACAGGCGAAGAGCCCTGCGTTTGAAGCATTCTTGCGCGTGCTGGCCGCCACGCAGCGTCTATGGGACCGGCCCTTCGTCAGACGGGTATTGGAGCGGATCACGGCACCGATCATGACGCGCCTGGCTCCCACGGCGCGATTGCCGCATGAGCTCCGGTTGCCGAAATTGGCGCCACGGCATCTGCGCGAGCGGTACGCCCATTTGATTCCCGATGGAGCGGATTCTTCCCCCGCTCGACCCGTGGCCTATTTCCATGGCTGTGCGGCGAACTATTTTGATGATGGGGTCGGCGATGCGGTGATTGAGGTCTTGAAACGACATGGTGTGGAACCTGCTCTCCCGCCGCAACGTTGCTCAGGGACACCGGTACAGACCTATGGTCATGTCGACCTTGCGCGCGACGGAGCACGATTCAACCTCCGGTCGTTTGCCTCCTATGACACCATCGTGACCGGCTGCGCCTCCTGTACGCTGATGTTGAAAGACTATCCCGCGCTCTTTGCCGACGGACCTGAACGGTTTCAAGCTGAAGCGCTGGCCAAGAAAGTGGTCCATATTTCAGAGTTTGTCGCCCGTTCGACGGAGCATCCACCCATGGCCAAGAACCCTGGTGTCCCACAACGGGTGACCTATCATTCCTCATGCCATCTTCGCGCAGCGGGTGTGAGCAAGGAACCGAGGCAGGTGCTGTCGTCCTTACCCGGCGTCGACTTTGTGGATATGCAGGATGCCGACCGTTGTGCCGGTGGTGCCGGGACGTACGTGGTCAAAGACTACGACACCTCGCAGCAGATTTTTGAGCGAAAAGCTCGTGCCATCTCGAAGACCGGCGCGAATGTGGTGGCAACCAGTTGTCCGGCCTGTATGATTCAGCTGAAAAACGGCGTAGGCGACTCAGTTCAGGTCAAACATGTGGCGCAGCTGCTTCAGGAGGCCTATCAGGCAGGGGAACATGAGAAACGCTGAGTCATTCTCCCCAATCCTGTATAGTAGCCGCGCACAGAGATCGGAATGTTGTGCATGATGAGTCCGGTGATCCGCTGATGGTATCCATACAGATCTTCGGTCAGACCTTGCGAGCCGCTGTTGATGAGAGCGAGCTCGACGTAGCCGTTTCAGGAACGACCACCGTGAAGCAACTTATCGAAACCAACTCCGCACAACTCGGCGGGCTGCGGCCGTTCGTTCAGAACCGAGAAGCGCTCATCACCATCAACAAGAAGATCGCGTCGGAAGACTCCTCGGTTCGAGATGGTGATATTGTGAAAATCTCGTATCAATCTAGAGCCTCCTACGACGGTAACCGCGACATTCCGACCTAACAGGCTCTCTGCACCGGTGTCTGATTCACGATGCCGACTTCCATCGGCACCGCACCGGCAAAGTAGAGGGATGGCACCTGCGAAGAGACATGATTTCCGGATCGCGATCTGTGTCAGCTGTCCCGACTTGAGATCGAATGATGCCGCACGCACGTACATTTCCTCTCTATACACAAGTCATCCTTGCCGTCGTATGCGGAACGGCGCTCGGCATCGTGTTCGGCCAGGAGCCTTATCTGAACGGCCTGCGCAACGAACAATTGGGGAAACTCGGACTCTGGGTGGTCTGGGTGCTGAAGACCCTCGCCGTTCCCCTCATCTTCTTTGCGATAATGGATTCTCTGATACGCGCCAGCCTACCGCTTCGCCAGGGAGCGAAGCTCCTCATGATTTGCCTCGTCAATGTTTCCGTAGCCATGCTGATCGGCCTGGTCATCATGAACCTGTGGCAACCCGGAAAATCCTGGCAGGGCCATGTGGAAGAGTTGCTCCAAGTCGTACCAGGAACAACACTCAAGCCAGCCTTTGCCGCGTCGGAGCATCCCCTTGAAGACTTGATGGCCTATATTCCTCGCACGATCGCCGATCCGTTCGGCAGCAACAACATCATTGGGGTCGTGCTGCTGGCACTCGGACTGGGTCTGGCGCTTCGGTGGGCGCGCATAAAGAGCGGCCAGGCCGGCGGAGTCCTGGATCATGTAGCCTGGGCCATTGAGCGGCTCTATGGTTGGCTGGTAATGGGGCTCTGGTGGGTCATTCTTGCGGTACCGATCGCCGTCTGTGGCGTCGTGGCCAACGTCGTCGGGAAATCCGGCATCGCTGTCTTCGCGACACTGTGGATGTTTCTTGCCGCCATGCTCCTTGGTCTGGCCGTGCATGCGCTGCTTTACTATCCGTTTGTGGCGTGGGTGGTGGGGAAGAAATCTCCCAGGATCTACATCGGGCAAGGGGCTGATGCCATCATGACGGCGCTCTCTTGTAACAGTAGCTTGGCGACCGTACCGATCACGCTCCGCTGTCTGGAACGTATGCAGGTCTCAGCACAATCGGCGCGCCTCGCCGCTTGCGTCGGGACCAATCTCAATAACGACGGCATCACCCTCTATGAAGCGATGGCTGCACTCTTCCTGGCCCATGCGCTCGGTTATGATTTGCCCCTGTCGAAACAGATCGTGATCGTCATGGCTTCCATCATCGCCGGAGCCGGTGTCGCCGGCATTCCGGAAGCCGGGATGATCGTGTTGCCGCTCGTCCTGGCTGCCGCTGGTCTGCCGGACCAGGTCATTCTGGCCGCCATTCCGCTCATCATGACCGTGGACTGGATCATCGCTCGTGCCCGCTCCGGCGTGAACGTGATGAGCGACATGCTCGTCGCCATTCTGCTCGACACCGGCCGGACCACGGCCGCAACCGAAGCTCGCGCTGACGCACGCCTATAATCAGACAGACCGTGAGCCTGTGGGCAAGACAGCGATGCACTATCTCGACAGCGGGAGCCCACGACACTGGAAACGCGACCGTTGAACTCTGTAGGATCATCTATGCCGCCCGTTCGCCCGTCAGGCCGTCGGTTTGAGCAGCTGCTCTTTACCCGTGCCGATCTCAGGCCAGGACGGACGTTGCTCGTCCGCATGGGGCTCGTGCTGGCCCTCTTCGCCCTTGTCTTTCTGGTCTTGTGGTTTGAGCGCGACGGGCTGAAAGACAATGTCGATCAACAGATGACCGCCATCGATGTGCTGTATTTCGCGATGGTGACGATGACGACGGTCGGATACGGGGATATCGTGCCGGTCTCACAGGAGGCCCGCTTAGTAGACGCGCTGTTCATCACGCCCATTCGGCTGTTGATGTGGTTTCTCTTTCTCGGCACCGCCTATCAACTCGTCGTGAGCCAGTATAGAGAGGGGTATCGTATGGCGAAGGTCCAGGCAGCACTACGCGACCACATTATTGTGTGCGGGTTCGGGTACACCGGCTGGTCGACGGCCAAAGAGCTGTTGGCCAAAGGGGTGGACGCCGAACGGGTCGTCATCATCGAGCCTCGGGAAGAGCGGATTCGGACAGCCCTGGAGCTCGGCCTGATCGCGTTACGAGGAGACGCGACGCAGGAAGCGCTGCTGCGCCATGCCGTCGTGGAGCGAGCCAGGGCCGTGATCGTGACTGCGGGACGGGACGACACCAACGCCCTCATCCTCCTGACGGCGCGCCATTTACATCCGACGGTGGAGATACTCGTGAGTGCGGTCGAAGAAGAGAATGTCAAAGTGTTCCAGCAGGGTGGGGCGACCGGCATCATTTCCCCGTCGACATTCGGCGGATATCTGCTTGCCGCGGCGGTGGGACATCCGCACTTCATGGAATACGTGCAGGATCTCTTGACGGCCGGGGGGCGTGTCAATCTCGTCGAACGATCCGTCAGGCCGGATGAAGTGGGACGCACGGCATCTGACTTGAAACCGGACATCATTCTACGGCTCTATCGTCAGGGAACGGTCTTACAGTTCTGGGATTTGCAGGACGGCCGCAAGTTGGAGACCGGCGATATGTTGGTCATTCTCAAATCCCTCCCCGGCGCGACGGCGTCCAGTCCACCGACTGCTTAAACAACAGGTTCCATAAAAGGGCGCTCGACGTCGTGAGCGGACTCCTT